>JBGSIT010000021.1:0-1711 GCA_041742335.1 Rhizobiaceae bacterium
CCACGGGCGCGGCAATTTCCAGTTGCACTATGCGCTGGACCGGGCGCCGGAATGGCGGACACCGGGGCTGGAGGACGTTGCGCTGATCCATCTGTCGGACGGGATCGACGCCGTGTCCAAATCCGCCAACGAGGCCGAGCGCGGCATGCTGCCGGCAGACCCCACCATTTGCGTCGGCCAGCCGAGCTCGTTTGATCCGGGCCGCGCCCCTGATGGCAAGGCGGTGCTGTGGCTGCAGCTTCCCGAAACGCCGCGCCGCATCAAGGGCGATGCCGCAGGCCTGATCGACATTCCCGCCGATGGAGGCTGGAGCGAGGCCCTGCGCGAGGCCTATGCCGACCGCGTCCAGGCCATTCTGGAACGCCATATCGAGGATTTCTCCTCCACAGTCATTGCCCGGCGCGTGCTCAGTCCTGCCGATCTTGAAGCCGTCAACGTCAATCTTGTCGGCGGCGATCCCTATGGCGGATTTTGCGGCATCGACCAGTTTTTCCTGTGGCGGCCGTTCAAATCCTCGGTCAATCACAAGACCCATGTCGCCGGGCTCTACCATATCGGCGCCTCCACCCATCCCGGCCCGGGGCTGGGCGGCGGATCGGGGTTCCTGCTGGGGTCGTCACTGAAATGAAGCCAAGACCGGGGAGCGACAAAGCCGATGGATGACCGCTATTCAGGAACAATTCTGCGCCGACCGGACAAGGAGGACGGACGCCGCCCGACCATGGGCGAGATCGGCCTCAACCAGTTTGCGCCCTATTTGCTGAACCGGGTGATCGCCCGCTGGAACGCCGATCTGGCCGATGACCTGAAGGCGCTGGACATCACCACCGCCAAGATGCGGGCGCTGGCGATCCTGTCGATCAGGCCGTCGGTGACCATCAATGAATTGTCGGTCTTTGCCGTCACCGAGCAATCGACCATGAGCCGGACGCTGGATTCGCTGGAAGAACAGGGCTTCATCCGCCGCCAGCCCCGCCCCGATGACATGCGCATCCGCGACGTGACGATCACCGAAGAGGGCCGCGCCGCTTTCGAGCAGCTCTGGCCGACCATGTATGACCATCTGCTGCAGATGTTTGAGGGCATCGACGACGAGGAATACCGCAATTTCATCTCGGTGCTGCACCGCATATTGCGCAATATCCGCAAGAACGACATCTGAAGGCGGCAGGCCTTCAGGCGTCAAGAGCCCATGACCTCCACCCTGACCGCGTCCCTGGCGCGTTTGCAGGCCTGGTAGGCCTCCTCGTCGACCGACAGGCAGAAGGGCCGCCAGAGATCGCGTTCACACAGGATCTGGTGCGGACGGTTGGAACCGATACAGACCCGGTTGCGCCGGCAGACCGGCAGGGGGCATTTTTTGGGAACGTCGAACACGGTGGCGGTGATGGCATAGAGATAGATGTTGTTTGCCTGCCGCTCCGCCTGCGACGGGTTGAATGCAAGAGGGTCAAAATTTTTTCCACCTGCTGTGCCAATAAGTTTGATGTTGGGTTTGCGGGCCATGTTTTCTCCAATCAGGGCGCAAAAGGACGTTCCGCAAGCAGGACTGCTCCGGATTGATGGGGTGAAAGGAGGACCACGCGAAACGCATCGCCTTCTTTTATATAGTTTTTTTGGCTCCGCGTTTCGCGTGACCAGCAGCGTTTGCCGGGGAAACCCCGTTTGTCCGGAAGACCTGTTTCGCTGCACGCCGGAGACCGGACGCTTG
>JBGSIT010000022.1:0-11037 GCA_041742335.1 Rhizobiaceae bacterium
GACTCCAAGCGAATTTGCCGACACCTTCGCAACGCGCCGGGCTTTGGCGCTGCGCAATGTGGATAACTCCGCACCAAAGCCCGTCACATCAAACGCCGGAAACGAACTCAAAACTGGATAAAACTTGGGGGCAAGGTCAGAAGAATTCCAAGCAGCAAGGGATAGACATACTTTGCCATCTGCGCGAATCCAAGACTGTTGATACTCGCAATCACGGTAAGGGTATAAATCTGCAGACGAAAGGAATTGGAGCCTGATTCGATATACAATCCCCCGCAAATTCAATGCCCACCAACTAACCAAAGTGGGGAAAAAAGTGGGGAAGACTTTAACCTGATTTAAAATATCTTATATTTATCAATAAATTATACTAATTTAATGGCGGAGAAGGAGGGATTTGAACCCCCGATGGAGTTGCCCCCATGCCGCATTTCGAGTGCGGTGCATTCAACCACTCTGCCACTTCTCCGGCCTGGGGCAGGAAGTTGGTTGAAACTTCCTGCCTGGGCCCCCGAAGGGGCCAGGGCCGCGATATAGCGGGCAATGATGTGGCTGGCAAGCCGGAAAATTGAGTTTTTTGGGTCACTTCACGGCCTCGCGCTTGACAGTTTCGCCGCCTTCCATTAGAGGCGATGCAAGGCTGCGCGGGTTTTGCTTGCGCGGCGTTTTGTTTGTGTTGCCGCATGCGGTTATACGGGCACTCCACCGGCGGGCGCAAGCCTGCTCAACGACTGACAAAAAGACGGCTCAATGATCCCTGATCGGGAAGCATGGAAGCCGGGCAGAACATGAAAGGAAAAACTATGTTCGCAGTCATCAAAACCGGCGGCAAGCAGTACCGCGTCGCAGCCAATGACGTCATCGTCATTGAAAAGCATGAGGGCGCAGCCGGAGACAAGATTGAATTCACCGAAGTGCTCGTCGTCGGTGAAGGTGCAGACGCCAAGATCGGCGCCCCCTTTGTTTCGGGTGCAGTTGTTTCGGGCGAAGTGGTTGAACAGGGACGCGGCCCCAAGGTCATTTCCTTCAAGAAGCGTCGCCGGCAGAATTCCAAGCGCAAGCGCGGTCATCGTCAGCACCTCACCACCGTCCGCATCACCGATATTGCGGCCAAGTAACCAGAGCACGAAGGTTTAAAGGAGCACACCCATGGCACATAAAAAAGCTGGCGGTTCATCGCGCAACGGTCGCGATTCTGAGTCCAAGCGCCTCGGCGTGAAGAAGTTCGGCGGCGAAGCCGTCATTTCCGGCAACATCATTTTGCGCCAGCGCGGCACGAAGTGGCATCCGGGCAGCAATGTCGGACTCGGCAAGGATCACACGATTTTTGCGCTCGTTGAAGGCAATGTGAATTATCGCACCAAGGCCAATGGCCGCGTATACGTGTCGGTAATGCCGAAAACGGCAGAAGCAGCGGAATAGCCGGAAGCGCTTTAAAACAGCCGGCGTCTCATCGACCCGGCTGGCACTCAAGGTCTTGAAACCTTGGAATTCAAAAGGGGAGATGGGGCAATACCCGTCTTCCCTTTTTCAATTCCAAAGGAGAACTTGAGATGCAACACCTACTTCAACCCGGGGCGCGCCGACCAGGCCAACCCCAACAGCGGCCAGATCCGCTGTGGCAGGGGAGCGACAGGCCCCTGTTGATATCCGAAAGGCTGGTCTTGCGCCCGCCGCATGCCGACGATATCGACACCCTTGCCAATCTCGCCAACAACGCCAAGATTGCCGACATGGTATCGCGCATGCCGCATCCCTACTCCGCCGTGGATGCTGCCGATTTTGTCGCGCGCGCCAAAAGTGGCGATATTGGCAAGCGTGTCTATGCCGTGACCCTCGCCGATACAGGCGCATTTCTCGGCTGTTGCGGACTGGAGCCGCAAGGCGACGCGCGCATTTTCGAGATGGGCTATTGGCTGGGTGAGCCTTACTGGAACAAGGGCTATGCCACGGAAGCCGCCCATATGCTGATCGACATGGGCTTTCGTGATTTCGACATCGATTTCATCGATGCCCGCTGCCGGGTCGTCAATGTCGGCTCGCGCCGCGTCATCCAGAAATGCGGTTTCCAGTTCCAGGCCACCGCAATGTCGCCCTGCATGGCGCTGGGCGGGTGGGTCGCGGTGGAATGGTACCGGCTGGATCGCAAGACCTGGGCGTCGCTCAAGAGTTGGGGAGGCAGGCCATGACACTGGAATTGTCTCAACAATGCCAATCGCGTCCGACCTCTTGCGCCATGCCGGCTCGGGCCAGGCCTGAAAGCCAGGGTGAGTTGGCCTTCGCAAGTCAGCCGATGCTCATGACAGGGCGATTGCGGCTTCGCAAGCCGCAAGTCGATGACAGCCGGGCGATTGCCGGCGGCCTGGGGGATTTTGCGGTGGCGCGCATGCTGTTGCCGCTGCCCCAGCCCTACCATCCGGATGATGCCCTCGATTGGATCCTCGGTTGGCGGCAGGGCGACAAGAGCGGTTGGTCCCACGCCATCACCCTGGGCGATGGACCGCTGATCGGGGTCGTTTCGATCGAGATGCGCAATGACCAGCCTCAGCTTGGCTATTGGCTCAGCCGCCAATATTGGGGCCGTGGCATCATGACCGAGGCCGTCAACACCGTGTTGACCGCTTGTTTTGACACCCGGTCGGCAACCTTGCTGCAGTCCGGTGTGATTGCCGATAATCCGGCATCACTGAAGCTGCAGGACAGGCTGGGTTTTTCGGTAACAGGGGTCAAGGATGCCTGGTGCAATCCGCGTTCGGCGATGGTCAACCTGATCACCACCGAAATTGACCGGGCAGGCTTTACGCCATTGTGAACAGGGGAGGGCCGATCCTGGCCCTCCCCCTTCCACCAATACGGCGCCAAACTGATTGTTATGGTCGGCAATTGGCACGATAATCTTTGACCTCGGCATCAGGCCGCTATATTCGTGGCCCAAACCCGGCGTTCCATTCCAACCAACCTTAGGCATGGCAGTTCAATGAAATTTCTCGATCAGGCTAAAGTTTATATTCGCTCCGGCGACGGCGGAGCAGGCTCGGTCTCCTTCCGTCGCGAGAAGTTCATCGAATTCGGCGGACCGGACGGCGGTGACGGCGGGCGCGGCGGCGATGTTTTCGTCGAGGCCGTCAACGGGCTCAATACGCTGATCGATTACCGGTTTCAGCAGCATTTCAAAGGCAAGACCGGCGTGCACGGCATGGGCCGCAACAAGCACGGCGGCAAGGGCGACAGCGTTACCCTCAAGGTTCCGGCCGGAACACAGATATTTGAAGAAGACGGAGAGACGCTGATCTGCGACCTGACGGAAGTCGGCCAGCGTTTCCGGCTGGCAAAGGGCGGCAATGGCGGCTTTGGCAATTCCTATTTCAAAAGCTCGACCAACCGTGCGCCAGACTGGGCCAATCCTGGCCAGGAGGGCGAGGAAAAAACCATCTGGCTGCGCCTCAAATTGATCGCCGATGCCGGCCTGGTCGGCCTGCCCAATGCCGGAAAATCAACCTTTCTGGCAACCTGCACCAGAGCGCGGCCAAAAATCGCCAATTATCCGTTTACAACGCTGCATCCCAATCTCGGCGTGGCCTCTGTGGATGGGTCTGAATATGTGTTGGCCGATATTCCCGGGCTGATTGAAGGCGCTCATGAAGGCATTGGCCTGGGCGACCGCTTTCTCGGCCATGTCGAACGGACCCGCGTGCTTCTGCATCTGGTTTCCTGCCAGGAGGAAAACGCCGGCAAAGCCTACAAGACCATCCGAGGCGAACTTGCCGCCTATGGCGAAGGACTTGCTGAAAAGCCTGAAATTGTTGCCCTTTCGCAAAGCGATGTTGTCGACAAGGCCGAGCTGAAAAAGAAACTTGCGTCGCTCAAGCGCGCCTGCGGTTCGACGCCCTATGTCATTTCCGCCGTCACCGGCGACGGCATGATCGAGGTGCTGCGGGCGCTGCGCGATGTGATCGTGACCAGCAAGGCGTCCGATCCGGAAATTATCAAGGCCGCAGGTTCCATCATCCTCAACCGTCGGCCGGTTCGCGATGATGAAGGCGATGATGACTATGATGACCGGGACTTTGAATAAGATGTCCAAAGTCCGAAAGCCGATCAGCGCCTGCCGCCGGATTGTCATCAAGATCGGATCTGCTTTGCTTGTTGATCGCGAGCAGGGATTGAAGAAGCAATGGCTGGATGCGGTGTGCGCCGATATTGCAGATCTTCGCGCCAGGAAAATCGAGGTCATGGTGGTGTCTTCGGGCGCCATTGCGATGGGGCGCAAGGTGCTTGAACTTCCGCATGGCGGCCTGAAGCTTGAGGAAAGCCAGGCGGCAGCGGCCGTTGGCCAGATCAGCCTGGCGCGCGCCTGGTCGGAAAGCCTGTCGGGCCAGGACATTGTTGCCGGGCAGATTCTGCTGACGCTTGGCGATACCGAGGAACGTCGCCGCTATCTCAATGCGCGGGCGACGATCAACCAGCTTCTCAAACTGGGCTCGGTGCCGGTCATCAACGAAAATGACACGGTGGCGACAACCGAAATCCGCATCGGCGACAATGATCGCCTGGCCGCACGGGTGGCGACCATGGTTGGCGCGGATCTGTTGATCCTGCTTTCCGATATTGACGGGCTCTATTCAGCGCCGCCACATCTTGACCCTGACGCGCGCTTTATCGATTTTGTCGCTGATATCACCCCTGAGATCGAAGCCATGGCCGGTGGTGCAGCCTCGGAGCTTTCGCGCGGCGGCATGCGCACCAAGATCGAAGCCGGCAAGATTGCCACATCGGCGGGATGCGCAATGATCATCGCCTCGGGCAAGCCCGACCACCCTATCAGGACGATTGCGGAGCAGGGTGGTCGGCATTCGTGGTTCGCGCCTTCGGGTAATCCCGTCACCGCCCGCAAGACCTGGATTGCCGGCAAATTGCAGCCTTCCGGAAAGCTGGTGGTTGATGAAGGCGCGCGCAATGCCCTGGGCGGCGGCAAAAGCCTGCTGCCGGCCGGCGTCAAGAGCCTGTCCGGCGAATTCAGTCGCGGCGACACTGTGTCGATCATCGGGCCGGACGGCATCGAGATCGCCCGTGGCCTTGCCGGTTACGACGCTGGCGAAGCGCGCCAGATCGCCGGAAAGAAATCTGCCGAAATCGAGGCCATTCTCGGTTATGCCGGGCGCGCGGCGATGGTGCATCGCGATGATCTGGTCATGGCCATTGGCGGACGATCACCCAAAACGGACGCACGACAAAAGGATGGTGCAAATGCTTGAAGCGGCAAGGACTGCGGATGATATATTCTCGTTGATGCTGGACATTGGCAAGAAAGCACGCGCCGCTGCCGCTCCACTGGCCATCGCTTCAGCGGAGCGCAAGCATGCAGCTTTGGTGTCGATGGCAACAGAACTCCTGGCCCGGACGGATCAGATCCTGGCCGCCAACGCACTGGATCTGGACTCTGCCAATGCCAGCGGCATGTCGCCGGCGCTGATTGACAGATTGACCCTGACCACCGATCGCGTCCGCGCCATGGCGGATGGCATACGCGCCATTGCCGAACTGAAGGACCCGGTCGGCGAAGTCATCGCTGCCTGGGATCGGCCCAACGGTCTGCATATCGAGCGCGTTCGCACCCCCTTGGGCGTGATCGGCGTCATCTATGAAAGCCGTCCCAACGTCACCGCCGATGCCGGCGCCTTGTGCCTGAAAGCGGGCAACGCCGTCATCCTGCGCGGCGGATCGGATAGCCTTCATTCATCCCGGGCGATCCACAAATGCCTGGTCAAGGGCCTGAAGGATGCGAAATTGCCGGAAGACGCCATTCAAATGGTTCCCGTCACGGACAGGCAGGCCGTGGGAGCGATGCTGACCGGTCTTGCGGGAACTATCGACGTGATCGTCCCGCGCGGCGGCAAAAGCCTTGTCGCCCGTGTCCAGAGCGATGCCCGCGTCCCGGTCTTTGCCCACCTTGAAGGCATCTGCCATGTTTATGTGGACGCTTCGGCAGACCTGGACATGGCGGTCAAACTTGTCGTCAATTCCAAGATGCGGCGAGCCGGCATTTGCGGCGCTGCCGAAACGCTGCTGGTGGACAGCGCAGCCGTCGCCACCCATCTGAAGCCGATCCTGCGGGCCCTGACGCAAGCCGGTTGTGAAATTCGCGCTTCGGCAGATGTAAAAAAGGCGCAACCGGGTTTGAAAACTGCGACAGAGGCCGATTGGAGCACCGAATATCTCGACGCCATCATTTCTGTGGCTGTGGTTGATGGTGTTGGCGGCGCGATTGACCATATCAACCGCTATTCCTCCCATCACACCGAAGCCATCATTGCCGAAGATGCGACAGCCGTCGAACGGTTCTTCAATGAAATTGATTCCGCCATTCTGCTGCACAATGCATCGACCCAATTTGCCGATGGCGGTGAATTCGGAATGGGCGCGGAAATCGGCATTGCCACCGGCAAGATGCATGCCCGTGGTCCGGTTGGCGTTGAGCAGTTGACTTCGTTCAAATACCGCGTTCGCGGCCACGGCCAGTCAAGGCCTTAGGAATGCAACCGGACAAGATCGATCCGCATTACCTGCGCATGCCGCCTGTCTCGCGGGGAATGGTGATCGGCCTGTTGGGCGGTTCGTTCAATCCGCCGCATGACGGCCATGTGCTGGTGGCCGACATTGCGCTTCGGCAACTGAAGCTTGATCAATTGTGGTGGATGGTCACGCCTGGCAATCCGCTTAAATCCAAGCGGCAACTGGCGCCGCTTTCGCAACGTCTGGCATTGAGCGAGAAGATCCTCGTCAACCCCAGGGTCAAGGTCACCGGCTTTGAAAAGGCCCTGAATGAAACCTATACGGCGAAGGTGCTCAAGCGTGTCAAGGCGCGCAATCCCGGGGTTCACTTCATCTGGGTCATGGGCGCGGACAATCTCCAGCACTTTCATACATGGCAGAACTGGCAATCCATCGCCAGGACATTTCCGATTGCAGTGATTGACCGGCCCGGGGCGACGCTGTCCTTTCTGTCTTCAATGATGGCCAAGACATTCGATCATGCGCGGGTCGATGAGGATGACGCAGGCAGACTGGGCTTCATGAAGGCGCCGGCATGGACTTTCATCCACGGACCGCGTTCGACCCTGTCATCGTCTGCCATACGCTCCAGCACGGTTTGATTTCAGGTTGCTGAAGGGCGGTTTGCCTACGGTTTCGGTAAGCAGGAGGCAACCTTTTTCGGGTTCCATCCGACTGTGATATTTCAATTCTTAATCTTCGATCTTGCGGGCTTCGGAAATCAGCATGATCGGTATGCCGTCGCGCACGGGATAGGCAAGCTTTGCCTTTTCTGAAATCAGTTCATTGGTTTCGCGGTTCCACGACAGCCGCCCCTTGGTGAGCGGGCAGACCAGCAGTTCCAGCATTTTCGGATCCGGCTTGAAAATGTTCTCTTCCACTGACACGTCCCTACTGCAGCATTGTGCTGGCTTCGCCGAAATTCTTTGCCAGCACCATTTCGGTGATGGCCACCAGGGTTTCAGCGCGTGTCTTCAGGTCAGGGGCTTCCAGGAGAGCCTGTTTTTCGGCGGGTCCGAACGGCGCCATCATTGAAAGTGCGTTGACCAAAGTCATGTTGGAGGCCATGCCGACGCTCTGCCAATCGGCTTCCAGCTTGTTGGCGTCGAGATAGGCCTTGAAGGCCGTCAGCAGCGCGTCGCGGTCAACGTTGCTGTCGTCTTCCTGGGTAGCGACATCGGCAAGAAACGGCGCGATCCTGAATTGGCGATAGGGCGTCATTGCGGTCAATTCGTCCAGCAGCCTGAACCGGCATACGCCGGTCAAGGTCACCATGTAACGGCCGTCGCCGGTCTCGGCCAATGACGTGATGCGCCCCAGGCACCCAACCTTGCATAGCGGCACGGAGCCCTTCGGGCTTTCCTGGGTCTCTGAAAATTCCGGCTGGATCATGCCGATCAAACGGTTGGTCTTGAGTGCGTCGTCGATCATCGCCAGATAGCGCGGTTCAAATATGTTGATCGGCAATTGCCCGCCGGTGAGCAGCAGGGCTCCCGACAGCGGAAAGACCGGTATGGTCTTGGGCAAATCGCTTTCTGTGAGGTAACGGGCATTTCCCACTTGCATGGCGGTCATTCCTCCGGCCTTGTCATTTGGAAACAGCGCATTGCGCCGCTTCCTAAAATGTGGGGTATGAGGCCCTCAAACGCAAGGGCCTGTCAGGAAAACAGAAGCGAAGACAGTTTGCGGCGCGCTTGCAAAGTTGCCGGATCCTTGGGTCCCCAGACCTCGAAAAACTCGAGCAATTGACGGCGTGCGCCATCATCTTCGAATTTGCGATCAGTCTTCATCACTAACAGCAGATGTTCTGCCGCACCAAACCGGTCGCCTTCCACATTGAGGATCTTGGCAAGCTTCATCCGGGCTGCATGATTTTCCGGATGCAGCGCCAATTCATGTTCCAGCGCACGCGGATCACCCAGCTTGCGGGCCTCATCAATCTGTTCGAGTTTCTTGACCACCGGCACGATGGCTGGATCCTTGCGCTGTTCCTCGGTGAGTTCGGCCAGCAACTGCCTGGCGCGGTCGCCTTGCTCGGTGGCGATCATGCAGCCGGCAATGCCCGCCAAGGCACGCAGATTTTCGGGATCCGCCTGCAGGATCGCGCCAAACAGGTCGGCAGCGCCGGCAGCCTCGCCATTGGCAAGAAGCGTTTCGGCCTCGCCCAGCACGGCTTCGATTTCAGCCGCCTTGTCGGCCCCCTCCGGGCCTGCGACCTTGTCGATGAATTCTCGGATCTGGCTTTCAGGCACCGCGCCCATGAAGCCGTCGGCGGGCTGCCCATTGACAAAGGCGATGACGGCCGGAATCGACTGTATGCCCAGTTGGCCGGCAATGGAGGGATGATCATCGATATTCATCTTGACCAGCTTGACGCGGCCTTTGCTCTCATTGACGACTTTCTCGATGATCGGTGTCAACTGCTTGCACGGACCGCACCAAGGCGCCCAGAAATCCACCAGGACCGGCTGCTTGCGGGACTCCTCGAGCACATCCTTGGGAAAGGCCGCCGTTGTGGTATCCTTGATCAATTCGCCGACAGCGCCATTGCCGCTATTGCCGCCGTATTGGATGGATGCATTCATTTGCCCTGCCGGATTGGCATAGGGATTGTCAAAACCCGTCATATTCCTAACCCCGAAAATTTTGCGATCGTGAAGAAGACCGTCCGCTCGTTAAGCTACATGTCGTATTTCAGACTGTAACTTTCAAGATGAGCGGCTGATGTCCTGTCGCCTGAAGGAAGCGGACAAGATCGTCCCGTTTGATTGATGTTGTCGCATCATTGGTCAGCGGATGGCAATTGATGATTTCATTTTTCATCAGATCTTCATCCAGGACCACGGTTACCGCACCGGCACTATCGTTGATCGCGCCGAAAGTGGTCACCGCGCCTGGAATGACGCCCAAAAATTCCATCAGCTTTTCCGGTTTGCCGAAGGAAAATTTGCTCGCGCCGCCGAGCAACTGATGCACGGTCTTCAAATCGACAATGGCATTTTCCTCGACGGTCAGCAGAAAGAACTGATCCTTCTTGTTCTTCAGGAACAGATTCTTGGTACGGCCGCCTTCGATGCTGTCCCTCAGCGCCACTGATTCCGCGACTGTGAAGACAGGCGCATGCTCGAATGTCTTGTATGAAATGCCCAAACTGTCGAGAAAGGCAAAAAGACCCTGTCTGTCCTTGGGCATTGTTTCGCTGCTTGTCTGGCTCATCGTTTGCTCGCTTTATCGGGATTTGCCGCAGTGTTAAAGCAGATCGCCTCTGTTCGCAATCGCTTGCTGCACCCGTTTCGTGACGGTAAGACGAAGGAAAACAACGGATTATTGAATTGATGCAATTTTTTCGCCGGAATGCTGTTTTCCCTGTTGCATTTGGACTAGGCTTGGGCCATATAGCGCCGTCGCCGCCGTTTGGCGCTGGCTTCATGATCATATTGCCCCGGATCGTGAATTCTGAGCGGGTGTAGCTCAGGGGTAGAGCACAACCTTGCCAAGGTTGGGGTCGAGGGTTCGAATCCCTTCGCCCGCTCCAGATTTCTTCCATGACGCGTTGCATCTGCCCCGGCTTGGTTCGAGCCGGGATGGACGCCCTGTGCGGGGTGCTTCATGATGGACTCCGGTTGAAGCCAGTCTTTGGTGATCAATGAAGCTCTTCTACAGCCGCAATCCCAATCCCCGCCTGGCGGTGGCAGTCGCGCGCTATCTTGATGCGCCCGTGGAATTCGAGTTTGCCGCGCCGCTCGCACACGGACAGGCGGAGCGATTCCTGCCGCTCAATCCGAATTTGCGGCTTCCGATCTTTCAGGATGGCGCATATTCGCTATGGGAGGCCGACGCCATCGCCTGCCGCCTGTCGCGGCTTGCCGGTTCGCAATTCTGGCCGTCAAACGATGACGAGCCGGAGTTGATACGCTGGATCAGCTGGGGCAAGGCCAATTTTGTCCATGCCTGCGACATGGTGCATTTCGAACGCGGCACCAAGCAACGCTACGCGATAGGCCCCGTCGATCCGGCGCTGGTAGCGGAAGGACTGGACAGGTTCCGCGCCGATGCAGCGCTGCTGGAGGCTCAATTTTCCGAAAGGGACTGGCTGCTGGGTGCTGAGCCAAGCTATGCGGATTTCCGGATGGCAACATTCCTTCCCTACAATGATGTTGCGCTGCTGCCGCTCGATGAGTTTCCCGCTGTCTCGCGCTGGCATGGGCGGCTGGAAGCCATCGGGGCCTGGCGCGACCCCTTCATCGGGCTCGACGCACCGGACTTGCCGCCGATACCGTGAGCGGGCGGGGCACTGCGTTCATCCCCGGTTGACGGTTCGTTGCCCGCGCCGCACTTTGAACGGTGTCGCGCAGCCGCCATATGCGGCTGCAAGTTCACCTTGAGGGTTTTCTAAATGTCGATCAGGCCAGCCAACCGCATCATCAAGGCACAGCCCACCATGGAAGGGGCCGGTGTGCACCTGCACCGCGCCTTCGGCTTTTC
>JBGSIT010000023.1:0-73963 GCA_041742335.1 Rhizobiaceae bacterium
CCGGTTCTGCCTTGCGTCAAAGACAAAGACCGGAGCACCGGCCCTGCCTGGCCGGGGACGCTTTTCCCGGTGTAACCGATGGCAGGACGGAGACGATTCTAATCGCGGGTGGAGGGGCGCGGAAAAACGCGCGGACAATTCTGGTTGGGGTTATCTGGCGTAGGTGATTCGGGTGGCTGGAAAGGCCGGAAATGCAATGGGTTGGCGCGTTGGTGGTGACTTTCACAAAAACCGGTTCGCGCGTTTTTTGGAGCGCGGAAAAGGTCATTCAAAAAATTGGCAGGACGGGTGATTGGTATTTCTATCGAAGTGAAGCAATCACCGTAATCTTGCCCATCTCTCAAGACGCTGCGGCGAGGCCGGCCTGGTCGTGCTGGTTGAATTGCAGGCGCGCCAGTTTGGCGTAGATGCCGCCGGCCTGCACAAGGCTCTGGTGCGTGCCTTCCTCGACAATATGGCCCTGATCGACAACCAGGATGCGGTCGGCTTTCAGCACGGTGGCAAGCCTGTGGGCGATGATCAGCGTGGTGCGGCCCTGCATGAGCCCGTCAAGCGCTTTCTGGACCAGCGTTTCGCTTTGCGCGTCAAGCGCTGACGTCGCCTCGTCGAGCAGCAGGATCGGTGCATCCTTCAGGATAGCGCGGGCAATGGCGATTCGCTGGCGCTGGCCGCCCGACAGCATGATGCCGCGTTCGCCGACCTCGGTGTCATAGCCATGCTCGAGGCGCGCGATGAATTCATCGGCCTGCGCGGACCGGGCTGCGGCAATGACTTCGGCGCGCGAGGCGCCCGGTCTGCCAAAGGCGATGTTTTCATGGATCGAACTGGCAAAGATCGTGACATCCTGCGGCACGATGGCCAGGCGGTCGCGCAGATCCCCCGGATCGGCAGTCGTGATATCGACGCCATCAATGGAAATGACGCCGGAATCGGGATCGTAATAACGCAGGATCAGCGAGAATATGGTGGTCTTTCCCGCTCCGGACGGGCCGACAATGGCGATGGTCTCGCCGGGATTGACTAAGAAGGTCAGATGGCTCAGTGCGGCCGTGTCCTTGCGGGTGGGATAGACAAAGCCGACATCGCGGAATGCAAGGCTGCCCAAAGGCGGCACGGGCAGGGCGACCGGTTGGGCGGGCGCCTTGATCTGCGGCACTTCGGCCAGCAATTCGACCAGGCGGCCTGCAGCACCGGAGGCTTGGGAAATTTCGCCCCAGACCTCGGAGAGCGAGGCCAGTGAACTGGCGGCCATCACCGAGTAAAGCAGGAACTGGCCGAGCGTGCCCGGCGTCATGGTGCCGTTCATCACATTCTGTGCGCCATACCACAGGACGCCGACAACACTGCCGAACACCATGGTTATTGCAAAACCGGTCAGGTAAGCGCGGGACCGGGTTGAATAGCGGGCGGCTTCAAAGGCGCTTTCGACGGCTGCGCCATAGCGGTCGCGGGCGATATGCTGGTTGTTGAAGGCCTGCACGATGCGGGCTGCGGCAATGGCCTCTCCGGCATAGGAGGAAGCGGCTGCCAGCCTGTCCTGGGCGGCGCGCGAGCGCTGGCGCACCGAGCGGCCGAAACCCATCAGCGGAAAGACGATGATCGGCAGGGCGACCAGCACAAGGGCGGAGAGTTGCGGGCTGGTATAGATCATCATGCCCATGGCGCCGATGCACATGATGGTGTTGCGCAAGGCGGTTGAAGCGGTGGAGCCGACAACCGATTTGAGTTGGGTGGTATCGGCCGTCAGCCGCGAGACGATTTCGCCGGACTGGTTGACGTCATAGAAATTGGCCGAAAGCGTCGAGACATGGGCGAAGACGTCACGCCTGAGATCGGCAACAATCCGCTCGCCGAGCAGGATGACGAAATAGTAGCGCAGCGAGGAGGCGATCGCCAAAGCGACAGCCAGCGCAAGCAGCATGGTGAAATAGCTGTTGATGAAACCGCTGTCGGAGGCGCTGAAGCCGCGATCGATCATCCGGCGCAAGGCCATGGGCAGCACGAGCATTGTCGCCGCCGCCATAAGCAGGAACACAAGCGCGCCGGCGACGAGTTTGCGATATCTCAGGACGTAGGGAAACAGGGAGACCAGGGGGCGCAGGGACCGGGAACCGGCGACGGCGGTATTTTCGACAGAAGCCACAATGCCTCCACTTTCTCCCGCCGGCACAGATTCTCCGTGCGCGGGCTCTTGTTATCATCAAGGCCTTCATGTATAGGCACGCCATCCAATTGGGAAGGCGTGGCCGATCAGGCTGCGGCTTCATTTAGACCCTCGGTCATCAAGTCGCAATGGGTTGCGGCAAAAGACCTCCGGCGAGCAGGAAAATTGTTATGAAGGCTGAAATCCATCCAGACTACCACATGATCAAAGTGGTCATGACCGACGGCACCGAATATGAAACCCGTACGACCTGGGGTTCAGCCGGCGATACGATGAATCTTGAAATCGACAGCAAGTCGCATTCTGCCTGGACAGGCGGAAACCAGAACCTGGTTGATCGCGGCGGCCGCGTTTCCAAGTTCAAGAAGCGTTTCGAAGGCCTCGGCGTCTGAGCCGAAAGCTTTTCGCCTGCAAGTGACAAGGCCCGGGTTTCATCCCGGGTTTTTCGCGTTGGTGGAAATCTCCAGCAGTCAGTGAATCAGGCACAAAAAACCCGGCTCGAAGCCGGGTTTTGCATGTCGGGAACATGGTGCATTTAATGCAGGTCGAAAGCCGTGCGCAGCAGCGACAATTGGGCCTGGACCGAATTCTGGTTGTCGGGCACGATGGATGGCGCCGCAGGTTCATAGATATCGCGGTCCAGCAAGGCAACGCGCTTTTGCAAGCGGATCGAGCGATCCACCAGATCACGGAAGGTTGCCGGCAGGTCATTCCAACCCGGCGCGCTGTGATCGACATTGAAGCCGTCAAGGCGCACTTTCTTCTTTTCGTTCATCACCTGGTCGCGGGTCATTTCGCCATTGTTGACGGCGCGCTGCAGCAGCAGCCATGAGGCCAGCTGCATCAACCGCGTGGTCAGGCGCATCGATTCCGCCGCATAAAGAACAGAGGCCATGCGCGGCAGCGCCTTGGCTGCGGTGCGGCCGTTGCCGTCCAGATAGCTGGCGGTTTCTTCCACGAGCGACATGCCGTCGGCATACAAAGCCTTGAACTGGCCGGATGAGGCAAGGTGGCCTGAAAAGCTGATTGTATTGGCGACATTGTCTGACATGATCTCATCCTGTGAACGCATTACTGTACTGAAAGGAAAAAGAAGCCCTTTCGAGAATTGGATGATGATAGTTGTAGCGCTTTTACGCAAGCCAAATCTTAATAAAGGGTTAATCTCCCCAATAAACACAGGAAAGCAAAAAAAGAGCCGCAAAAGCGGCTCTCAAGGTAAAACAGGGAGAAAATCAGACCCAATCCCGGAAGGAAATCGTCTGAGTCCAGAAAGTCTGGATGACATAGTAATAATCCCGAAAGGTTAACTTGCCGTTAACATCTGAGGCAAGCCGATGCGGACACCTGTTCTTGTGTCTGGAAATGACACAACCCACGCGGCTGGCGGCAATGGTTTCACCGGTTCCGGCCCTGGCAAAACCAGGCAGCCTTATTTTTTGAACAGGCCCTCGGCGACCGACCGGCTCGCAGTCTTCTTTTCAGCCTCTGCGGCAAGGCGTGCGATTTCGTCTTCCAGAATCCTGATCCGGGCGCGCAATTCGTCGGCTGACAGCAATGTCAGGTCAACGCCGATTTCGTGTCCGACCGGCTTTTTCGGTTTGTCGTCTTCAAACAGGCTCATGCCGCTTGCTCCTCGTCGCGGTTATTTTCATCCGGGCTTTCGTCATCCATTCGCGCCCCGCGCGGATCCAGCGACAGGCTTTCCTGGGTAATGGCCGGGTTGGTGGCGATGACCGAATAGTTCTCGCGCTCATCGACGGGAATGGCCGCTCTCAGGCGCGAACGAACGATGGCGTAGACGGCGATCATGATATGGGCGCCTGAAGTGATGCCGAACAAGGCATAGGGGCCGAATTGCGACATGATCGGGCCGGCAATGGTTGGCCCGATGATGGTGCCGATGCCATAAAGCAGCAACAGGCCGCCGGACACCTTGACGAAATCCTCCGGCTTGGCAAAGTCGTTGGCATGGGCGACCACGATCGCATATAGTCCGTTGGCCGTAGCGCCGTAAACACCGATCAGGATCAGCAGCGTCAACGGGTCGGCCGGTGCGATCAGGAAGATCTGGAAGCCCGCCAGCCAGGCAATGCCGGCGAGGATGGCCAGCACATAGCGCCGGTCGATCCGGTCGGACATGCGGCCGGCCGGGATCTGCATCACCGCACCGGCCAGAATGGAGATCGTCATCATCAGGGCGATATTGCCCGATGACAGGCCGGCTTTTGCGCCGAACACCGCCCCCATTGTCCCGAAGGCGCCATTGGCCGTGCCGATCAACAGGATGCCGATGAAGGAAACGGGCGAGTTGCGATAAAGCGAGACAAGGTCGAGACTGACGGCCTGCAGCGGTTTGGGCGATTCCGCATTGGACAGGGTCGTGGGCAGCATGGCGATGCAATAAGCGATGCCGCCGACCATGAACAGGATCGGCGTGGCGGGATCGGCCAGCGGTATCAGCATCTGTCCGCCGACAGCGCCCGTCAGCGTGATCAGCATGTAGAAGGAAAAGATCATGCCGCGGCTTTCATTGTTGGCCCGCTCGTTGAGCCAGCTTTCAATGATCATCGATGTGCCGGCAGTGGCAAAACCGGTCAGCGCCCGCAGCAGCAGCCACGCCGTGTCATTGACGACGATGCCCATCAGCAGCGCGATAATGGCAGCCAGCGAAATCAGCCCCGAAAAGGCCCTGACATGGCCGACATGGCGCACCAGACGCGGCGCAAGCAGGCAGCCAATGACGAAACCGGTCGCCCAGGAGGTGCCGAGCAGGCCGAGCGCATTGGTCGAATAGCCTTCCAGCGTGCCGCGCAGCGGCAGCAGCAGGCCGTTCAAGCCGTGGCCCAAAAACAGAAAGAACGTACCGAGCAACAGCGCGAATACGGGGAACAGGTTGCGTCTCATTTCCAGGCTCGACTGTTGCTCAAAAAAACATGGTACAGGAACGGGACGGGGGAATCGACCCGCAAGGCGGCAATTGCATGAACTGTCTTTGCGGTTGCGACCAAGCTTGCTTTATCCGGCAGGGGATGGGAAGGCTTGGGCAACCGGATCATTCCTTTGCAAAAGGGTACAAACCGCCGGCGATGGGATAGAGTGACAATGGAATCGCGGCTTGCCCGGGTCTGGCTTTTCATCAGAAAGTGTCGCTGGTGTGTCAGTCCGCGAGCGTTCGGGGAAATAACATGACGAAACTGCTGGCGCTGTTATTGATCGGCGCAATGGGCCTGCATCTGGTCCGGCCGATCGGCTGGCCGGGCCTGAAGCAGCGCCGCGATTTCTGGAAGATCGCCGTCTTTGCGCTTGCAACAATGGGCGCGACAATTGCACTGAGGGAGTTTTCCGGTTGAGCGGCGTTTTTAAATGCACGCTGCATTGGCTTTTGCGCCATTGCGATGCTACCTTGCCGACCTGAGCTGCACAGGCGGTCATAGCGGAGGGGCGGGGCATGAGTGAAACCACAAAAACAGTGTCGACCTGGCGAAAAGTGTTTGCCGCCATTCTGGATTTCTTCACGGTGTTTCTGGTTGGCGGTTATGCCATTGCCAAATTCACCGGAAACACCACCGAAGGCGGGTTTCAACTTGACGGCCTCCCGGCGCTTGTCCTTTTTGCGGGCATGATCGCCTATTTTGTCATAGGCTCGAAATATGCCGGCGGCACGATCTGGCAGCGCATTCTTGGGGTGCGCTGACAGTCAAGCCGATCCGGGGCTATCTGGACCCATCAGGAGAATACTATGGCAGTGCTGGCACAGGCTGACTGGCTTCCCGATTCAACGCGTCTGGGCGCGGTTCATCTATCGGTCGCCAATGTCGATGCTTCACTCACGGTCTGGCGTGACCTGATCGGACTTGCCGTCCTGTCGCAAGACGGCGGCCAATGCAGGCTTGGCGCGGGTAACCGTATCTTGGTTGTGCTTCATGAAGGCGCGACGTCGCCTGCGCCGGCAAAGGCGCTGGGGCTGTTTCATGTGGCTGTGCATGTAACCAGCCGCAAGGAGCTTGCCTGTGTTGCCGCCCGCCTGCAGGAGAGCGGCCGCAGATATTCCGGCCAGGACCATCTGTTCAGTGAATCGCTTTATGTATCCGATGTTGATGGCAACGGCATCGAAATCGCCTTTGACACGCCGGATCGGGGACGGCTGGATATTGTTGACGGCAATCCTTTCGCTATCAGCAATGACGGCCAAGCGCACAGCATGCTTGAGCCGCTTGATATGGCCGCCTTGCTGGCGGAAATCGTCGCGGCAGAAAAGGCGCCTGCGCTGCTATCCGATACTGCATTCATCGGCCATATCCACTTCCGCACCAAGGCCCGCGAGCAGGTTTTTGCTTTCTATACCGATGTGGTCGGGCTGGTCCCCAATATCAATTCAGCTTCGTTCAGGTTCTGCGATATGGGAACTGCGGCGCGTCGGCACATGGTCGCTTTCAATACATGGGGCGGCGAAGAGGTCGGGCCGCTGCCTGCGGGCGCGGCGGGCGTGCAGTATTTTGAAATTGAAGTTCCGTCAGAGGCCGTTCTTGAAAAGGCCAAGGGCCGTCTCGATGCTGCGGGCATTGCATTGAAACGATTGCCCGCCGGCGGCTTGGCCTTTGTTGATCCGGAAGGCAATCACGTAAGAATGGTATCGCAGATATATGCTTGATATGGCCGGCTATACAAGCCGTCATTAAGCATCCGGACATACCCAACTTTAACCCGCTTGGCCTATACAGGTTGCCAATATCCAAACCGGCCAGAAGGGCATTTGCATGAAGACAATCCTTGTTGCAGCTGGAATTGTGTTGCTGCTGACAACTGCCGGCCAGGCGGCGACATTGAAATTTCCCAGCGAGGCGCCGATTGCCGCCATTACCATTCCCGATGATTGGGATCCGACGGAAACCGAAACCGGCATCGAGGCGACATCGCCGGATACAGCCATCTACTTCGCCATTGATGTGGCCGATGAAAAGACCAGCGACAAGGTGATTGAAGATGCCGTGACCTTTCTGGAGGAAAACGGCGTCACGATCGACGATGCCACCCAAAAGCAATCGGAAGAAATCATCAACGGCATGGAGATGTCGAATTTCGACTGGTCGGGAACAGACAGCGACGGCGACGTCAGCATAGGACTTTCGGTCCTGTCTCCCTCTGCCGGCAAGCTGCTGGTAATTACCTATTGGGGTTCAAAATCCACCCAGGCGGCGCATGCGCAGGCATTGCTTTCCATCATTTCTTCGTTGCAAGCCGTCAAGGAATAGAAGCAGTGCCTCTGGTCGGGTCCGGCAATCAGCTGAACAGCGCCGTGACATCGGCAGAAAGCAGATCTGCATGCGGCTGCGGAGGGTTTCTTGATTTCATCATCAGATAGGCAACATCCGGCAGCAACGGTAATCCTTCATCTTCACGCACCTGCCGCAATTCATCGAGCAGGCTGGTTGAATCCAGCGCCACCGCAACGGCAAGGCCCGCCCGCACTGCGCCCAATTGCGCCGCCATGCTGGACGATGTGGTCACGACCTGAAAAGCCCGGCAGTCGCGCTCCAGCGACTTCGTCGCCAAAGTCCGGAAAGGGCATTCGTGCAGCCATGGCGGACGCCAGGGACATTCAACGGGAGAAAGCGCCAGTGGCAGGGGGGTGCGAAGGTGTTGCTGGTGGTGGTTGGAGGTGATCCACACCAATTTGCTGCGCCATACCTCCTTGGTAGGCCAATTTCGCGGCTCCAACCCGCTTTCCAGGATAGCGAGATCAATTTCGCCATTGCGGATCTGCGGCGACAGAATGCAGGAGGATGCCAGGAACACCTCTACTTCGACGGACGATGAAATCTGTGCGAAGTGTTCGAGGATTTTCGGCAGGTAGTGCGGCGCCAGTTCTTCGGCAATACCGAATTTGATCGACACCCTGCTTTTCGGCTTTTTCACCGATGCCAGAATTTCATCATTGAGGCTGAGCAGTTCCCGGGCCTTGACCAGAAAATAACGGCCCTGTTCGGTCAATTCGACATGGCCGCCTTTTTCGCGGGCGAGCACCGGTTGCCCAAGGGATGCTTCCAGCCGCTGCATTTGCAGCGAGACGGCTGACTGGGTTCGCCCCACAAGCTCCGCCGCGCGGGTGAAACTTCGCTCCTCGGCGATAATGACGAAGCTGCGTAAAAGGTCGAGATCAAGTCCTACGGGAAAACTCATGGTCATGAGTACTTCTTGTTGGAGGAATTTGCAGAACTTGTTTCTCTTTCCGGGCTCCATGGCGAATGATCCGTCAATTATAGCAAAAATCCGGAACAACGAAAAGGAGCATGACCATGAGCAGTCTGGCTTTCAAAACAACGTTCGGAGAAAATCTTTCGATTGATTCCGCCGCCGTCGATGGCCTGCAGAAGGCGATGAAGGGCAAGGTCCTCACACCGGCCAGCGCCCACTATAACGAGGCGCGGATGGTCTGGAATGGAATGATCGACCGGAAACCGGGGCTGATCGCTCGCTGCGCCAATTCATCCGATGTCGTTCATGCCGTCAACTTCGCCCGCAAACACGGCTTGTTGGCGGCCATTCGCGGCGGCGGCCATCACATCGGCGGCAACGCAGTCTGTGATGGCGGCATCGTGATTGATCTTTCCCAGATGAATTCGGTCAAGGTGGATGTGGAGAGAAACCGCATCCGGGTGGGGCCGGGCGCAACACTCGCCGATATTGACGCGGAAACCAAGAAGTACAATCTTGTGCTGCCCACCGGCATCAACTCGACAACCGGCATTGCCGGCCTCACACTCGGCGGCGGCTTTGGCTGGATTACCCGCAAATTCGGCCTGACCATCGACAGCCTGCTCACCGCTGATGTGGTGACTGCCAATGGTGAAGCGATTCGCGCCAGCAAGAATGAACATCCCGACCTGTTCTGGGCGCTGCGCGGCGGCGGCGGCAATTTCGGCGTTGTCACATCGTTTGAATTCCAGCTTCACCACATGTCGGCGGAAGTGCTCGCCGGTCTGGTCGTTCACCCGCTGGAAGAAGCTGAAAAATTATTTGCCGAATACCGTCGCATTGTCATGACACTGCCTGACGAGTTGACCTGCTGGGTGGTGATGCGGCAGGCGCCGCCCTTGCCGTTCCTGCCCGAGGAGTGGCACGGAAAGGGGATCTTTGTCCTTGCCATGGTCTATTGCGGCGAAATCGCCAAAGGCGAAAAAGCCACCGCCGAATTGCGCGGCCTTGGCGCCCCGATAGCTGATATCGTCGGACCGATGCCTTTCGCTGATTGGCAGCAGGCACTTGACCCGTTGCTGACCCCCGGTGAACGCAATTACTGGAAGAGCCACGATTTCACCGAGCTTTCGGACAAGGCGTTTGACACGATCCTCGCCTCGGTCCGCCAACTTCCCGACCCTCAGGCTGAAGTCTTCATCGGTCATATCAGCGGGGCGGCTGGACGGGTGAAGCTGGAAGCGACCGCTTTTCCGCAGCGAAATGACCATTTTGTCATGAATATGCATTCTCGCTGGAGCGACCCGGGCAAGGATGCTGCCTGCATCGCCTGGGCCCGCAACCTGTTTAACGAGATGGCGCCCTATGCGGCAGGCACGGCCTATATCAATTTCATGCCGGGTGATGAAGCCAGTCGGGTCGTGGCGGCCTACGGGCAAAACTACAAGCGTTTGCAGGAGGTCAAGCGGACCTATGATCCGAACAATTTGTTCTGCCACAACCAGAATATCGTGCCAGCCAAATAGGGTGGCCTGAAATCGGCGGACCTATATTTTATAACGGGCGCTGCGAATTCATTGAAAAGTGAGCACGCAGCACCCGTCATTATCCTCAGTTCCAATAATTGAAGTCGGTTGAAAAGCCGCAGCGTTCGTCATAGGCCCAGTTGAACGGACCATCCTTGAGGTGGATTGAGGAGATGTTTTCGTGCCCGGGATGGTCGTGACCCGGAATGCCGCAGGAGACGATTCCGGCAAAATCGACCGGCTTGACCACTTCCGCACTGCCGATTTCCGCGATTTTGATGCGCTCTGAACCCGGCGTGTGGTCGAGTTCGACCCTGGCCGGGCGAATGGCGAGAATCTCGGCAATCTCGCCGGTGAAAGCGTTGTTGCCGCCGTATTTTCCCTGGAATATCTGTGAAAGCACTTCGGCCTGCTGCTTGCTGGCGCGCTCATCGATATATATGATGACGCTCCACGGCTGGCCGTCGACATCGTCATTATAGTTGCCCGCCAGGCACAGGGCCAACCCCGACAGGTCAAGGGGGCCGGCATGTCCCTTCAGAATGTTCCAGGACAGCAGGAAATCACAAAAACCGTCGGTCGAGCGTCCGCCCCGCACACCATTCTGGCGACGGCATGGACAAATGGCCGCGCAGTTGCATGCTTCATAATAGCTGCCTTCGATCTGCCACGAAAGTTCATTTGCCATTTTCCCACCCATAGCCGCATTGCGCAAAGTGCCCAAGACCGCTTCCCTCGGTCTGATTGTGGCAGACAGACAGCGAAAATCCACCCCGGAGCGGGAAATAATTCATTAAATATGATTTTTTGGGACAGCAGGCGGCGCTGACGAGGCCTCGATCACCCTATCCCTTGACCAGCACGTCAACCCCGGGCAGCGGCTTGCCTTCCATCCATTCAAGGAATGCGCCGCCAGCTGTGGAGACATAGGTAAAGTCGTCCGCCACGCCCGCCGCATTGAGCGCGGCCACCGTATCGCCGCCGCCGGCCACTGACACCAGTTTGCCGGCGCGGGTTTCCTCGGCTGCAAATTTGGCCGCCGACATGGTGGCCTTGTCGAAGGGCCGGATTTCGAAGGCGCCGAGCGGGCCGTTCCAGACAAGGGTGTTTGCCTTGGCTATCCAGCCATTGACGGCTTCGATGGATTCAGGGCCGACATCAAGCATCATCGCATCGGCCGGAATGGCCGTGACGGCAACAGTTTCGCTTTCGGCATTCGCCTTGAATTCGCGCGCCACAACGCCATCGGTCGGAAGCACGATGGAGCAGCCGGACCTTTCGGCTTCCGCCATGATGGCGTGCGCCGTATCGGCTAGATCGTGCTCGCAGAGCGACTTGCCGACATTGACGCCTTGGGCGGCGAGAAAGGTGTTGGCCATGCCGCCGCCAATCACCAGCGCGTCAACCTGCTTGACGAGGTTTTGCAGCAGGTCGATCTTGGTAGAGACCTTGGCGCCGCCGACAATGGCGACCACGGGACGGACCGGATTGCCGAGGCCTTTTTCCAGGGCCTCAAGTTCGGCCTGCATGGTGCGGCCGGCATAGGATGGCAATTTGTGGCCCAGCCCTTCGGTGGAAGCATGGGCGCGGTGGGCGGCGGAAAAGGCGTCATTGACGAAAATATCGCCGTTCTCGGCCAGCGCCGCGACGAATTCCGGGCTGTTTTTTTCCTCGCCCTTGTGGAAGCGGGTGTTTTCCAGAAGCAGGATGTCGCCTTCCGACATGGCGTTGATCGCCTTGGCGGCAACCTCGCCGATGCAATCGGAGGCGAAATAGACCCGCCGATCCAGAACGGCCTCGACGGCGGGTGCGATCATCGCCAGAGACATGGAATCGACGCGCTCTCCCTTGGGACGGCCGAAATGGGCCATCAGGATAACCTTTGCGCCCTTGTCCGACAGTTCAAGAATGGTCGGGGCGACGCGTTCAATGCGGGTTGCATCCGTCACCTTGCCCTCGGTAACCGGAACATTCAGATCCACGCGCACAAGCACGCGCTTGCCGTGGACATTTTCGAGGTCATCAAGGGTCTTGAAAGCTGGCATGGGTCTTACTCCCGATTTTCATGTCTTTGCAATTACATTTGGAGCGGGAACATACACCGCCATGTCAGGGATTCAAGGCCGTACGGTTGAAATTGCGCCTTCACTTCTGCCTGCGGCGCTTCAGCGCCCCGCGCAGCCTTTCGTTGATTTCCCGAAAGTTGATAAACAGCGGCAATCTGGCGGATTCGACCGGCTCCATGGAAATGCCGATGGCGCTGACATGGTTGTTGTCATCTACATCGCGGACGATCAGCTGGATGGAGCCAAGCCGCAGCCTGTCGGCGTATTCAGCCTTGCCGCCAAGCCTGGAACGCACCAATTCGCCGATTGTCATGGCCTTTTCGCTGTCGTTGAGCAGGCCGGGGCCATAAGCGAGGTCCAGGTCCGATGCAGGCTTTGACGGCGAGACGGCGAAGGTGCCGAAAAATTCGACATCGTCGGGGTCGACGGCGGCGCGGCTGGCAAACAAGCGGTCGAGAAGCGGGATGAAGGGCGGCGTGATGAACAGATAGACCAGATCGCCCTCGATCAGCTTGCCGGCATATTGGTTACGCATCGAACGCCCGTCGCGCACCACCAGCGACGGCGTCGCCCAGCGCGGAATCCGCGTTCCGGTCATCACCGGGCTGTCCTTGATGACGCGATAGGCGACCAGTTCGTGGTGCGCCGCCATCGGCAGGTCGACTTCAAGCCGGTCGACCGCGCCGATGCGCGGCGGCACGATCAGGCTGAGACGCTTGGCCATGAATTTGATGGTCCAGCCCTGCAGGATCAGGCTGACCAGCACAACGATGAAGGTGACGTTGAAATAATCCTGGCCGTGCTCCACCCCGCCAAGCACCGGCAGGATGCCGAGCAGAATGGAAACCGCGCCGCGAAGGCCGACCCAGGCCACGAAGGTGATTTCCTTCTGGGAAAAATCAAAGGGCATCAGGCAGAGCCAGACCGCCAGCGGCCGGGCGATGAAGATCAGCACGAAAGCGAGCGCCATGGCCGGCAGCAGGATTGCCGGAAATTCCGACGGCGTGGCCAGAAGCCCGAGCACCAGAAACATGATGATCTGTGCCAGCCAGGTCATGCCGTCCTGGAAGCGCTTGATGGAGATTTGCGACTGCAGCTTCTTGTTGCCGGCATAAAGGCCCGCGACATAGACCGCCAGGAAGCCGCTGCCTTCTGCCACGCCGGCCGCGGAGAAAACAAGCAAGGCCAGCGCCAGCACGATGATCGGCGCAAGGCCGCGATCTTGCACAAAGCGGTTGGTGGCCTCAACAATCAGCATGCCGCCGAGAAAGCCGATGATGGCGCCAAGCCCCATTTCGCGGCCGAATTCCAGAAGAATATGGAAATCAAGCTCTTCGGTGCCGGCGCCCTTGGCGATCAGTTCAACCAGCGTGATGGTCAGGAAGATGGCCATCGGGTCATTGGTGCCGGATTCGACTTCCAGCGTTGATCGCACCTTGTCGCGGATATTGATGCCGCCGATCCTGAGCAGGAAAAACACGGCCGCCGCATCGGTCGAAGCGATGATCGATCCGATCAGCAGGCCTTCGATCCAGGAAAAGGAAAACAGAAACATCGCGGCCAGGCCGATCAGCGAAGCGGTGATGATCACACCGACGGTCGCCAGCGCAATGGCGGGAAAGGCGGCGGTGCGGAAGGACTGCAGCGATGTTCCGAAGCCTGAATCAAACAGGATGACGGCCAGCGCAATCGAACCCAGCGTATAGGCCAGCGCGCCATTGTCGAACTCGATGCCCAGCCCGTCCGTTCCGGCCATCAGGCCGACGGCGAGGAAGAGGAGCAGAAGGGGTGCGCCAAACCGGAAGGCGATCAGGCTGGAAAAGGCGGCAAGAAGCACCAGGGCCGTTGAAATCAGGACAACAATGTAAAATCCGTCCAAGAGCCGCGCCCTTCCGTCAGAAATTCAATTCTATACATGATAGCCAGACTATGCGACGGGAAGAACCGGCAGGAAAACAATTCTTCCGGCTGCGTCGCTGCTGGCTTGCGAATCGTGCGATCCTCATGATTTCGCAAGCAATATTGGCGGTATTGTGCCGGTCCCGTCAACGCTGTGTGAATTCTTGCTGCATTTTGGTTTTTTGCCGGAAATTCCGGTTATATTCGGCAATAGCCGCCATTGTTGGTCAAGTTGGCTTCCGGCTGCAATTGACAAACTGCAAGAATACCGGAGAGTCCCGTTTCATGGCCGAGAAAATACAGCTTGCCCGACTGCCGCGCTTTACACAATGGCTGGCCTTGCTTGCCGCGTCGGTCTTGATATCGGTCCCGCTTGAATTCGCGGGATTGCCGGCCGCCCTTTTTCTCGGGCCGATGATCGCCGCCATCCTGTTTCAACTGGCCGGCGGCGCTCTGTCCGTGCCGAAACTGCCTTACATGGCGTCCCAGGCGACAATCGGTTGCCTGATTGCCGCCGCCATCACGCCTGCCATCATTGCCACGGTGGCCGGTCGTTGGCCGCTGTTTCTCGGCGTGGTTCTGGCAATCATCGTGGCCAGCAACATCCTCGGCCTGATTGTCGCCAGGCTGAAGGTGCTGCCCGGAACGACGGCGATCTGGGGCCTGTCGCCGGGCGGAGCCCTGATCATGGTGCTGATGGCGGAAGCCTATGGCGCCGATTACAGGCTGGTCGCCTTCATGCAATATCTGCGCGTTGTCATGGTGGCGCTGGCGGCTTCCGTTGTGGCGCGGCTTTGGGTCGGCGCTTCGGGGCAGGATATTGCCGCCGTGATCTGGTTTCCCGCCATTCAGCCCGGACCCTTCGTCCAGACCCTGGCACTTGGTGCTATCGGCGGCGTGGTGGGCAAGCTGTCGCGCCTGCCGGCCGGCGTCATGCTCGTGCCGATGATTGCCGGGGCCGCTTTGCATGGCTACGATCTGATCGAGATTCAGTTGCCGCCGTGGCTGCTGGTTTGCGCCTACGCATTTCTGGGCTGGAAGATCGGCCTGAACTTCACCCGGCCGATCCTTGCCCATGCGCTGCGCACATTGCCGCTGACATTTGCCTGCAATCTCGCCATCATCCTGTTCGGGGCGGGACTTGCCTGGTTGCTCGTCGAGACCGTCGATATTGAACCGCTGACGGCCTATCTCGCAACCAGTCCCGGCGGCCTGGATTCCGTTGCCATCATCGCAGCCTCCAGTCCGGTCGACCTGGCGTTCGTCATGGCCATCCAGGCGGTGCGCTTCGGCCTCATCCTGGTGATGGGGCCTTCGGTCAGCCGCTTTGTCGCCAACCGGATGGCGCGCAGTGAAGTGCTGGCGGATGATCCTCAAAGCCCGGGCAGGTGAAGTTAGCCTCTATTGCCCAAAACCAGAAAGGCTGCGTCGAAACGCAGCCTTCCGGTCAGTTCAGCCATTCAAGCCGGTCGAAATGTCAGATCAGCTTGCCAATGGCAACGGCTGTGTCGGACATGCGGTTTGAGAAGCCCCATTCATTGTCGTACCAGGCCAGGATGCGCACCAGCGTTCCGTCCATCACCTTGGTCTGATCGGAAGCGAAGTTGGAGGAATGCGGGTCGTGGTTGAAATCGATCGACACCATCGGCGCGGTGACATAATCGACAATGCCCTTGAGTTCGCCTTCAGACGCTGCCTTGACGGCGGCGTTGACTTCCTCAGCCGTGGTGGATTTCTTCGAGATGAACTTGAGATCAACCACGGAGACATTCGGGGTCGGCACGCGGATTGACGAGCCGTCAAGCTTGCCTTTGAGTTCCGGCAGAACCAGTCCGACGGCCTTGGCCGCGCCAGTTGATGTCGGGATCATCGACAGGGCTGCGGCACGGGCGCGATAGAGGTCCTTGTGCATGGTGTCGAGTGTCGGCTGATCGCCGGTATAGGAGTGGATCGTCGTCATGTAGCCCTTTTCAATGCCGAAGGCATTGTGCAGCACATGGGCGACCGGCGCCAGGCAATTGGTGGTGCAGGAAGCGTTGGAGACGACCAGATCGTCCTTGGTAAGGATCTTGTCGTTGACGCCGAAAACGATAGTCTTGTCAGCGCCTTCGCAAGGCGCCGAGACGAGGACGCGCTTGGAGCCGTTGGCCAGGTGCGATGCGGCCTTTTCCCTTGTCGTGAAGATGCCGGTGCATTCCATGGCGATATCGACATCGCTCCACGGCAATTCCTTGGGATCGCGGATCGCGGTGACGCGGATCGGGCCGCGACCCACGTCGATTGTGTCGCCGGATACCGTGACGGTGCCGGGAAACTTGCCGTGCACGCTGTCAAAACGCATCAGATGGGCATTGGTCTCCACCGGGCCGAGGTCGTTGATGGCGACGACTTCGATATCGGTGCGGCCGGATTCGATGATGGCGCGCAGCACGTTGCGGCCGATGCGGCCAAAGCCGTTAATGGCAACTTTCACAGTCATGATTGTACTCCCTTGGGTCGTGAAGCTGGAATTTTGAACTCGGGAAATGCCGGCCCCTCGGGGCCGGAAACATTGTCAGGCAAGCCTTGTCTTTGCGGCGGCCACGACAGCGTCGGGGGTAATGCCGAAATAAGCATAAAGCTCCTTGTAAGGTCCGGATGCGCCAAAGCTGTTCATGCCGACGAATTCGCCGTCCGAACCGATGAAGCGGTCCCATCCCTGGCGGATGGCGGCTTCAACCGCGATCTTCACCGGCGCAGTGCCGATCACCGAAGCCTGATATTCGCGCGACTGCTTTTCAAACAGTTCAAACGACGGCACCGAGATGACGCGGGCGGCTATGCCGTCCTTGGTCAACTGGTCGGCGGCCTTGACGGCGATTTCGACTTCCGAGCCGCTGGCAAAAATTGCGACCTCGGCGTCCCTTGCGTCCGACAAGACATAGGCGCCCTTGGCACAGAGATTGTCGGCGGAATAGCTGGTGCGAACTGCCGTCAGGTTCTGGCGCGTCAGCGCGATGCCGGAGGGCTGGTCCTTCAGTTCAAGCGCAAGTTGCCAGCATTCGGCAGTTTCCGTGGCGTCGGCCGGGCGGAACATCACCAGGTTGGGAATGGCGCGCAACGCCGCCATATGCTCGACCGGCTGATGGGTCGGGCCGTCTTCGCCCAGGCCGATGGAATCATGGGTCAGCACATGGATGACCCGGATGCCCATCAGTGCGGCAAGCCGGATCGACGGGCGGCAATAATCCGAAAAGATCAGGAAGCCGCCGGAATAGGGAATAAGCCCGCCATGCAGCGCTATGCCGTTCATCGCGGCAGCCATGCCGTGCTCGCGCACGCCATAATGGAAGTAGCGCCCGGAAAAATCCTCGGTGGTGATCGATTTGGTCTGGCTGGTCTTGGTGTTGTTGGACCCGGTCAGATCGGCCGAACCGCCGATGGTTTCAATCAACACGCCATTGATGACTTCAAGTGCGTCTTCAGAGGCCTTGCGGGTGGCCAGCGTCGGCTTGGCATCGGCCAGCTTCTGCTTATAGGCGCTGATCGCTTCTGCAAGGGCCGGCGTCAGTTCACCGGCAAAACGGCGGTTGAATTCAGCCTGCAGGGCCTTGTCCTTGCCGCTCAGGCGGCCTTCCCACTTGGCAAGATCAGCCGAACCACGGCTGCCGGCGGCCCGCCATGCGCCAAGCACGTCATCCGGGACTACAAAGGGTTCAGCCGCCCAGCCGAGGGCCGCCCGGGTTGCGGCGATTTCTTCCGCCCCCAGCGGCGAGCCGTGCACCTTGTGGGTGCCGGCCTTGTTGGGCGAACCAAAGCCGATCACCGTCTTGCAGGCGATCATCGTCGGCTTGTCGGAGGCCCGCGCCGTTTCAATCGCTGCGGCGATAGCATCCTGGTCGTGGCCGTCAATGGCGATGGTGTTCCAGCCGGCGGCGCGGAAGCGGCCGTGCTGGTCGGTGGTGTCGGTGATGTAAACCTTTCCGTCGATGGAAATGCCGTTGTCATCCCAAAACAGGATCAGCTTGTTGAGACGAAGGTGGCCTGCCAGTGAAATCGCTTCATGGCTGATACCCTCCATCAGGCAGCCGTCGCCGCACAGCACATAGGTATAGTGGCTGATCAGGTCGTCGCCGAATTCATCGGCCAGCTTCTTTTCGGCCAGCGCCATGCCGACGGCATTGCCGATGCCCTGGCCCAGCGGCCCGGTGGTGGTTTCAATGCCGGTGGCGTGGCCATATTCAGGGTGGCCTGCGGTCTTGGAACCCAGTTGCCGGAAATTCCGGATCTGGTCCATGGTCATGTCTTCGTAGCCTGTCAGGTGCAGGACCGAATAAAGCAGCATCGAGCCATGGCCGGCCGAAAGCACGAAACGGTCGCGGTCAGGCCAGAGCGGCGCTTTTGGATTGAACTTCAGATAGCGGGTGAACAGCACGGTCGCGATATCGGCGGCGCCCATGGGCAGGCCGGGATGGCCGGAATTGGCCTTTTCGACGGCATCCATGGAAAGAAAGCGGATTGCATTGGCCATCCGGTTGTGAAGGTCGCGTGTGGTCATGTCGTTTTCAAGCGCTCCGAAATTGAATGAGCCGGTCCTTGGGCGGACCGCCGGGAAAGCAGGCGACACATAGCACCTAGGGGCGGGGAGTCAATAATTGCTCCCCTGATTGAAAGCCCGGCGGGCAAATTAATTGGCCATGACAAGTCTTTGCGACTGCATATTCAGCCGACGGTCGGCTATCAGTCAAAGTCGCGCCGTGATTGGGAAGTAGAAGTCGTCCACAGATTGAATTCGCCGGGGGTTTACCTTTGATTGACGCAGAATTGCCTGTTCACATAGAGTGTAACCACGCGACGGGCGTTTTGCCCGGAGTGATTCGATGTATGTGAGGTTGCCGGAACGCGATGATGCCAGCTGGAAAAACCGTCAAAACGGCTATCGATGATCTCCGCGCAGCGCTTGCAGGGCTCGATCGGGCGATTGACGGGCGCTTTGAACGCGAACGCGACAAGGATGAAATCGAGCAGGAGGTCCGGCGCGTTCATGTGGACCGTTCGCGGCTGGCCCAGGAGCTGGACCAGTCCGAGTTTCGCGCCAACCGGCTGGAAGAAGTCAACCGCGAGGTTTCCCGCCGCCTCGTGACTGCCATGGAAACCATTCGCGCGGTTCTTGACCGCTAATAACGCACATGAACAGCAAAGCAGGCCATCCAGCATGTCCCAGGTAACAGTAACAATTGATGGCAAGGCCTACCGCATGGCCTGTGACGAGGGCCAGGAAGCCCATCTGACCGAACTGGCGGGAAGTTTTGATCGCTATGTCGGCCATCTGAAGACTCAATTCGGCGAAATCGGCGATTTGCGGCTGACGGTGATGGCCGGCATCATGGTGATGGACGAACTCTCGGAAGCCAACCGGAAGCTGGCGGAAGTCCAAGGCGAACTGGAAAGCGTCACCAAGGCGCGCGACAGCATGGCGGCGTCGGCCGGACGCAGCGACGAAACACTGGTACAGGCGTTGGGCGAATTGACCGAGCAGGTCAACCAGATCGCTGCCAAGATCGTTCCTGTTGCCGCAAACGGCGCCAATTGATCTTGCCGTTCGGCTGCCCGGGGTCGTGGTCCGGAGGGCGGGACGGCAGGCTTTCGCCGGGGCTTCGAAAAAACAATCACCCAAAGCCTGTGTAGCCTGATCTTTCCTCTGGTACTGGGGAGCGTTGAGCACTATATGTCAGGTGCGGTCTGCGCCTCTCGACAGGAAAACTGAATCCCGGGGCCATACTCGATCTAAAGGGAGCTGTCCCTGGCCGGACCCGTGGGTCCGGACATATGGCGCCCACCTACTTTGTAGGCACCCGGATCGAAAAATTCCACCGGCTGCGTGGATCGCACCCCCCCCCAATATTTGCAGGTTTCACCGGACATGAAGAAGCCCGGTCGGAGCGGACGACCGGGCTTCATTTGGCAGGTTGCACCTTGGGAACGGGGCAAGTGCAACTGCGCGGGGGTTCAGATCAATTGCAGATGCGGATCTTCTTGACGTAGACATTGCCGTGGTAATCGACAAAGGCCTTCTTCTTCAACCAGCAGCCGTAACCGACGCGGTGGGGGTTCCAGTAGCCGTGGCCGTAGCCATGGCCGTAATGCTTGCCGTAGTGATGGCCATGACCGTGGCCGAACTTGAACTTGATGGAACCGGCCTGCGAAGGCGCCGAGAAGGATACGGCTGCGGTAACGGCGATGGCGGCGGCGATGATGAACTTGCGCATGTGAATTTCTCCTTGGTTTGAACGGCGTCTGTTTTTTCGGGCGGATGATCCTTGTCATCCAGTGACACTGTTTTCTCACAAGGGGCCGTGCGGCGCTGTTTCCGGGGGAACAGGGGGGCGGCGGGTTTCTGCCGTTGCCGTGAGTCATGAAAATATTCTCTTTATGATTGTGTGTGTGGATTGACTCCCTGACGGGAAGGTTTTATCGCCTTTTTATATTTCAGGAAATTCTAATGTTGAAGCGACTGACTTTTTCTCTTGTCTGCTTTTTCTGGGCGACGGGCATTCATGCCGAGCCGGGAAATTTTCATAATTCGCAGTTGCGCGACCAAATCGAGTCCTTGTTTGAACCAGGGCATACACTGCTTGATGCAAAGCTGATCGTGGACGGAATGGTCAGCGCCGGGATGTCTGACGACATTGGCTCAATCGAACAAACCAGATCATTGATCGGCGCAATGGCAGCCAGTCTCAAGACGATGACCGCTGGCCAGGCTTCGAGCAACGAGAAGCTGGTTCTTCTCAGGCGGTATATCTATGAAGCAGGATACTGGAACAACGGTCGCCCTTTCCGTTACGATCGAGATGATCCGTCGGGAACCAATCCATCCAATCGCTTTTTGCTGCGCTATCTGGAAACAAGGCGCGGCAATTGCGTGACCATGCCGATCCTGTTTGCCATTCTCGGCCAATCCATCGGGCTGAGGCTGACCTTGGCCGAAGCGCCGCTGCATGTGCTGGTCAAATATACCGACGATGACGGGAAAACTTGGAACCTGGAAGCCACCAGCGGCGCCGGTTTTACCCGCGACAGCCATTATCGCAGGCACCTGCCGATGAGCGACGCCGCGATTGCCAACGGGGTCTATCTCCGGGCGCTGAACGGTGAGGAAAGCGCGGGCCTGACGGCAACGTTCCTGATCGAACATTTTCTCCGCCAGAGGCGTTTTGAAGACGCGATCATCGCTGCCGATGTCATCCTGAAGCATTATCCCCGATCCGCCTATGTCATGACCAAGCGCGGTACTGCCTTTGCCGGCCTGCTCAGGCGCGACGTCCTCGGCAAATATACACGCATGGATCAAATGACGCCGGAGACGCGCGCTTACGCCGACCGGCTGTTCAGCGAAAACATCGCCGCATTCAAGGCCGCCGAAGCGCTTGGTTGGCGCGAGACGGACGGCATTGCAGCCATTTCCAACGGAAACGATTAAGATGAAGCTTTTTCAAAGATTGTTCTTTGCCAGAACTCTGAGCCTGTTTCTGGCCGCCGCCCTGACGCTGCTCTCTTTCACAACTGTCGCCGAAGCCCGTTTCATCTCGCCCGACGACTGGAACCCGACGCAAGCAGGCGTCGGCACCAATCGCTATGCCTATTCAGAGAATGATCCGGTCAACAAGAGTGATCCGAACGGGCATTCGGGGATCGGCGACAATGGCGGACCGCCACTGGATGAAAATCCCTTGCCGGGCTGGTCCGAGCCAAACCTGAACCCGCTGAATGATGAATTCAAGGGCTACACCGTCGACGGTATCGATAACCGCGATCCCGACATGGCCTTGAAGCGGGCGGTGCAGGGTATGGCCGGCGAAGCCCTGATGATGAACTCAAAGTTCAAGGAGGCAGCCAGCAAGATCAAGGGGACGCCGCAACAGACCGGCAAGGACTCTTGGCATGCGGATGCGAGTTATGCCAAGGCGATGGAATATGCCAAGGATCCCAACGTCGCCTCTGTTCATCTCAACCGTGCCATTGACACCGCGCTTGGTGTAAAAGGTGTTTCAAAGCAGCGACCGGACATAACTGTGGTTTACAAGGATGGCCGAACGGTGCGGATATGTGAATGTGTTTCGAAGGGGCAGACGAAGGACAGTCAGAAGGCCAAGAATGACCGTAATGTCAATCGGCTTGGCAAAGCTGGATTTAACGGAGAAAGTGTGGAAATTGATCGCGGCGGCAGAGATGACCCAACTTTACCCAAGAAGGTAGGTGAAGAGCCGTCGGACAGTCAATGATTTTCAGGGGCAACCCACTTCAAGGAGCCTCAAATTGACATACAAACAATTCAAACCGACAAATATTGTGCATTCCGTTGCGTTCTACGAATGGACCGGCGATTTTGATATATTCGGCGTCCGTGATTTGCTTGACGAAATGATTTTGATAATCGGCAGGCAGGCCGATGTTATAACGGTTTGTGACGCCGATGGATGCAAAGTTTATACCTACCGCAATTTTGTCAAACTAAATGTGCTCAAAAAAAAGAAGTGGTATCTTCTGAGTTACCTTTGGAAAAGAGAAGCGGACGACCGTTCCCAATTCGCAATAGAATGTCGTTGTTGTCTCGGGCTTGGCAAGTCATTTGAGGTTCACATTGACGAAGCTGCAGTTGAGCACAGCAAAAATACAATTACCACAATAACTACATATCTGACTGAGAAGCTCCGTCCGCTATATGGTATTGGAAATGTAATGCCCTATGAATACCAACCCAGTTCTTTTTCAGGCGGAAGTGTCTGTGATGGTACTTTTACCAACGACTTTCCTTATAAGGCCACAACCAGGCAAATATGCGGCCGGTCCCGCTTATTTAAGTCAGTTTACCTCAATCGCGGCACTCCCTCAATTCTGCAAGACCATATCCGCGACATCTACGAAGTCAATTTCCTATCGCAAGGTCATCTCGACTATCCGATCAACGGCGTGACATTCCGCGAGCTCGTGGAAAAGCGGAAGGCCGGAAAGCTGACCCAGCTCAACGACGTAACCTGGCGTTGGGATATTCCGGGTAACGATATGGAAAATATTCGGGACGACTTGATCAAGGCGGGAATGACCATTGTGACTAATTGAGTTTGACCAGACGCGGAACCTGAAACCAATTGGTCGGGCCTGGTCGCCACTTCCCGCTCGAGCATTATCTCGCCAAGGTCCGCTTTGAAGACGCGATCGTTTTCATTGATAGCAAAAGCGACCCCAAGGATCCCAACTTTGCGTCTGTTGATCTCAACCGTGCCATTGACACGGCGCTTGGTGTAAAAGGCGTCTCAAAGCAGCGACCGGATATTACGGTGATTTACAAGGATGGCCGGACGGTGCGGATATGTGAATGTGTTTCGAAGGGGCAATCGCTAAGAGATCAAGAATTAAAGAACAAACAGAATGTCACAAAGCTCCATAACGCAGGCTATAAAGGCAAGAGTGACGTCATTGAACGCGGCGGCGATAATGATCCGACCCTTCCGAAAAAGATTGGCGAAGAGCCCTCCAATGCGCCCTGATCAAATATAGAAATCCAAACAAGGAAATCTAATGGTGGAGATTGAACGCTATAAGCCAACAAACCTTGTGTACTCGCTGGCCTTTTATGAATGGACCACGGAATTGGACATATTCGGCGCACGAGATTTGCTCGAAGAGATGAGTCTGATGATCAGCCGACCGGCCGACATCGCCACAGTCTGCGATTTGTATGGATGCAAGAACTATGCCCATCGCAATCTTGCCAAGATGGATGTGCTTTCCAAAAATGATTGGAATTTGTTGGATTACCTATGGAAGCGCAAAGCCGATGACCTCTCCCAGTTCGCATTAGAATTCTGCTGCGATTTGACAAGTGCCAAGAAATTCGATGTTCATATTGACTTGGCCGCGGTTGGCAATTCTCGGGAAATTTTCCTCGCCCTAAGCGATTTTTTGGTAGAAAGGCTACGCCCGGTATACGGCATCAGTTTTGCGCTCACCTATGAATACGCGCCTCGTTCATTTGTATTTGGGAATAATTTATACGGCAGCATAAACGACAAACCCTATAAGGCGACACATGAGCAAATCTGCAGTCGGTCGGAAATGTTTCAGCAAGTCTACCTCAACCGCGGAAGCCCCTCGATTCTGCAAGACCACATCCGCGATATCTACGAAGTCAATTTCCTGTCGCAAGGTCATCTGGATTTCATGATCAACGGCGTGACGTTCCGCGAGCTCGTGGAGAAGCGGAAGGCCGGAAAACTGACCCAACTCAATGACATAACCTGGCGGTGGGACATCCCCGGTAGCGACATGGAAAACATTCGGGCTGATTTGATTGGGGCTGGCATGACTGTTGTTACCTCTTGAAGCAGATCGATTCATCCATTTCAAAATTCACCAAAATCATTTGTCGCGGCGGCGATATCGATCTGGTCCCCGCAAAAAAGTCAGTGAAGAAGCAACCTTCAAACGTTGGTTGCGGGAAAAACGGGATCGAGTATCGTGACGACGGATTATATTCGCTACAAATCCACAAATATGGTGCAATCCGTTGTCTTCTATGAATGGGCCGCAGATTTCGACATCTTCGGCATCCACGATTTGTTCGAGGAAATGATCATTACGATCGGTCGATCGCCGGACGTCGTGACCGTGTGTGATTCCAAGGGATGCAAGGATTACGTTTACCGCAGCCTCGCCAAGCTGAATGTCTTGAAGCAACGAGATTGGGAGAGTTTAGGATACAATTGGAACCGCTATGCAGATGATCGATCACGACTGGCAATCGAATTCACTTGCAATCTATATAAATATAAGCGCTTCGCAGTATATATAGATGACGCTGCCGTGGACTATGCCAAAAAAACCATTTCTATTATCACCGATTTGCTGACGGAACGGCTGCGCCCTATCTACGGCATCGGATACACAGTCCCCTATAAAAATGGCCCGCGTTGGATAGCCATTGGAAATGTTTGCCATGGTAGTTTTGAAAACGATCGGCCCTACAATTCGACGACCGCGCAAATCGGGGGCAGGTCCCACATATTTCAACCAGTCTATATCAATCGCGGCACCACCTCTATCCTGCGAAACCACATCCGCGACATATTTGAAGTCAATTTCTTGTCACAAGGCCATCTCGACTATCCGATCAACGGCGTGACGTTCCGCGAGCTCGTGGAAAAGCGGAAGGCCGGAAAACTGACCCGGCTCAATGACATCACCTGGCGCTGGGACATTTCCGGAAACGAGATGGAAAGCATTCGGGATGATTTGATAGGGGCCGGCATGACTGTCGTCACTAGCTGAATTCGAGGCCGTGCACAATTTGATTTGCCAAAGGGCCTACTCAACCGCCTCGATGAAACAGGCGGGTGTACTCAAAAAACGCTGCCACATCCTCAACCCCGACAGAAGCCAGCGCCGCCAGCGCCTGCAACCTCGCCGGTCGCGCAGGCTCGGGGTCGGCCGTCCAATCGACCTTGGCAAGGAAGGCGGGATCGATGCCGTGCTGGCGGGCGCCGGCCAGGATCAGGGCGACATACCAGTCAAACGGCTTCAGGCCCTCTTCCGGCGACTTGGCGATATAGGTGAAAGTGTCGAGCTTTTCGCCGTCTTCAAGGCGGGAGACGACGAAATTCGGCCTGCGCTCGTAGCCGGGACCTTCAAAACCGTCGAGCTGCTCGACATCCGGACCGCAGAGGCGATAGACGACGCCGTGGACGATTGCGCTCGGCTCCGCTCTGACCAAGGTCGCCTTGCCGGACTGGTCCTTGCCGCGTTTGGAGAAATCCAGGCTGTAGCCCTTGGCAGCGGCCGCGCCGATTGGTTCAGCGCCGGGGCAGCGGGCGACAAGACGGCTGTCGAGCATGTTGGAACCATAGGAGAAGTAGAGCAAGTCTGTCATGGCCCGCAGGCTAGCATCGGCGCCGGGCAATGGCCATCGGACCATCTTCATTCGGTTTGCGGGCAATGAGGCGGCCAGACACGAAAAAGCCCGGTCGGGGAGGATCGACCGGGCTTCATGAGGCAGGCTGGCGGGGGTGAACGGGGGACGCTCAGCTGCCCTGGGTGATGGACGCAATCAGATCAATTGCAGATGCGGATCTTCTTGACATAGACATTGCCGTGGTAATCGACAAAAGCCTTCTTCTTCAACCAGCAGCCGTAACCGACGCGGTAGGGGTTCCAGTAACCGTGACCGTAGCCATGGCCGTGATGCTTGCCGTGGTAATGGCCATGACCATGACCGAACTGGAACTTGATGGAACCGGCCTGTGACGGCGCCGAGAAGGATACGGCTGCGGTAACGGCGATGGCGGCGGCGATGATGAACTTGCGCATTTGAATTTCTCCTTGGTTGGTTTGAACGGTGTCTTTGGTTTCGGGCGGATGATGTTTCTCATCCAGTGACACCGTTTTCTCACAAGGGACGGGGCGGCGCTGTCTCCGGGGGAACAGGGAGATGAATTCAGTTCAACTTTTTGGAATCAAACGGATTTCCGTCAGCTTGCTCCGGTCAGTCCATCGTTGAGAAACCCGCCCGCGGCATCCATCCCGACGCCCGCCAATACCGCAAGCGCCTGCAGTCGCGCCGGGCGCGCGCGATCAGCTGTCCATGTGAAATCGGCATGGGAGGCGGGATTGATGGCAGGCGCGCCAGGCTCAGGGCGGCGGCTATGTCCAGACACGAAAAAGCCCGGTCGGGGAGGATCGACCGGGCTTCATGAGGCAGGCTGGCGGGGGTGAACGGGGGGCGCTCAGCTGCTCTGGGGGATGGATGCAATCAGATCAATTGCAGATGCGGATCTTCTTGACATAGACATTGCCGTGGTAATCGACAAAAGCCTTCTTCTTCAACCAGCAGCCGTAGCCGACGCGGTAGGGGTTCCAGTAGCCGTGGCCGTAGCCATGGCCGTAATGCTTGCCGTGGTAATGGCCATGACCGTGGCCGAACTTGAACTTGATGGAACCGGCCTGCGAAGGCGCCGAGAAGGATACGGCTGCGGTAACGGCGATGGCGGCGGCGATGATGAACTTGCGCATGTGATGTACTCCTTGAGGGTTTGAACGGTGTGTCTGTCTTTTCCGGGCGGATGATGTTTCTCATCCAGTGACACCGTTTTCTCACAAGGGACGGGGCGGCGCTGTCTCCGGGGGAACAGGGGCCATAAATTTGTCCGTCTTCTTTGGTATTTGCGGGGAATCACGGTTTTGCGCGCATTTCGGCGCCGTGCCGGTAACATTCTTTTAACTATAATGGAGTCTTACTTGAATAGTTAGGATTTTGTGCAATGCACGCCTTCCTTTGACCAAATTTGACAGCAAAAAGGCAGTCTGGAAACGCTTGTCGACCGGGCGGTTCGAGCAAATAGGACGCTTGGTTCTGCAAGCGTTGTTTTTAAGTCGCCCGGTCTGAAGCCGGGCGTTTGGATTCGGGGACATTGATACGATGGAAGCGACAAGTTTGGCGGCGGCAACAACGGATGTGACCCTGTGGTCGCTATTCGTCCAGGCCGGGTTCGTTGTGAAATTGGTGATGATCGGCCTTCTCGGCGCCTCGATCTGGACCTGGGCGATGGTTGTCGACAAATGGGTGAGCTACCGCAAGGCGCGCCAGCAGCTTGACAGTTTTGAGCAGGTGTTCTGGTCGGGCCAGTCGCTTGAGGAATTGTTTCGCACCCTGTCGGAACGCCAGACATCCGGAATGGCGGCCATCTTTGTTGCAGCGATGCGGGAATGGAAAAAATCCTTCGAGCGCGGCGCGCGTTCACCCATCGGCCTGCAGATGCGCATCGACCGGGCGATGGATGTAACGCTGTCGCGGGAATCTGAAATACTGGAAGGCCGGCTTTCATCGCTGGCCACCATCGGTTCTGCCGCCCCGTTCATCGGCCTCTTCGGCACCGTCATCGGCATCATGACGTCGTTTCAGGCGATTGCCGGTTCCAAGACGACGTCGCTGGCCGTTGTCGCCCCCGGTATTGCCGAAGCGTTGCTGGCCACCGCCATCGGCCTCGTCGCCGCCATTCCGGCGGTGGTCGCCTACAACAAGTTTTCGGGTGACGCCGGCAAGCTTGTCTCGCGCATGGAAGGGTTCGCCGATGAATTTTCGGCCATACTTTCGCGCCAGATCGACGAGAAACTGCAGCCGCGCGCGGCAGCCCAATAATTCTCTCCGGGAAGAAAGAACAAGCCAATGGCCATGTCGATCGGAGGAAAAGGCGGTTCGGGAAACGGACGCGGCAGGCGTCGCGGCGGTTCCAGACACGCCCCGATGAGCGAAATCAACGTCACGCCGATGGTCGACGTCATGCTGGTGCTGCTGATCATCTTCATGGTGGCAGCCCCCCTGATGACCGTGGGCGTGCCGATCGACCTGCCGGAAACCCAGGCCAACCAGCTTAATGCCGATACCCAGCCGATCACGGTTTCGATCAATCCATCCGGTGAAATCTACCTGCAGGAAACCGCCATCGCCATTGATGACGTGGTTCCCAAGCTGCAGGCTATCGCCACCACAGGTTATAACGAACGCATTTTCGTCCGCGCCGATACCGAATCCAGTTACGGAACGGTCATGAAGGTCATGGCCCGCATATCTTCGGCTGGTTTCAAGAATATTGGCCTGGTCACCCTTCAAGAAACGGCCAAGTGACGCCCAATGATGAAAGGCAGCCTCATCACGTCCGGTTTGCTCCATGTCGCATTGCTGTCATGGATGCTTTTGACGTGGGGTTCTCCGGCGCCCTTCGAGGTGACCAACGTTGAATCGCTGCCGGTCAATATCATCCCGATCGAGGAACTGACCCAGATCCAGCAGGGCGACAAGAAGGCGCCGCTGAAGGAGAAATCAGCCCCCATTCCGACCAAGCGCGACGACGTCGTCGATAATGCCGAAAACGCCGGAGACAATAGTGTCGACCTGAAGACTGCGCCGACGCCTGAAAAACGGCCCGATTCGGTTGAAGTCGCCGCGGCACCCGAAAAGACTGAAAAGGTTCTTCCCAAGACCGACACGGTTGCGACCGACACCACCGAGATCCAGAAGGAAGTCGCTGAAGTCGCGCCTGCCATCGAACTGGCCAGCAAGTCCGAGCCCAAGGTCGAGGTCAAGCCCGATCCCCAGCCGGAAGCCAAGACTGACACACCGACCGAAACGGCTTTGGCAGACCCGCAGCCTGACAATGTTCCCGTGCCGGAAGCCCGCCCCAAGGTGACTGAAACCAAGCCGAAGGAAGAAGCCAAGGCGGAGGCCAAGCCCGCCGAGGCAAAGACGGCCAAGACGCCGGAGCGCAAGAAGGAAGTCAAGAAGAAGGAAACGGCCAAGTCGAACTCTTCCATGAGCAGCGATTTCAATGCCGATGAGGTGGCGGCCCTTCTCAACAAGCAGGATTCCGCCGGCGGCGGCGCCAAGCGGTCGACCGAGCAGGCCTCGCTTGGCGGCAAGAAGACGACCGGCGGCACGAAATTGAGCCAGAGCGAAATGGACGCGCTGCGCGGCCAGATCCAAAACAACTGGTCGGTCATTCCCGGCCTTTCCAATGCGGCTGAAGTGCGTATTCAGGTTCGCATGCAACTTGATCATTCCGGTGCTATCATCGGCGATCCGCAAGTCACCGCCACCGGCGGCGACGAGGCTGCGCGCACAACATTGGCCGGCGGCGCGCGCCGCGCCGTCCTCAAGTCCTCACCCTTCAAGGACTTGCCGCCCGACAAATATGACGCCTGGAATGAGGTTGTCGTCAACTTCGATCCAAGCGAACTCTTGTAATGCTGAAAGGCTGACAAAGATGCTTAAACGCAAACTCCTTCAATTGATGATCGTGGTTGCCGGAATGCTGGCGATTTTCGCGGCGCCGGCCAGCGCCGTGGTTGAAATCAACATCAACAAGGGCAATGTCGAACCTTTGCCGGTCGCCATTACCGACTTCATTTCCGGAGACGATCTCGGAGCCAATGTGTCGGGCGTGATCGCCGCCGACCTGAAGCGTTCGGGCCTGTTTGCGCCGATTGACAAGGGCGCCTTCATCCAGAAGATCACCAATCCCGACCAGCCGCCGCGTTTTGAGGACTGGAAGGTCATCAATGCGCAGATCCTGGTCACCGGTCGGGTCAGCAAGGAAGCCGACGGCCGTCTGCGTGCGGAGTTCCGTCTGTGGGACACTTTCGCCAACAAGCAGATCGTCGGCCAGCAGTTTTTCACGCAGCCGGAAAACTGGCGTCGCGTCTCCCATATCATCGCCGATGCGATCTATCAGAACCTGACCGGTGAAAAGGGCTATTTCGACAGCCGCATCGTGTTCGTGTCGGAAAACGGCCCCAAGACCGACCGCAAGCGGCAATTGGCGATCATGGACCAGGACGGCGCCAATATCCGCATGCTGACCAATGCCAAGGACATCGTGCTGACGCCGCGGTTTTCGCCCAACCGCCAGGAAATCACCTATATGTCGTTTGAAGGCAACCAGCCGCGGGTCTATCTGCTGCAGCTGGATACCGGCCAGCGCGAAGTGGTCGGCAACTTCCCCGGCATGACCTTTTCGCCGCGGTTTTCACCCGATGGCAGCCGGGTGATCATGAGCCTGCAGGAAGGCGGCAACGCCAATATCTACACAATGGACCTGTCGTCGCGCACAACCACGCGGCTGACGTCAACTGCGGCCATCGACACGTCGCCATCCTATTCACCCGATGGCGCGCGCATCGTCTTTGAAAGCGATCGCGGCGGTCGCCAGCAACTCTATGTGATGGGTGCGGACGGCTCCGGCCAGACCCGCATCTCCTTTGGCGAAGGCGCCTATTCGACGCCTGTATGGTCGCCGCGCGGCGATCTGATCGCCTTTACCAAGCAATCGGGCGGCAAGTTTTCCATCGGCGTGATGAAGCCTGACGGCTCCGGCGAGCGCATCCTGACCACCGGCTTTCACAATGAGGGACCGACCTGGGCCCCCAATGGCCGCGTCATCATGTTCTTCCGCCAGGCTGCGGGGGCGGGCGGGCCGCAGATCTATTCCATCGACCTGACCGGTTACAACGAATTGCGCGTGCCCACACCGACCTACGCTTCCGATCCCGCCTGGTCGCCGCTGCTCGAATAAGGCGCGAAAATGACTTCAAACCGGTCAATCAGACCGGTTTGATGGCGAAATTGACAGTTTGTTTACCAAGAATGTTACCGGGCAATTAACCTCAACTGGTTACAGTCTGGTTACCCTGAAATCACAAAGAACCGAGGAGAAAGGCCATGAGCCGTTCCGTCACCCAGGCCCCAAGCCAAATGAGAAAAATTGCCCGCAATCCGTTCGTACTGGCCTTGGTCATGGGCCTGGCCCTGACAGGTTGCGCCTCCAAGAAGAGCCTTCCAAACAATGCCGGCGATCTCGGACTCAACGGCGCCAATGGCGTCGCCACACCCGGTTCGGCGCAGGATTTCACAGTCAATGTCGGCGACCGGATCTTCTTTGATACCGATTCGGCTTCCATTCGCGCCGATGCCAGCCAGACGCTGGACAAGCAGGCACAGTGGCTGCAGCAATATTCCAACTATTCCATCACGGTCGAAGGCCATGCCGACGAACGCGGCACGCGGGAATACAACCTGGCGCTTGGCGCCCGTCGCGCTTCCGCCACCAAGGAATATCTGGCCAGCCGCGGCGTGCCGGCCAACCGGATGCGCACCATCTCCTACGGCAAGGAAAAGCCGGTCGCTGTCTGCGACGACATTTCCTGCTGGTCACAAAATCGTCGGGCGGTTACCGTTCTCGGCGGAGCTGGAATGTAATTTCTTCCCACCTGACACGAAAAGGCGGTCTTCGGGCCGCCTTTTTTCGTTTTCAACACAGTTTGGACGAACTCCGTTGCTTTTTGTGGGGAATTGAAAAACTGTACGGGCAGCCAGGCCCGATTGCCCATGGTTGATTCTTGCGCCACTGCTTTGTCCGGCCTATCTGTGCCGACGGCAAAGAAGGGCCCGAGTTCAACCATGCGCGGCCGGGTCAGGCTTGTTGCCATAAACAGGAAAGACGATATGAACAAACTAGTCATGGCAGGCGCCCTGACACTGCTGGCCCTTTCGGGATGCTATACTTCGGTTTTTGCCACGCCGCTCATTGCGGCCGAGCCAAAGGCGATGCATGTCATCAACAAGGACCGGCCGGTGATACTGGCGCAATCAGCCGATGCGGAATTGCGGGTTCAGCAGCTGGAAGAACAGCTCCGCCAGCTCAATGGCCGGGTTGAGGAAATGAGCTTCCAGATCCTGCAGATGCAGGAGCAGATGCGCAAGGCCCAGGAAGACAACGAATTCCGCTTCCAGGACCTGGAAAAAGGAACCAAGAAATCCGGCCTGAGCACCAAGCCGGACGACGGAACAGACGTGGCCAACACATCCGGCGAACAATCGCCGGATGCTTCCGCCCTGGATGAAAGCGTGGACAATGGCGGGGCGGCCGCCAATGCTGATCCGGGTCTGGGCCAACCGGCCGTCGATCTGGGCTCGGTGAAATTTGATTCAAACGGCAATGTGATCGGCGCAGATGCCAGCCAGCCGGCTGACGGCGCCGATTCGATGGAAACCGTCATCGAGAACAACCAGCAGACCGCATCGGCCGACAATCCCGATGCCCTTTACCAGGGCGCCTATGAGCAGATCCTGGCGGGGGATTATTCCGGCGCCGAAGGCCAGTTTCGCGCTTATATCAACAGCCAGCCGGAGGGCGCCAAGATAGCCGACGCCAATTTCTGGCTGGGGGAATCGCAATATTCCCAGGGCAAGTACAATGAAGCGGCCAAGACCTTCCTGAACGCCTACAAGACCTATGGAAAGTCGCAGAAAGCGCCTGAAATGCTGTTGAAGCTTGCCATGTCGCTGGCCGCGCTCGACAGCAAGGACACGGCTTGTGCGACATTGCGCGAAGTTACCAAGACCTATCCGAAAGCCTCGCGCGCCATCGTCAGCAAGGTTGCCAGCGAACAAAAACGCCTGGCCTGTTGATATGCCCGGCCTGCCAGAGAGCCAGCAGGCCCTTGCTGCCGCGCCGGAAGGTTTTTCCGCAGGCATGACCGGCCCTGAAAATGCGGCCCGGCAGTTTTTCAAAGATTTTTCTGCTGCAGCGCCGCTGCTGATTGCCGTATCCGGCGGAAGCGATTCGACCGGCCTGCTATTGGCCTTTCATGATGCAGCCATTGCCAATGGCCGCAGGCTGCTGGCAGCCACGGTCGATCACCGTCTGCGCCAAGGCTCCGCCCAGGAAGCTGTCCGGGTCGGGGCATTGTGCGCCCGTCTCGGGATTGAACATTTCACCCTCGACTGGTCCGGCGACAAACCGGCAACCGGATTGCAAGCCGCTGCCAGACTGGCGCGATACCGGCTTTTGGCCGATCTGGCCGCCAGAACCGGTTCTGCGGCAATCGTCACCGGCCATACGGCTGACGACCAGGCAGAAACCATCGCAATGCGCAGCACGCGCTCACAGGCCGGTGCGGTCGGTCTTTCCGGGATGGCGTCCGCAGTCCTTGTTGACAGCCGCGCCTGGGTTGTCCGGCCATTTCTCGGAATCAGGCGCGATGAAATCCGCGCCTTTCTGAATGCCCGGTCGGTCGGCTGGATCGATGATCCCTCCAATGACAATGCTGCGTTTGAACGGGTCAAGGTCCGGGCGGGCCTTGCCGGTTCGCAGGCAGTCGTTCAAAGTATGGAAAAAAGCGCTAACCGGCAGGCGCTTGCTGACGCCGCCGCCGAATTTCTCCTTCAGGCACTGGATTTTCCGGATGGCCATGTCGCCCGGATCGACCTTTCGGCTGGCAATTCGTCCGATCCGGCCCATCGAATCGCGCTGGAAACCGTGATTGCCATTGCCGGCGGCCAAAAGCACCGGCCGGGACGGCGGACGGCAAAGCGCGTGCATGATTTTGTCGCAGCCGGTCAGCCGGGCAGGTTGACTGCAGCACGGGCAGTCGTCGATTTGCGTCGGGAAGGCCTCTACATCTACCGCGAAAACCGCGGGCTGGAATCAATTCGCCTTGCGGCGGGCGAAACGGCGATCTGGGACGGCCGGTTTGAGATCAGCAATGCCGGCGCGTCCGAAATCACGATCGGATCTTGCCGGAAAGCGCCTGCGTTGTTTGTGCCCATTGGTCCCGATCCGGTGCCGGACGGCGTCATGGCGCGGGCCTTGGCCGGTCTGCCGGCAATGATCGAAGGCGCCGACCCGGGACGGCAAGGCTGCAAAAGGGTGCTTTCGCTTTATAACGATTTTCTGCCGGGCTTTGAATTGGGGCTGGCTAACGCCCTGGCCGCGCGAATTGGACTTCCGCTCATTGCCGATTGGCCGGCAAAATTGCCTGCCTGAAGGGCTCCTGGCCCGGGTAATTTCAATCTATTTTGCAAGATTGCTTTCAAACTGCTGTTTTCACGTAAGCTTGACTTGGCATTGGCCTGCTGTGTCCCTATGTTAGGGGCCAGTAAGGCAGGCTTGGCTTGCAGATTTTCAGCCCATATGGCCGGGGAGTTCAATGAACCCTAATTTTCGAAATTTCGCCCTTTGGGCAATCATCGCTGTTTTGCTCTTTGCTTTGTTCAGCATGTTCCAGGCGCAAGGCGAGCGCGTAAGCTCGAATGAGATTGCTTATTCCGATTTCATCAAGGCCGTTGACGCCAGCCGCGTTCGCCAAGTGGTGTTCACCGGCAATCGCGCCGCAGGTTCTTTCGTCGAATCCGGGGCAACATTCCAGACCTATGCGCCAGTGGTGGACGACGCCCTGATGAGCCGCTTGCAGGCCAAGGATGTCAGCGTGACGGTTCGTCCGGAATCAGACGGGTCATCGGGCTTTCTGAGCTATATCGGCACTTTGCTGCCGATCGTTCTGATCATCGGCGTCTGGTTGTTCCTGATGCGGCAGATGCAGGGCGGTTCGCGCGGCGCCATGGGCTTTGGCAAGTCCAAGGCCAAGCTTTTGACCGAGGCTCACGGCCGCGTCACCTTTGAGGATGTCGCCGGCGTTGACGAAGCCAAGTCCGATCTTGAGGAGATTGTCGAGTTTCTGCGCGATCCGCAGAAGTTCCAGCGGCTGGGCGGGCGTATTCCGCGCGGCGTGCTGCTGGTCGGCCCTCCCGGCACCGGCAAGACGCTTCTGGCGCGCGCCATTGCAGGCGAAGCCAATGTTCCCTTCTTCACCATTTCCGGTTCCGACTTTGTTGAAATGTTCGTCGGCGTCGGCGCGTCCCGCGTCCGCGACATGTTCGAACAGGCCAAGAAGAATGCGCCCTGCATCATCTTCATCGATGAAATCGACGCGGTCGGACGCCATCGCGGCGCAGGCCTCGGCGGCGGCAATGATGAACGCGAGCAGACGCTGAACCAGTTGCTGGTCGAAATGGATGGTTTTGAAGCCAATGAAGGCGTGATCCTGATTGCCGCGACCAACCGTCCCGACGTGCTTGATCCTGCCCTGATGCGTCCGGGCCGTTTTGACCGCCAGGTGGTTGTTCCCAATCCCGACATCATCGGTCGCGAGCGCATCCTCAAGGTTCATGCCCGCAACGTGCCTTTGGCGCCGAATGTCGATCTCAAGGTTCTGGCGCGCGGCACACCGGGCTTTTCCGGCGCCGACCTGATGAACCTGATCAATGAAGGCGCGCTGCTGGCGGCCCGGCGCAACAAGCGCGTGGTCACCATGCAGGAATTCGAAGACGCCAAGGACAAGGTGATGATGGGGGCTGAACGCCGCTCCAGCGCCATGACCCAGGAAGAAAAGAAGCTGACGGCCTATCATGAAGCCGGTCACGCCATCGTCGCGCTCAATGTCGAAGTTGCCGATCCTGTCCACAAGGCCACCATCATTCCGCGTGGCCGTGCGCTCGGCATGGTCATGCAGTTGCCCGAAGGCGACCGCTATTCGATGAGCTACAAGTGGATGATCTCGCGCCTTGCCATCATGATGGGAGGCCGCATTGCCGAAGAACTGACCTTCGGCAAGGAGAACATCACATCGGGTGCGTCTTCCGATATCCAGCAGGCCACCAAGCTTGCCCGCGCCATGGTTACCCAATGGGGCTTTTCCGACCAGCTCGGCCATGTCTCCTATGGCGACAACCAGCAGGAAGTGTTTCTCGGCCATTCCGTGACCCAGACCAAAAACATTTCGGAAGATACCGCCCAGAAGATCGACACCGAAGTCCGCCGGCTGATTGACGAGGCCTATGAACTGGCCCGCAAGATCGTCACGGAAAACTATGACGGCTTTGTCGCCACCGCCGAAGGCCTGCTTGAATATGAGACTTTGTCCGGCGATGAGATCAAGGCCTTGATCAAGGGCGAAAAGCCGACGCGCGATCTCGGCGACGACGCGCCGCCAAGCCGTGGTTCGGCTGTGCCGAAGACGGGCAGCAAGAAGGACGACAGTCCGGAAACCAAGGGTGATGAACCCGAAGGCGGCTTTGAGCCCCAGCCGCATTGACCGGCTTTCGGCTACATTGAAAGACATCAAGGCCCGGCAGAAATGCCGGGTTTTTTTTGACGCTGTCTTTCCGTCTGTTAATCAAAGAAATGAAAAATGAGTGGTATTTCCTGCGATTTGTGGCAAGAGATTGCACAAGATCGAAGAAATACTGCCTGGGAATAATCATGACACGACGATACTTTGGAACCGATGGCATTCGCGGACAGTCCAACCATTTCCCCATGACGCCGGATCTGGCGATGCGGGTCGGCATTGCCGCGGGCAAGATCTTCCGCCGTGGCGACCACCGCCATCGCGTTGTCATCGGCAAGGATACGCGGCTTTCGGGCTATATGCTGGAATATGCGATGGTTGCGGGCTTCAACGCCGCCGGTGTCGACGCCTTCGTGCTCGGCCCGATTCCCACGCCGGCAGTCGCCATGCTGACGCGATCGCTTCGCTGCGATATCGGCGTGATGATCTCGGCTTCGCACAACCCCTATCAGGACAACGGCATCAAGCTGTTTGGTCCGGACGGTTACAAACTGTCCGACGAAATCGAAGCCGAAATCGAGGAATTGCTGGAGAAGGACATCCAGTCGCAATTGGTCCAGTCCGACGATATAGGCCGGGCCAAGCGCGTCGACGGGGTGCATGACCGTTACATAGAATTCGTCAAGCGCACATTGCCGCGCGATGTCACCCTGCAGGGCATGCGCGTGGCCATCGATTGCGCCAATGGCGCCGCCTACAAGGTGGCGCCTGCTGTCTTGTGGGAGCTTGGCGCGGAGGTCGTGACCATTGGCACCGAACCGAACGGCACCAATATCAGCCTCAATTGCGGCTCCACCCATCCTGAAACCTTGGCGCGCAAGGTCCATGAAATCCGCGCCGATATCGGCATTGCGCTGGACGGGGATGCCGACCGCGTCGTCATCGTCGATGAAAACGGCAAGGTGGTCGATGGCGACCAGCTGATGGCTCTGATCGGTTCCAACTGGTCGGCTGACGGTTTGCTGCGCGGTAACGGAATTGTTGCCACGGTGATGTCCAATCTCGGGCTGGAACGCTACCTGACCGATCGCGGCCTCACACTTGCCCGCACCAAGGTCGGCGACCGCTATGTGGTCGAACATATGCGCCAGCATGATTTCAATGTCGGCGGCGAACAATCCGGCCATATCGTGCTGTCTGATTTCGGAACCACCGGCGATGGACTTGTAGCGGCGCTTCAGGTTCTGGCCGCCGTCAAGAAGAGCGGCCGCAGCGTCAGTGAAGTCTGCCATTGCTTTGATCCGGTGCCGCAATTGATGAAGAACGTCCGCTTTTCCGGCGGTGCGCCGCTTGAAGACAAACATGTCAGGCAGGCCATTGCTGAAGCGGAGAATGCGCTGGTGGCCCGTGGCCGTCTGGTCATCCGCCCGTCCGGCACCGAGCCGCTGATCAGGGTCATGGCGGAAGGCGACGACCAGTCGCAGATCGAGCGCATAGTTGACGGCCTCGTCGATGTGATCGCCAAGGTTCGACCGGCGGCCTGAGATTGCTTGAACTTTGAAACCATGATGGAGCCGCCTGACCCTGTTGAGGGCAGGCGGTTTTTTCATTTGCTACAATTTGACCAATCAAAGTAATATTTTATTAATTTAAAATATTAACTTATATTTCATAGTAAATTTTCTTGGTTAAGCGAGATTTAACCTTTCCGATTCATAGTCTTGGAAGACGAAAATCTTGTAACCATTACGTGGTGCCAGGTGTGCTGCGTTCGAGATCCGTATGGCGTAACCCCGCAATGTATTTGGAGTTAGACAAATGAAGAAAATGATGATCAGTGCCTTGGCATTGCTCGCAAGCGGAACAACAGCTTTCGCGGCTGATCTCTATCAACCGGAACCGGCGCCTCAGGTTGCCGCACCTGTAGAGGTTGTTGCCGCCGGTGGGTGGTATCTGCGCGGCGACACGTCATTTGACTATAACCGTCTCAAGGGTGCTGAATATTTTCAGGGTTCGAACGGACTGGTCAATGATTTCGACACGGCCAAGCTTCGCTCTTCCTACAATGTCGGCGCCGGTATCGGTTACCAGGCCAATGCCAATCTGCGCTTTGACGCAACGCTCGACTATATGTTCAAGGCAAAGTTCCGCGGTTCGACATCAGGCACTTGCGGCGCAGGCGCCGCCTGCCGGTCTACCGACACCTCCTCGCTTTCAGCCTACAGCCTGATGGCCAATGCCTATGTCGATATCGCCACCATCGGAATGGTGACCCCCTATGTCGGCGTCGGTATCGGCGGATCGCATCTTGATTGGTCTAAACTCAAGAACACCGCCTGCTCGGCAGCCAATCCCAACAATTGCGACGCCACCGTGTCCCACAAGGGCAGCGAAAGCTGGCGCTTTACCTACGCCGTCATGGCTGGCGCAAGCGTTGACGTGACCTGCAATGTCAAGGCCGATGTCGGCTATCGCTATCGCCATATCTCGGGCGGCAACATGTTCGGCTACAAGCTCAATGGCGGTCCCGGCTACGACAAGGGCCTGGATATCCATGAAGGCCGCGTCGGCATGCGCTACAATTTCGGTGGATGTGAGCAAACCTATCTGCCTCCGGTGGAAATCCCGCACATGGCTGCTGTCTACAAGTAATTCACGACAGTCTGATCTTGTTTCGAGGCCGCCCTTTTCGGGCGGCTTCTTCGTTTTCTGGTAATATCTTACGCAGAATGCTCCATTATATTTCAATATTATGACCAATATTTATGGTTAAAATTTATGCTTAACCACGGGTTAACTTTCAATTGGCATAGTTATTCTCATGAAGACGCCATATCGGGTCGAATCCCGGTCTGAAAGAGGTAACGCCGATGTTCCGGAAATCCATGATTGTTGCTACTGCCTTTGGCAGTTTCCTTGCCACCGATGCCCTTGCCATCGATTTGCCGCCGGAAGTCTACATGCAGCAGGAGACCGGCACCATGTCGATCGGCCAGGGCTGGTATATCCGCGGTGATTTCGGCTACAATAATTCAATTATGAAAAGCGGCCAGCCGACAACCCGGAATTACAATTCGGTTGCCGACACCTATGCTTCAACAAGTTTCGACCAGTCACGGATGAGCGGCGACTATTCCATCGCGGCCGGCCTTGGCTACCAGTTCAACGACTTCCTCAGAACCGACCTGACGGTTGACTATTTCAAAGGAACGCTGAACGGCAAGACCACCTTCGGCAAGCCTTGCATGGAAGGCCTTTTTCCGGCCGGTACAGGGTGCAGCTTTGATGATTCGCGGTTTTCAGCTTTGGGCGTGCTTGCCAACGGCTATGTCGATCTAGGCACCTATTGGGGCATCACGCCCTATGTCGGCGCCGGCGCCGGCATGACCAATCTCAGTTTCAACAATGTTACCCAGAAGGTAACCTGCCGAACGGCCATCAAGAACAGCGACTGCGGTGAGACCTATACCAGTTCCGGCGCCGACAGCTGGCGCATGACCTATGCCTTGATGGCGGGCGCATCCTATGACCTGACAACCCACACAAAGATCGACCTCGGTTATCGTTATTCCCACGTCAGCGGTGGCGACATGTTCGGCTTCTCCCCGGCTGAAGCCTTGACCGGCGCCTATGGCACCAAGGGCAAGGACAAGGGATTTGGCCGCCATGAGTTCCGCGCCGGTCTGCGTTTGACAACCTGGTAGGATCCGGGCCTGAAATCTTGTGAGCCGCTCCTGCCGTAGGCCGGGGGCGGCTTTTGCCTGTCTGGTCAGAACTTGCCGGCCCTTGCCGCTCCAAAGGCAAGGGCGGCGCTGCAATGGCCAGACTGCGACAATTATAATCAGATCAACGTCATTTTCGGCTTGACTTCATGACCCGCTGCCAATATTTCCGACGGCGGGACACCTCTCCCCAACGAGAGGCTTTCTATCTGAAAGGATAGCATCATGACGAAGATTACCACGCCGGAAGTGCGCCCGGCAAACCCCCGCTTTTCTTCTGGCCCCTGCTCCAAGCGTCCCGGATGGACCCTGGAAGCGCTTTCCGATGCGGCCCTTGGGCGTTCGCACCGCGCCAAGGTTGGCAAAGCCAAGCTCAAGCAGGCCATTGACCTTACCCGAGACATTCTGGAAGTGCCGGCGGATTACCGCATCGGCATCGTTCCGGCGTCGGATACCGGCGCAGTCGAGATGGCGCTTTGGTCGCTTCTGGGCGCGCGCGGCGTCGAAATGGTCGCCTGGGAGAGCTTCGGCTCCGGTTGGGTTTCCGATGTCGTAAAGGAACTCAAGCTTGCCGATGTCCGCAAATTCAACGCGCCCTATGGCAAATTGCCTGACCTGTCGGCAATCGATTTTGATCGCGACGTGGTCTTCACATGGAACGGCACGACTTCCGGCGTACGCGTTCCCAATGCCGATTTCATTCCTGCCGACCGCAAGGGCCTGACGATCTGCGACGCCACCTCGGCAGCCTTTGCCCAGCAACTCGATTACGCCAAGCTTGATGTCGTCACGTTTTCCTGGCAGAAGGTGCTGGGAGGCGAGGGCGCCCATGGCATGATCATTCTTTCGCCCCGCGCCGTCGAACGGCTGGAAAACCATCAGCCTGCCTGGCCGATGCCGAAAATTTTCCGGATGACCAAGGGCGGCAAGCTGATCGAGGGTATTTTTGCCGGTGAAACCATCAATACGCCTTCCATGCTTTGCGTCGAAGATTATCTTGACAGTCTGGCCTGGGCCAAATCGGTCGGCGGGCTGAAAGGCCTGATCGGCAGGGCGGATGCCAATGCCGCCGTCATCCATGATTTTGTCGCCAAAAACGGATGGATTTCCAACCTCGCGGTTGACCCGGCAACCTGGTCCAACACGTCCGTCTGCCTGACAATCAGCGATCCTGACGTCCAGGCGCTTGATGCCGATCGTCAGGCCGCCTTTGCCAAGGGGATTGTCGGCCTGCTGGAAAAGCAGAATGTCGCGCTGGATATCGGCGCCTATCGCGATGCGCCGGCAGGCCTTCGCATCTGGGCCGGGGCAACCATCGAGACATCCGATCTTGCGGCCCTCATGGAATGGCTGGCCTGGGCCTTTGCCACCCAAAAAGCCGAACTGGCCGCTTCTGCCGCCTGAACCATGCGTGCCCCGCAGGCAAGCGGGGCCGGACACTCATTCATCACTGATCTTCCAGGGAGGCCACACATGGCACCGCGCGTACTCGTTTCCGACGAACTTTCCCCCACCGCCGTCCAGATCTTCCGTGATCGCGGCGTAGATGTCGATTTCCAGCCAAAACTCGGCAAGGACAAGGAAAAGCTTCTTGAAATCATCGGCAATTACGATGGCCTTGCAATTCGCTCGGCCACCAAGGCCACAGAAAAGCTGATTGCCGCGGCCACCAATCTCAAGGTGATCGGCCGGGCCGGCATCGGTGTCGACAATGTCGATATTCCTGCTGCTTCCCGCCGCGGCATCATCGTCATGAACACGCCTTTCGGCAACTCGATAACCACCGCCGAACATGCCGTGGCGATGATGTTTTCGGTGGCTCGCCAGATCCCCATGGCCGATACCTCCACCCAGGCCGGAAAGTGGGAAAAATCCAGGTTCATGGGCGTTGAAATCACCGGCAAGACGCTGGGCGTCATCGGTTGCGGCAATATCGGCTCGATCGTCTGCGCCAGGGCCATTGGCCTGAAAATGCATGTCATCGGTTACGACCCTTTCCTGTCGAAGGAACGGGCAATGGAAATGGGCATCGAGAAGGTCGAACTGGACGAATTGTTCGCGCGGGCCGATTTCATAACCCTGCATGTGCCGTTGACGGACAAGACCCGCAACATCATCAATGCCGCCGCCATTGCCAAGATGAAGGACGGCGTGCGGATCATCAATTGCGCGCGTGGCGGACTTGTCGTCGAGCAGGACCTCGCTGACGCCTTGAAGGCGGGCAAGGTCGCGGGCGCAGGATTTGACGTGTTTGAAGTGGAACCCGCCACCGACAGCCCGCTATTCGGCCTGCCCAACGTTGTCTGCACCCCGCATCTGGGTGCCGCCACCACCGAGGCGCAGGAAAATGTCGCCCTTCAGATAGCCGAGCAAATGGCGGATTATCTGGTCAAGGGTGCGGTTTCCAACGCCATCAACATGCCGTCGATCACCGCTGAGGAAGCGCCGCTTCTCAAGCCCTTCATCCGTCTGGCAGATTGCCTTGGCGCCTTTGTCGGCCAGGTGACGGAGGGCCCGATCAAGGAGATCGAGATCCTTTATGACGGCTCGACGGCCGAGATGAACACAAAGGCCCTGACCAGCGCCCTGCTGGCCGGCTTGATCCGCTCGCAGGTCTCGGATGTCAACATGGTGTCCGCCCCGATCATGATCAAGGAGAAGGGCATCATCCTGTCGGAAGTCCGGCGCGACAAATCCGGCGCCTTTGACGGCTATATCCGCCTGCAGGTAACCACCGAAAATCAGACCCGCTCCATTGCAGGCACCTGTTTTTCCGATCACAAGCCGCGCTTCATCCAGATCAAGGGCATCAATCTCGATGCCGAAGTCGGTCGCAACATGGTCTATACGACCAATGCCGATGCGCCGGGGATCATTGGCCTGCTGGGCACCACTTTCGGCAATGCCGGCGTCAATATCGCCAATTTCCAGTTGGGACGGAACCGGCCGGGCGGCGATGCCATAGCGCTTCTTTATGTCGACGAGCCTGTTTCGGAAACCGTGCTGGACAAGGTGCGCGCCAACAAGGAAATCCAGTCGGCCAAGCCGCTGGTCTTCAATCTCGACTGATCCAGCTATCCCAGCGCCGCGCATTCAACTGGATGCGCGGCGCTGCAACGCTTTGAAATGATGCATGTTTATGACCGTCCAAATGTATCCATTTGAACGTGACATGCATTAGATCATCATCATCATCAATTCGGTTTTGCCCGGCCCGTATTTGTACGTTGTAATGCCTGTCGTCTTGAAACACAGATTGTCGCCGGCATTCAGGGAAAGCAGGCTGCTGCTGCTCATGCTCAATGTCTTGCCCGATGAACTGTCAAGATCGCGAATGACAAGTGGACTGACGGCCCCGTTGACGACCAGAAACATCGTTGTATAGGAGGATAGATCGGTCAGCATGTTCATGGACGCATAATAGATGCCGGTAGCCGGTACGACCAGATAGCGGCCAAAGCCGTTGGGCAAATAGCCGCCCAATGCAAACCCGCCCTGATTTACATAGAAAATCCCAAAGCCGGTCAGGTCGTCATTGAAGCGCATAAGGTCCCCATCGTTGAATGTGGTGCGCACTGCCGGCCTTTGCGGCATGCGCACGATACCGGCGGGAGATATCTGCAGCGCGCTCGTCCAGTTGTCGCCATCGGGACTTACCTTGACGGAAAAATCATCATTGCCTGGCAGGCCGATTTCGGCGCGCCCCGACCAGTCGTCCTTGAAGATTACCGAAGCGGTTTGAGCCGTTTCCGCCTTGTTGATCGTCATGCGATGGCTGTTTCCGTCATGTGAGAACAGGCTGGCGTCCGCGCCCACTGCCAAGCGGTTGGCCGAATCGGCCGTTGCATTGACGCCCAGCATGTCAAAGCTTTGCGGGATGGAGGGTTGCCACTGGCCGGCAGACCAGATTTTCAGGCTCTGATCCGGGACAAACCAGGCGCGCCAGCCTTCTTGCGGGCTCAAATATATCCACCCGCCATTTTGCCGGAAGGCCAGTTTGCCGGCCTGACCCGTCCAGTCGCCGCCGGGGTCGGCGCCAACAAGGTGGATATCGCCTTCTTCCGGGTCGGTCGGCGGAAAGGTGTCCTCGCTGACAATGGCCAGTTGCACGATGGCATCCAGCTTTTGCAGCGCTTCATTATTGGTGATGTGCTTTTGCGCCTGGGCAGGCTGGAGATAGGGCAGGTTCAGTTTCGAAGTGGAATCGGGCATGCAAATTTCCTCGCAATAAATTTCGGACCGCAGGCAGCGGAGGCCAGCGGCAAGCCGAAGGTTGAAACGAGGACAGGATAAGCGACGGCTGGAGGGCGCGGAAAAAGCGCGGAAAAAAATTATCAGAAATTGTGATGCAACAAAAAACCGGGCGTCAGGCCCGGTTTTAAGTCACATGCAGTGCTGCTCAGTGGCGATATTGCTGAATGCGCGTAGTCCGCAGTCCGGCAAGGCCGTGGTCGTTGATGGACGCCTGCCAGGACAGGAATTCCTCGACCGTCAATGTATATCGGTCACAGGCTTCTTCCAGACTCAGCAGGCCACCGCGCACGGCGGCGACGACCTCGGCTTTTCTTCTGATCACCCATCGCCTTGTATTGGCGGGGGGGAGATCGGCGATTGTTAGCGGGCTGCCATCAGGACCGATGACATATTTTACTCTTGGACGCATTGCTTCGGTCATTGGACTCTCTACATACACTCAGACCATATTCAGAAACTTTACGGTCGTAGATTTAAAAATTGCCTAAGCTTGCGGAAAAAACTTTCAACAAATTCGCGCAATCATTGCATGGACATCGCCAATCGCCTTGAATTCACCCTGTTGAGCGCCTTGCAGCAGGGCAAAGAAATTTCTATATGAATGGAGAAGGCGTGTTAAAAGGCCCTGACCGGGCTGCATGGCGGGCGAAAAAGCAAGAGAGAAGACAAGTGAACAGTCTCGATTTCGACAAAAGGCCGGAAGATACGCGGGTCGTCGTTGCCATGTCAGGCGGCGTTGATTCCTCCGTCGTGGCTGGTCTTTTGAAGCGCGAGGGCTATGACGTGCTGGGCATCACGCTGCAGCTTTACGATCATGGCGCTGCCGTTCATCGCGCTGGCTCCTGTTGTGCGGGCCAGGATATCGACGATGCGCGGCGCGTATGCGAGACCCTGGGCATTCCCCATTATGTGCTTGATTACGAACGCCGCTTCTTTGAAACGGTGATCAACCCATTCGCTGAGAGCTATGTTTCGGGCGAAACGCCCATTCCCTGCGTGGCCTGCAACCAGACCGTCAAATTCGCCGACCTGCTGGCCACGGCCAAGGAATTGGGCGCAGACGCTTTGGCCACCGGCCACTATATCCGCTCGCGTCCCAATCCGACGGCTGCTGAACCCCGCCGCCGCGCGCTTTATCGCCCGGTCGATGCGGAGCGCGACCAGAGCTACTTCCTGTTTGCCACCACCCAGGAGCAGATCAATTATCTGCGCTTCCCGCTGGGCGGCATGCCCAAGGCCGATGTGCGCGCCTTGGCCGCCGATATGGGGCTGGTTGTCGCCAAGAAGGCTGACAGCCAGGACATCTGCTTTGTGCCGCAGGGCAAATATTCCGACATCATCACCAAATTGAAGCCGGATGCCGCCATGTCCGGCGATATCGTCCATCTCGACGGAAGGGTGCTCGGCCGCCATGAAGGCATCCTGCATTACACGATCGGCCAGCGTCGCGGCATCGGCGTGGCAACGGGCGAGCCGCTTTATGTCGTCCATCTCGATGCGCGCAACCGCCGGGTGATTGTCGGCCCGAGGGAAGCGCTGGATACCCACCGACTGTTTTTGCGCGATGCGAACTGGCTGGGCGATCTGGCGATGGAAGCAACGGCGGCGGACGGATTTGACTGCTACGCCAAGGTGCGCTCGACGCGGCCGCCGAAAAAGGCTCGCCTCTATGCCAGAGGCGACGAAATATTTGTTGAACTGGAAGAAGGCGAAGCCGGCGTGGCTCCCGGCCAGGCTTGCGTGATCTATGACGGCCTGGGCGATGAAGCCCGGGTTTTTGGCGGCGGCTTCATCGAACGCTCGGAAAAAGACCCAATGGCGGAAAGCGCTCTTCGCTCGCTTCTGGCTGGAACCGTTGCCGCCTGAAAAGCCAAAACCGGCCGGCGGCGCGCCTCTGGCGGATGACGCCATGGTCTTTCGCCGGACAGGCCGCCGGATCGACAAGATAGGCTGCCGGATATGTTGTTTCTTGCTTGACAGCCATGCGCGCGGCCATTTATAAGCCGCCCATCTGAACGGGGAAGCGCTGGTTTTCCGGTTTTGTGGCGGGGTAGCTCAGTTGGTTAGAGCAGAGGAATCATAATCCTTGTGTCGGGAGTTCAAATCTCTCCCTCGCTACCAAAAATCCTAAACATATCAATAGTTTGAATATTCGACCTTCTCGATATCGCGGCGTTTTGCGCTTTCGATACGGTTGCTGTGCCGCTTTGAAACGGGGGGCACTGTCCAGCAAAGCATCGTGTTTCAGCTGTAAAAGAGCGCGCTTTGCAGAGAACATCGCCGCCCGGTTGAAGATCTCCGGACCCGTTTTGAAATAATGAACAGAGCCGTGTCCGGTCATGCCGAAAGCTTATGGAAACGGTATTCGAGGCTTGCGAGGTCTTTGCCTGTCCCCGCTATGCTTTTGCTCAGTCGCCCAACGGCTCCAGCACCTTGCCCTTGCGATGATTGAGCACGGTGTATTTGATCCGCCGCAGGGTTTCGCGTGCATCCGGCTCCAGCCTGTAGCCGACCGCCGTGGAAACCAGGTCAATGATGGCCAGGAAGGCGTAGCGCGAGGCGGTTGGCTTCAGCACGTCCTGAAACTCCGGCACGTCGACGGTCAGCGCCAGGTCGGCGACGGCCGCCAGGTCGCTGTCCGGAGCGGTGATGGCAATGGCGTTGGCGCGATAATGCTTGGCAAGCACTGTTGCTTCCACCACTTCGCGGGTCCGTCCGGTGCCTGAGATTGCGATGACGAGGTCTCCCGGCTTGAGCGTGGAAGCGGTCATCTTCATGACATAGGGATCGGAATAGCACGAGACGATGACGCCGTAGCGGAACAGCCGGTTCTGCGTTTCCAGCGCCAGGGCCGTCGAACTGCCGCCAAGGCCGAACACCAGCACCTGGGGGGCGCTGGCCACCAGGTTGGCCGCCTTGAGGATATCCTTCGGGTCGATGCTGCGCTCGACCGCATTGAGCGCGTTGCGCGCTTCGCCAAACACGACATTCCACAATGGAGAGCCGTTCTCGCCGGGTTCAGGCGGCGGGTTGGGGGAGAGATAGAGCCGCCCGACCACCACGCTTTGCGCCAGCTTGAGCTTGAAGTCGCGCACGCCGTCGCATCCGATGGCTCGGCAGAAGCGGGTGACTGTCGGCTCGCTGACGTCGGCCTTTCTGGCGATGTCGGCATTGGATGCATCGACTGAAAATGTCACGTCGGCAAGCACCACGTCTGCGACACGGCGCTCGGCCGGGCGCAACTCCTCATAGGAATCCTTTATCTGGGAGAGGATGTCGGGAATCGCCCTGGCATAACCTTCGTTGGCGCCGCCGTCCGGAGATGCGCTGTGTTGTGGCTTTCCCGCTCGTTTGGTCACTTCGATATCCGCCATGTAGGTTCAGCTTTAGTTGTCTTCCGGCAGGCAAAGCAAAATTGCGCTCACTAGCCACATCATCAAAATGTCGGAAACTTACATACTTTACAAGTGAAATGAGAAGCAAATATTGTTATATGCACTGCAAAAGTAATATTCTTGTGATGTGCTTGACTTGCAAGTCGGATAGTTACAAACTCTCATTTAATGCAATGGAAATTCAGATTTCTTCTGTTGCGGGACTGGTAAAGCAGTGTGAGGGACAATGACTGTCAAGCAATCAATGCACCCCAAGCTCGAAGTTGTTGACGCTACCAAAGTGTATAACACACGTTCGGGCGATTTGCTTGCGATTGACCGTTGCTCCGTCGAGATCATGGAAGGCGAAATCGTTTCCATCGTCGGCCCGTCGGGTTGCGGCAAGACCACGCTGCTGTGGTCAATGTCCGGCCTTCACCGCCTCAGTGCCGGGGAGGTGATGCTGGAAGGCGCTCCGGTTACCGGGCCTAATCCCGATATCAGCATGGTATTTCAGAATGCCAATCTCCTGCCTTGGCGCAACCTTGATGCCAACATCAATTTCCCCTTCGAAATCAAGGGTATCAAACCCGACAGGATCTGGATTGACGAATTGCTCAACCGTGTCGGACTCGAAGGTTTTGGCGGACGCTTCCCGGGCGAACTTTCGGGCGGCATGCAACAACGCGCGGCCCTGGTCAGGGCGCTGTCGTTCAAGCCTTCAGTGCTGTTGATGGACGAGCCGTTCGGCGCGCTGGATTCGTTTACCCGCGAGGAGATGAACCGGTTGGTGGAGGAGATCTGGCTGGATACCAAAACCACCATCGTGCTCATTACCCATTCGATAGAAGAGGCAATCTTTCTTTCCGATCGCGTCGTGGTGATGAGCCCGCGACCTGGATGCGTCGTCAATATCCACAAGGTGCCGTTTGCCAGGCCGCGGTCCATGGAAATCATGGCGACCAAGGAAGTCTTTGACCTTACCAACGCCATCAAGAGGGAAATCGTCGGCGCCCAGCAGAGCCGTTACGCTGCAGAGCGCACCAAGGCCTCACCCCGGTCCATCAAGACGGCAGCATCATGAGGTCAATGTGAGCGAGAAAGACGCAATTCCGGAATTCAAGACCAAGGCTGGCGGTGGCGGCGAAGTCGGCATCACCAACTTGTCTGCGATGATGTCAGGCCCGGGCGCAAGATCCACTGGCGAGGTCATCGCGGTTCTGGTCGTTGCCGTCATCATCATCGGCGGCATGGAACTGCTGCTCGACCTGATGCATGTGCCGCAATATGTCTTGCCGAAACCGAGCCAGATTGCCGTGGCGCTTGTCACCGAATTTCCGCTGATTGCACCCCATCTCGGCCATACGCTTGTTGAATTGTTCGGCGGTTTTTCCATCGGTGCGACCATCGGGCTGATCCTTGCCGCCGTGATCACCCAGTTTCCGTTTGTCGAGAAAATCGTCACGCCCTACATCCTGCTTCTGGTGACGACGCCAATGCTTGCGTTGGTGCCGCTCTTGATCCTGCGCTTCGGCTTCGGCTATGAGCCGCGCATCATCGCCGTGGCGCTGGCATCCGGCCCGATGGTGATGATCAATGCGGCCACCGGTTTTCGCCGTGTCGATCAGGGCAAGATCGCGCTGGCCCGCTCTTATGGCGCTTCCACCTTGCAGATTTTCTGGAAGATACGCGCGCCGATGGCGCTGCCGATGATTTTCGTCGGCCTGATGGTGGGCTCGATCTTCGGACTTCTGACAGCGGTCGGCGCTGAAATGGTCGGCGGCGGCTTTGGTCTCGGCAACCGGCTGACCTCCTATTCATCAATGATCCTGATGCCGCAATTCTTCGCGGTGGTCTTGATCCTCTCAATTTTGGGCATTCTCATCTACGTGCTCTTTTTCCTGCTCGGGAAGAAGTACGCCAGTTGGGAGGCCTGACCCAGGTTCTGTTGTCGGGAGGAGCTGACACCAGGAAAAAACTATCGGAACGTCAAAGCAAAGGGGAATAGATCATGAGTAAGAACTTCTTGTCCGGCAGCATGGGCCGCCGTACGTTTCTCCAGGTTTCCGCCGCCGGCGTTGTCAGCGTCACGGCGCTAGGCGCATCGAGCGCCCGTGCGGAGCCTTATTCCAAGTTCACCTGGATTTCGCCGCGCGGCACCATCGAGGTGCTTGACGATTATGGCTACCATGTCGCCAAGAAGATGGGATATTTCAGCGATCTCGGTGTTGAAACCGATTTCCAGCCCGGTCCGTCTGACGGAACCGCAACCGTCAAATTTGTCGATGTCGGCCAGGCCGACATGGGCTTTCCGTCGCCCGGCGTGTTCTCGTTTGCGCTCGAAAATGGCATGAAGCTCAAATCCGCATTCCATATGGGCGCGCTCGACACATTCAGCCTCGCATTCCGCAAGGGTGAGGGCACCAATGATCTCAAGACGCTTGAAGGAAAGACCATTCTTCTCGGCTCGGCGGCCTGGCAGTCAATCGTCGATCCGATGCTGGCGGTGCAGGGTGTCGACGTCAAGAAAGTCAAATATGTAGAAGCCGGCTGGCCAACCTGGGCCACGGCCCTGAAGGCAGGCCAAGGCGATGCGGCACTTGGATGGGAAGGGTTGCGGGCCGAATGGATCGCCACCGGGCTGGATTTCGAATATTGGCTGGGCGTGCAGAAATCACCGCTGTTTGCCAATACCTTCGTCGTCCGCGCTGACGATTTGGAGGATCCGGACAAGAAAGCCTTCCTTGAGAAGTATCTGCGCGGCTGGGCCATGGGGCTGGAATTTGCCTATCTCAATCCGCGTGCCGCCGTCGAAATCGTGTTCGAACAGTTCCCGACTCTTGCCACCAATATCGGGCCGGAACTCGGCACAACCTCGATCCTGCAGCAGATCGCCGTGTTCCGCGGCGACATGAGCAAGCGCGCCGGCTGGGGCGATCACAATATGGAAGCCTGGCAGACCTTCTTCGATCAGATCCATGCACTTGGCCAGATCTCCAATCCGGTCAAGGCGGAAGACGTTTGCACAAATGCGTTGATCCCGGCCGCCAACGACTTTGACAAGGCCAAGGTCAAGGCTGATGCCGACGGCCACAAGCTCACCGACCAATTTGCCGCTATCGATGTGGAGAACGTCCAGGCGCATCTCTACGATCAGGCTGTAAAGGGCTGATTGGCATTCAAAGCCAATGAAAGGCGGGCGGCGCGATTGCCGCCCGCCACGGAGCAAACTGTTTAATGGGAGGGCTTCATGGCCGAAAAAGTGAAGGTATTGGTCGTTGGCTTGGGCAATATGGGCGCGTCGCATGCGAGTTCATATCATCGCAATCCGGGTTTCGAGATCGTCGGGCTGATGAGCCGCACGATCAAATCGAAAGCAGTGCCTGACGAGCTCAAGGACTATCCGCTTTATGAGGATTACGACGAGGCGCTGAAGCTTGCCAAGCCGGATGCCGTTTCCATCAATTCCTGGCCCAACACCCATGCCGAGTTCGCCATCAAGGCGTTCAATGCCGGCGCCCATGTTTTCATGGAAAAGCCGATCGCCACCAACAATGCTGACGCCGAGGCGGTGGTCAAGCTGGCGCGGGAAAAGAACAAGAAACTGGTCCTGGGCTATATTCTTCGCGTCCATCCAAGCTGGATGAAATTCATCGAACTTGGCAAGACGCTGGGCAAGCCGCTGGTCATGCGGCTCAACCTCAACCAGCAGAGCAGCGGCCCGGCCTGGTCCTGGCACAAGAACCTGATCGACAGCCTTATTCCGATCGTTGACTGCGGCGTCCACTATGTCGATGTCATGTGCCAGCTCACCGGCGCCAAACCGGTTCGCGTTCACGGCATCGGCGCCAGCCTCTGGGCGGAAGCCGACAAGCCGAATTACGGGCATTTGCATGTCACCTTTGATGACGGTTCGGTTGGTTGGTACGAAGCCGGCTGGGGCCCGATGATGAGCGAAGTCGCCTATTTCGTCAAAGATGTCGTTGGTCCCAAGGGTGCGGTCTCCATCGTTCCCAACCCCAAGCAGACCAAGGAAGGACTGTCGGATTCGGCCGATATCGACCAGCACACCAAGACTGACGCGATCCGTTACCACCATGCCGAGGTTGACGCGAACAAGAACTTCGCCCGTGAGGACGAGATCCTGACCATGACGGATGAACCCGGCCATCAGGACCTCTGCGACCGCGAGCAGGCCTTTTTCCTCAAAGCCATTCTGGAAGACCTCGATCTGTCCGAGTCGATGGATGCAGCGGTAAACAGCCTCCGCATCGTCCTTGCCGCAGAGCAGTCCATCAATGAAAAGCGTGTGGTCGAACTGGACTGAACCGGTCAGCGGCCACGGGAGTGGGCGGTTCGTCGAGGCTTTTGGCCAAGGCAGAACCCGAACCTAATGGAGAACTTCAATGAGTCAGTCGGCAGCCGGCGAAGGCTACGATCTCGTCTTGAAGGGCGGTCGCGTTCTCGATGAGCGCAACGGCGTCGACGGCGTGCTCGATGTGGCCGTCAGGGCAGGCAGGATTGCAGCGGTCGGCGCCAGCCTTCAGCCCGGCGCAGCCCGGGTGGAAGATGTCAGCGGGTGCATCGTCGCCCCCGGCCTGATCGACATCCATACCCATGTCTATCACAAGGCGACATCGCTGAGCGTCGATCCGGGATTGATAGCGAGGCGCTCAGCGCTGACCACCATGGTCGATGCCGGCAGCGCCGGGGCAGGCAATTATGACGGTTTTCGCGACTACGTGATGAACCAGTGCCCTTACCGGATTTTCGCGTTTCTCAATATTTCCTTCCCCGGCATATTCGGCTTCGACAAGGGGGTTTCAATCGGCGAGGCGCGGATTCGCGAAATGTTGCCGGTGGACCGCTGTGTCGCCAAGATCGAGGCCAACCGGGACCGCATTGTTGGCGTCAAGGTGCGGATCGGCGGTCCGGTGACCGGTGATCTGGGCCTGGGGGCATTGGAGGTGGCGCTCGAGGCCGCCGAGGCTGTGGGACTTCCGCTGATGGCCCATATCGGCACCGCGCCGCCAAGTTATGCCGATGTCGTCTCGATGCTGCGGCCCGGCGATATCCTGACCCATTGTTTCCGTCCCGATCCGAATTCTGCCGTGGGCAGCGACGGAAAGGTGCTCGGCGAGGTGCGCGCAGCCCGCGAGCGCGGCGTGCTGTTCGACATCGCCCATGGCATGGGCGCCTTTGGCTACGATACAACCGAGCGCGCGCTGCAGGACGGTTTCCTGCCTGACCTGATTTCTTCCGATGTCCATGTCATCGCGATTGAAGGGCCGGGTTTCGACCTGCTGCACACGATGAGCAAACTGCTCAATTGCGGGCTTGCGCTGTCGGATGTGATCGGCATGTCGACAAGCAGGCCGGCGCTCGCCATCCGGCGGCCGGAACTGGGGCATCTCGGCCTTGGTGCTGCGGCTGATATCACTGTGCTCCGGCAGGTCGATTCCAATTACGTCTTCGAAGATGTCGTCGGCGCACGCCGCCAGGGCGTCACACTGCTTCAGCCGGTGGCGGTCTATCTGGACGGCAAGTCGATGGAGGTCGGCCGCAGGCCCTTCGAAGAACCCTACGCCCTGGGTGGTCACAAAGGGCACCATCACCACGCGGGAGAGGCGGCGCAATGAGTTACAAGGCGATTTACACCTATGCCTGGGACCTTGCCGAAACCGGCGTTGCTGCGGCTGCCGATGAATTTCGTGGTCTTGGCCTGGATACGGTGACTATGGCCGGCAGCTACCACGCCGGCAAATTCATGCGCCCCCACGGCATGGCGGGAAAAGTGTTTTTCCCCGAAGACGGCACGGTCTATTTCAACGCCGATCCATCGCGCTATGGCGCCATCAAACCGGTTGCCAACAGCATGCTGGGGCAACGCGATATGCTTGGTGAACTGCTCGAACAGAGCGGCATGGCGGTCAATGTCTGGCTGGTATTGCTGCACAACACCCGGTTGGGAATGACCCATCCGGGCTCGGTGGTGCGCAATGCCTTTGGCGATCCCTATTATTACAGCCTCTGTCCCTCCGCACCCGAAGCGCGCGCTTATGCCATCGGCCTTGCCCGCGACGTGACTGAATCCTATCCGGTCAGCGGCATTTCCATGGAGTCGCCCGGATTTGCGCCCTATGCGCATGGCTTCCATCACGAATTCGCGCTGATGAAATCCAACCCCTGGCTTGAAAACATGCTTGGCCTTTGCTTCTGCGACCATTGCCTTGCAGGCGCGCAAAAGGCCGGCATAGACGCGCGCCGTTTCAAGGCGGAGGTCGTCGGTGACATCGAGGCCTATCTCGACAGCGATATGGATTACCCGCAGGACATGGCTGAGGCCTTTTGGCGGGCCGACATCGCCGCAGACGGCGATCTTCGCCGCTATCTCGATTTCCGCAACGGTGTGGTCACGTCTCTGGTCGCCGAAATCCGTGCCGCAGTGCGCAAGGACGCCACGGTGGCAGTCATTCCTTCGGTGGCGCGGCCGACCGCCGGCGCATGGTATGAGGGCAGCGACCTGCACGCTTTGGCTCAAACGGCGGGCCATATCGAGGCGTGTTTTTATGAACAAAGCGCGGCGCGGGTACAAGCTGATTTGTTCGACATTCGCCGACGCCTGAAAGGGGCAGGCGCGCTGCGCGGCATCTTGCGTCCCGCCCACCCTGATTTTACCGACCGGTCGGAATTTATCGCGGCCGTCGAAGCGCTTCGCGCAGGCGGCGTCGAGGAACTGGCCTTCTACAATTGGGGCCATCTGCGCCGGGCTAATCTCGGCTGGATCGGCGATGCCCTGCGAGGTGCGCAATGACCGGGCCGTTTGCAGGCAAGACCGTCGCCATAACAGGCGCTGCCGGCGGCATTGGACAATGGCTCTGCCGCTTTTTTGGCGCAGAAGGGGCGACCATCGCAGCACTTGACCGCAACGAAAGCGTCAATGGTCTGGTCGATACGCTCGGCAGGGATGGAATCAAGGTGATGCCGGCGGTTGCCGACATAGCGTCAGCCGATCAGGTCAGGGACGCTTTTGCCGGATTCGGCGCGGTCCATATTCTCATCAACAACGCCGGCATTTCGCGTCATCCGACCCTGGCTTCCACTGACCCGGCCGGTTGGAACGAGGACATTTCAGCCAATCTCAATGGCGCCTATGCCTGCGCCCACGCCGTCTTGCCGCAGATGGTGGAGCGGCGGGCCGGAAGCATTGTCAGCGTCGGCTCGGTCAACGGGCTGTCGGCGCTGGGTGATCCTGCCTACAGCGCCGCCAAGGCCGGTATCATCGCCATGACCAAGGCGATTGCCATGGAATATGGCCGCTATGGCATCCGGGCCAATTGTGTGTTGCCCGGAACGGTGCGCACGCCGATCTGGGACGACCGCAAGGCCAAGGATCCGGGGGTGCTCAAGCAACTCGAACGCTGGTATCCGCTTGGCCGCATTGTCGAACCCGACGAGGTCGCCAGGGTGATTGCATTCCTGGCCTCCGATGCCGCCAGCGCCGTCACCGGCGTGGCCATACCGGTTGATTGCGGGCTGACCGCCGGAAACATTGTCATGACGCGGGAATTGACGCTTGAGGAATTCTGAAGGGAGACAACAATGGATCGTCTGCGAATTGGGGTGATCGGTCTCGGCTGGTTTGGCGAGATTCACGCTGAAACCATAGCCGGTATCGCCAATCTGGAACTGGCGGCATTGTGCACGCGCACGCCCGAAAGACTTGCGGAAATGGGCGCAAAGTTCAAGGTGAAGAAACTCTACCGCGATTACCACGACATGCTGGCGGATCCGGACATCGACGCGGTGTCGATCTGCACCATGTGGGACCAGCACCGCGAACCGGCGATTGCGGCCCTTCAGGCAGGCAAGCACGTCTTTCTCGAAAAGCCGATTGCTTCAACCGTCGAGGATGGGCGGGCGATCACGGCGGCCGCCAAGGGCGCCAAGGGCATACTCTATATCGGTCATATCGTCCGCTTCAATCCACGCTACCGCATGGCCAAGCAGGCCATTGATGAAGGACGCATCGGCAAGATCGTCGCATTGTCCTCCCGGCGCAACATTCCGGCGGCTTGGACCCCGACCATTCTCGAAAAGATCGGCCCGATCGTCGGCGACGCCATCCACGATACCGACATCATGCTGTGGTTCACCGGTGATCGCATCGTTTCGGCCTATGCGCAGACCGTCGATGTGCGCGGGCTCAAGCATCCCGATATCGGCCAGACCATCTACCGCTTCGCCAGCGGCGCAAGCGCCACGCTGGAAACGGTCTGGTGCATGCCGGAAAAGACGCCCTTCGATATCGACGAACGCATGTCGATCATCGGCACCGAAGGCATCATTCATGTCCAGGACACATTTCCCAATCTCGGCATTGTCGACAGCGACCGGCTGCATTCGCCCGACACGACCTATTGGCCGATGTTCGAGGGTGTGCGCGGCGGCGCGTTGCGGGACGAATTCAGCTACTTCACGTCCTGCGCGCTGACTGGCAAGCAGGTCACGATCGGCACGCCTGAAGATGCGACCGCAGCCCTTGAGGCGACGCTTGCCGCCGAAGAATCAGCGCGGACCGGCAATGTTGTGAGGATCGGTTGATGCTGGAATATGTTTTCGACCATGTCGGCATCACCACCACCGAGATCCAACCCGATGAGGACTGGGTGGAAGCCAGCAAGATCTGGGTGACCAATCCGCGCAAGCATCCCGAGCACATCGAGTTCCTGCGTTATCGCGAGGACAGCACCGTGCCGGCGGCGGTGCGCGACAACCCGCATGTCGCCTACCGTGTCACCGAATTGGCGCCCTATCTTGAAGGCGCCGAGATCCTGATTGAGCCGTTCATCGTTGGCGATTTTCTCGAGGTCGTGTTTGTGCGCAAACACGGTATGGTGTTTGAATATATGCGCTACCTGAAAGAAGGCTGGTTCGACAACTGACGCAGCAACCGCGACCGTCGCCGCTATCGGCCCCACGCCGCCAAAGGATGATATGATGCCAGAACTGCCTGAAGCGTTGCAAAGCCGGCTCGAACCAGTGGAGCGAACCCTCGACACTCTGGAAACGCCCGCCGTGTTGATTGACGCGGATGTCGCCGATGCCAATCTGATCCGCTGGCAGCAGCGCTGCGACAGCCTTGGCATATCCAACCGGCCGCATATCAAAACCCATCGCAGCGTCGCCTGGGCCCTGCGCCAGCTTGAGCTTGGCGCAAGCGGCATTACCGTGCAGACGGTGGGCGAGGCGGAAGTCATGGCCGACGCCGGTATTTATGACATTTTCCTGACGACCAACGTTTTGGGCGCAGCCAAACTGGTGCGGCTTGGTGCTGTGGCAAAGCGCGCACATCTCGCCGTGGTCGCCGATAGCGCAGTGGTGGTCGATGCGGTTGCCGCTGCGGCGCGCGATGCCGGCGCGTCGATAAATGTGTTGATCGAATGCGATACCGGCGGCGGCCGTTGCGGTCTTGCCGACCCCGCTGAAATTTCCGCTCTGGCGCAATGGATTGCCGGCACGAAAGGCGTGCAATTCGACGGCTTGATGACCTATCCTGCCGCAGGCAAACGACTGTACTCCCAACAGGCCCTGCAGTCCGCCATCAACGCCTGCCATGCAGCCGGTCTCGAAGTGCCGGTGGTTTCAACCGGCGGCAGCCCGGACATGTGGTCCGACGAGGGTCTGGCGCCGGTGACCGAATATCGCGCGGGCACCTATATCTACAATGATCGGGCGCTGCTGTCGCGTGGCACGGCAACACTTGACCAATGCGCCATGACGGTGCTGGCGACCGTGGTCAGCCGCCCGACGACCGACCGCGCCATCATTGATGCCGGATCCAAAGCCCTGACCAGCGATCTGCTCGGACTAGACGGCTATGGTCTGGTGCTGGAGCATCCCGAGGCGAAGATCTACCAGTTGAACGAAGAGCACGGCCTGGTTGATGTCTCGGCCTGTGCGGCGCAGCCAGCCGTGGGCGACCGCATTCACGTGCTGCCAAACCACACCTGTGTCGTGACCAATCTGTTCGACCGGCTCTGTGTCGTTGTCGAAGGCAAGCTTCTGGGCGCGTTGGCCGTCGATGCGCGTGGCAGATCCGGCTGAGCAGCGGCAATTGCACCCTCGACCCATAACAACCGCAAGGAACCATCATGCAAGAAAAGCAGTGTTTCGGAACATCCCACGTACCGCTTTCTCCGGCTGTAAGGGCCGGGGACTTCGTCTTCGTGTCGGGTCAGGTGCCTGTCGACGGCGACGGCAAGATTGTCAATGGCGGCGTTGGCGCGCAGACAACCAAGGTCCTCGAAAATGTTGCATCGGCATTGGCATTGGCCGGTTGCGGGCTTTCAGACGTGGTCAAGACCACGGTGTGGCTGAAGCGCGCGGAGGATTTTGCCGAATTCAACGCCGCCTATGCGCCGTTCTTTGCAAAGGACCCGCCCGCCCGTTCCACCGCTGAATCGCGGTTGATGATCGACATTCTGGTGGAGATCGAGGCCATCGCCTACAAGCCGGCCTGAACCACAGGTGCCGGCGCAGCGCAAGGATCACGTTTGAACGAAACCAATGCCCGTCGCGCTCAAAGTCACCATTTGGACTCGACATGCATCAGTGTTCCGGGCAGTCGCCTATTTCGGCCATCTTCTTGTCAAGCTCGGCCTGCAAGGCGACGCGGATCTCTGCATAGGCGAGATCTTCGATGACATTGAACAATTCGAGCGGATCCTTCTCGCAATCGAACAATTCCCACTCCCGATCCTGGCCGCCATGATTTGTACCCGGCAGATCATAGCCCTCATTGTACCAGTAAATGAGTTTGTAACGCTGATTGCGCACGCCATAGTGGGAATAGGCGTTGTGGTCGGGATCGCGGTGCATCCAGTATCTGTGATAGGCAAGCTGCGGCCAATCAGCAGGTGTTTTGCCTTCCAGCAGCGGCCGGGCTGATCTGCCCTGCATGTAATTGGGGGTGGTCAGGCCGGCAAAATCCAGAAAGGTCGGCGCAAAATCGACGTTGCAGAGGATGTCGTTGCAAATGCTGCCTGGCGGAATTGCTGCGGGATAGCGGACGAGCAGCGGCATCTGGAAGGATTCCTCATACATGAAGCGCTTGTCGAACCAACCGTGCTCGCCCAGAAAAAATCCCTGATCGGATGTATAGATCACGATGGTGTTTTCTGCGCGGCCGGTCTCGTCCAGCCAGTCCAGCAGTCGGCCGACGCTCTCGTCGACCGACTGGATCGTGCGAAGGTAACGTTTCAAATAACGCTGATATTTAAAATGGTTCAGTTCGCGGGACGTCTTGAAGGTGAAGACTTCTCCGGTGTCGCGATCAATCAGGCGCAAGGATGATACATCTTCGGGATTGGGCACCTTGCGGTTGGTGTCGCCCGGCTTTACCCTTTCGCCCACCTCCGCGCCGCCCTCGGGTTGCACAAGGCCGAGGTCGATATATTTCATATCGTCCTTGATCCGCATTTTTGCTTCCGCTGCGGCGCGGGCGCGATTGCGGTAGTCATCATCGAATGTCTCTGGCACCTTGATATCGTCGGTGTATAGAGAACGGTTCTTGGGGTGCGGCTCCCATTCACGATGCGGGGCCTTGTGATGGCACATGAGAAAAAACGGCTTGTCGGGGTCGCAGCCATTGAGCCATTCCAGGCTCTTGTCGGTGATGATGTCGGTCGTATAGCCGGGAACCTCGATTTCCTCGCCCATTTCGATCATATAGGGGTCGAAATATTCGCCTTGTCCGGGCAGCACCGACCAGAAATCAAATCCGGTCGGTTCATGCGCCTTGCCTTCGCCCAGGTGCCATTTTCCAATCAGCGCGGTTTGGTAACCGCCGACGCGCAAATGCTTGGCGACGTTGGGCGCACGGTTGTTGATCGGGGTGGCCAGGGTCGTTACGTTGTTGACGTGGTTATAGGTGCCGGTGAGGATCGCAGCCCTGCTCGGCGTACAGATGGAATTTGTGACATAGCAATGGTTCAGTCGCATTCCTTCGAGCGCAATGCGGTCAAGATTGGGCGTGGAATTGATTCCCGCCCCGTAGCAGCTGATCGCCTTGGACGCATGGTCATCGGCCATGATGAATAGGATGTTGGGTTGTCTGGGCATGTCAGTTTTCCTGCTATTTGGCATTATTGGCGACTGTCAGTCCGGTTTTTGGATCAAATGCGAGGATGCGCGCCGGATCGAAACGGACGCGGACGGTCTGTCCCGCAACCGGAAAATCCGTGCCGCCGACCCTTGCCAGCATCGGCTGCCCCATGACTGAAAGATTCAGGAGCGCATCTGCGCCAAGAAGTTCCGCCAGCTTCACTTTGGCCTCAAATGACCAGGGGGCATCTGCGGCCGTTGGCGCAAGCACCTCGATATGTTCCGGCCTGATGCCAAGCGTGAGCGCCGATGCCGTCGTGGCGCCGGGGTTATAGTCTGGCAATACAAGATCGGAACCGGTGATCTGCCAGTGATCCCCAACGCGCGTGGCCGACATGAAATTGATCGACGGGCTGCCGATGAAACCGGCCACGAATTCGTTTGCGGGATGATCATACACATCGCGCGGTGTGCCGATCTGGGCTATTTTTCCGCGGTCAAGAATGACAATCCGGTCTGCGAGCGTCATTGCCTCGACCTGGTCATGGGTGACATAGACCGAGGTAACGCCGAGGCGTTCATGCAATTCCTTCAGCTCCATCCTCATCTTGACACGCAATTGCGCGTCAAGGTTTGACAGCGGTTCGTCGAACAGAAACACCTCTGGGGTGCGAACGATTGCCCGTCCAATGGCGACACGCTGTCTCTGGCCGCCCGACAAGGCTGCCGGCTTGCGCTGCAGATAGGGTGTCAGGCCCAGCATCTCCGCCACGCGGTTGACGCGATCGGCAATTTCCGCCTTAGGCATTTTCTGCAGCTTCAGCGCCATCGCCATATTGTCAAATACGGTCTTGTGCGGATAGAGCGCATAGTTTTGAAAGACCATCGCCACCTTCCGGTCCTTGGGATCGGTGTCGTTGACCCGGGCGCCTCCAATCAGCAGATCACCCCTTGTGATGCTTTCCAGGCCCGCGATCATCCGCAGGGTCGTGGATTTTCCACAGCCGGAGGGTCCGAGCAGCACCAGAAACTCACCATCGGCAATTTCCAGGTCAAACTGTTCGACGGCGGTGACGGTCCCGTAGGATTTGCCGATCTGTTTCAGTGTTACGCTTGCCATGTCAGTTCCTTACTTGCCTGCGCCTACCGTCAGTCCGCCGACAATCTGTTTTTGGAAAATTGCGGTGATGACCAGGACCGGGATGATGGCCAGAACGGTTGCGGTCGAAATCGTCTCCCAGGGGAAGGCGTATTCGCCGGGATACAGCGAAATGCCGACGGGAGCGGTGCGCATGGCGTTCTGCGTCATCAATACCAGCGCCAGCGGAAACTCGTTCCACGAAAAGATGAAGACAATCAGCCCGGTAGCCACAAATCCCGGCCAGGACAGCGGCAGGACGATGGTCAGGAAGATCCGGATAAAGCCCATCCCGTCCATCCGCGCCGCTTCTTCAATCTCAACCGGCAGCGTGGCAAAATAGCTTGCCAGCATCCAGACGGAGAAGGGCAGAAACAGTCCCGCATGGGCCAGAATGAGGCCCAGATAGGTGTTCAGCAGGCCAAGGTTCAGGAAATTCTGGAATAGTGACGGCAACAGCGACACCGGCGGGAACATCGAAACCGCCAGAATGGCGACCATCACCACGCCGGCAAAACGCAGTCCCAGACGGGATAGCGCATAGGCCGCCAATCCGCCCAGCATCAGGGTGATCGCCGTGCAGCCGAATCCGACGATGAAGCTGTTGAGAATATATCTGAGCAGTTCCGGTGATTTGGTGAAGATCGAAATGTAATTGTCCAGCGTGAATGGGTCCGGCCAATATTGTGGCGGCCAGGCGTAGATCCCCGCAGTGTTCTTGAACGAGGTCAGGATCAACCAGACAATCGGGAAAAAGGAAATCGCGACGGATAGAACGACAATTGCATAGAGGCCGAAGCGTGGACGTTTCTGCATTGGGTCAGTCCTTGTTCCGGAGGGAGAAGACGTAGACAAGGCTCATGGCGAATATGACAAGGAATTGCGCTACGACGACAGCGGCGCCGAAGTTGAAATCGAGAAAATCGAAAATCACCTTGTAGGCATAAAGCGACAGGCTTTCAGTCGCATTCACCGGTCCGCCGTCTGTCAGGTTGAAGGGAAGTTCGAAGGTACGCAGGGCGTCCATCGACCGGATGATGAGAGCCACGAGAATCGGACCTTTCAGCAGCGGCAGGGTGATCTGGGTGAATTCCTGCCACCTGTTCATGCCGTCCATGCGTCCGGCTTCAAACAGGTCGCGGGGAATGGACTGCAGCCCGGCAAGAATGATCAAGGCCATGAAGGAACTTGTCTTCCAGACCGCCACCACCACCATCGAGCCCATGGCAAGGACGTCATCGCCGAGGAAATTGATGGGACGGTCGACCAAGCCGCTTTGCAAGGCGACGGCGTTGAACAGGCCGTAGTCCGAATTGTACATCCAGCGCCAGATGAGCGTGTTGAGCGCGGTCGGCAGCGCCCAGGGGAAGAGAACCGCCAGTCGCGCCAGCCCCTTGCCCTTGAAACTTTCATTCATCAACAATGCCAGGCCGATGCCAAGCAGCAGTTCCAGCGGTATGGAAAGTGCCGTGAACGTAAAGGTCACGCCAAGCGCATTCCAGAAGCGCGCATCTTTCATCAGCGCCGCATAATGGGTCAAGCCGACAAACTTGTATGTCTCGGACCCGTCGATGCTCGACTGCCCGACACTCAAAATCACGGATTGAATGATCGGATAGATCAGGATCAATGCGATGACGATGACGGTGGGTGCGACGAAACCGATGCCGGTTATCGCGGTGCGCCGTTCCAAACTCATGGTGCGAGCCAAGTCCACCTCCTGCGTTTCTTAAGGAAGGCCCCGCGCGGAACCATGTCCCGCGCGGGTTTTCCGGATTATTTTCCGAGGATGGAATTCACTTCTGCAGCGCCATCATTCAATGCCTCCTCAACAGAGGTTTCACGGTGCAGCGCTTTCGTGATGGCGGTTTGCATCGCTTCTGACACGCGGGGGTACAGGTTGCCGGTTACGGCCGAAGGCCGCACAACGCCCACGGCATAGTCTTGCCCGAACTTCTGGATCAGGGCGGCCTTTGCCATTTCGGGCGCATCATACACATCAGAGCGGCCAGGCGCGCGGTTCTGGTCGATGGCGGCGGCAAGCTGGGCGTCATAGGATGTGAAATATGCGACCAGTTTTGCTGCGGCCTCCTTGTGCTCGGAGTTTGCGTTCACCGCCAGCAGCCAACCGCCCATTGCCGTGGAATGGGCATCTTCATGTCCCGCAAAATAGGGGTTGCGGGTGAAATCGAACTTGCCGGCCACAGGACTGTCAGCCGCGCTGAGCGGAGAATGGACGAAATCCTGCACCATGAGGAAGACGGCGCGGCCTTGCTGAAACAGCGTGCGGGCATCGTCCGGCTTCATCGTCAGGATCGAATCCGGTGCGATCTTGTCCTTGTAGAGCATGTCGACCATCGTCTGTGTCGCAGCAATCGCTTCAGGCGAATTGACGGCGACATTGCCGGATTCATCAAAGAAACTGCCGCCATTGCCATAGACGAATGAAAGCCAGTTCATGAAAAGGCCCTCAATCTTGGCCCACATGGAGACAAAGCCGTAAAGCTGCGGGTTGCCTTCGCCTTCCATCACCGTCTTTGAAGCCGCGATGACCTCTTCCCAGGTCTTTGGGACCGGAATGCCATATTTTTCGAGAAGATCGGAGCGATAGAAAAGGTGCGTTCCGTCCACATAGAGCGGGGCCGCAAACACTTTGCCGTCAACAGTGGCGGCGGACAGGAATGACGGATTATAGGCAGCAATGGCGTCTGCTCCCAGATAATCATTCAACGGCTCAAGCCAGCCGCGCTGGGCAAATTCACCAGCCCAGATGACGTCGATTGCGAAGACGTCAGGTGTCGGACTTTTTGCGGTCAGGCCGGTAACGTAAAGCTTCCGGCTGTCGCCGGGTACATCCGACACTTTCAGCCATTCAATGGATACGTCTGGATTGGCGGCTTCGAAAGCCTTGATATTGCGTTCGACCATTCCGCCATATCCGCGGGTACCGATGGACAGGACGAGGTCTTGTGCAACGGCAGCGACAGGGCCGCAAAGAACCATTGCAGCTGCCATTGCAACTGCACCGTAAAGTGGAAATCTCATAGTATCCTCCCTTGTTATAATTCCGCCTGGGCGTGACTCGTCTGCGCAGGCATGATCGTGCGGGCGTCGCCTTCGACAGCCGCTTTTACATCCAGGAGCACCTTGCGCACCTGTGCGACGCGCTCCTCGACGTCTCGCAGGGGCGTTGCCGCTTCTGCTGCGGTCAACAATCCGATGAAATCCTCATTGGCGCCGTGAATGGCGACGCAAAATCGCCGCACGCCCCTTGCATTGCCCATCAGGTCAAACTGCATCCCGGCGGTATCCACCGACGCGATCTTCGCCTCGGCCTGATCCCAGTGCACCTTGTTTCCCGTCACGCCCACCTCGTAGAAAGCGGAGACGTCCCAGTTGGCCGCTACAACATTGAGCGGAACATGCGCCAGAGCCATTCGGGTGATGCAGTCAAGTTCATAGGTTCCGCGGACAAACCCCACCCCGGCCCGCAGCCGGATAGATTGCTTCGGATGCTCCTCGGCGATGTGCCAGAACAGGTTTTCACGGCGCAGGGCGATGAATTCGGAAGCCGCCATCAGGCGTGAGCAGACCGACTGGCAGGCCTCTGTCAGCCGGCCGATATCCACGCCGCCGATATTGATGCCCTGCTCGAAAAGAAATTTCGGAAACAGGCGACGATCTGCGGCCCTGCGCAGATATCCGAGCGATTCGAGTTCCTGGATGAGGCGATAGACGGTCGAACTGGCCAGACCGGTATCCTCGACCAGTTGCGCCACTGTAACACCGGTTCTTTTGGCAGCCGACAGATGCTCCAGCAAAATCAATGTTCTGTTCAGGTTCTCGCTCATGGGAATTCCCTATTTTGAGAAATTATATTCCTGATATTGGGATAAGTCAATTGGATTTCATGGCGGCTGGTGTCATGCTGCACAGCCTCGCCATAATATATCACCGGACGCGGCAAAGATTGCGCGCTTGTTTCTTGGGAAAATCAGCGATGTTGTTTAGATGTAATACATCCCATACATGAGGTTGCTGCTCCCCTCGGCGGATGAGACCATCTGCCCTGGTTTGTCGAAGACCTAAGGAGAGCAGCGATGGAATATTACGTCGGATTGGACGTCAGTCTCAAGAGCACGCACATCTGCATTATGGACCAGGATCGACAGGTGGTGTGGCGCGGGAGCGCGGACACGCAGCCGTCAATGATCGCGGAGCGGCTGAAGAGATGGAAAGGTCATCTTGCGAAAGTCGGCCTTGAGACGGGCTCGATGACGCCTTGGCTCTATCACGAGTTGAAGGATCTGGGTTTTCCGGTGGTCTGCATGGATGCGCGGCGTGCTGCAGATGCCCTGAAGGCACGGCCTGAGAAGACGGACAAGGCGGATGCGCAGGCGCTTGCCGAGATGCTGGCGAGCGGCTGGTATTCTGCGGTGCATGTGAAGACCATGGAAAGCCATCGGCTGAAGGCTTTGCTTGGCGCGCGTGAGCAACTGGTCAATGTGAAGCGCCAGCTTTACGGGCAGGTCCGGGGGCTATTGCGCCCGTTTGGCATCAAGATCTCGGCGCGCGCTGGCGGCAAGCGGTTTGACGAAGAGGTCCGTTCCTCCTGCAACCGGCATGATGCGCTTTATATCGGTATCAGTGCGCTTCTCGACACGCTTGCGCGGGTTGAGGTCGAACTGGCCGGTCTGGACAAGAAGGTGCGGCAGATAGCGGCCGCATCGAAGCCGTGCTGGCATCTGATGTCGGTGCCTGGCGTTGGACCGCTGACCTCTCTGGCCTTCGTGGCGACTGTGGAAGACCCGCGACGATTTAGAACGAGCAGATCCATCGGCTCCTACATCGGCCTGACACCGAAGAGGTATCAGTCGGGCGATCGGGATGTGACAGGCTCGATCTCCAAGCAAGGCGACGACATGTTGCGGCACTATCTCTATGAGGCGGCGGGCTGCCTGCTGACGACGGTGACCGCGCCGTCCGCCCTGCGGAGCTGGGGCTTGAAGCTGGCCAAACGGCTGGGTCCCAAGCGCGCGCGCACGGCAGTTGCACGTAAATTGGCAGTTTTGCTTTTAGGGCTTTGGAAGAGGGAGGATCATTTCCGCGCCGCGCCGAGCGGCAAGGCTTTTTAGAAACCGAAATCGTGAAGTTCGTTCGCAGACAAAGTCCTCAATGTCCATGAGGTGAAGCGACCGGACCGGGACGGACGAATGCGAGACAGTTGGATGCGGATCAGAGACCGCGTTTAATACACTGCATCGGCCCCCTGGTGAAGCGAAAAGCCCCGGATAGTGGTGACGGACAAGGACAGACCGTACACCGAAGAGAACCATGGGACGCTTGTTATGCTTCAGCCGAATTGGACAAAGACAAAGTGAACAAAATTCTTGACGCAGCAGCCAAATGTAGAGAACCAATGTTCAATGATAATGACCCATGGCGCCGGGGCGAATTTGTCTGCCGGCTAGGAGAAACCCGGAAATGGACCCATAGGTCCATTGAGGATTTTCGACGACGCCGGCAGACAAATGCGCCCGGCCCTTCGGGTGGGCCGGATGCCACGCGCAGGGGGTGCAGCTCACCTCGACCGCAGCTTTGGCTGCGCTCTGCGGAGTGCTCCTACCCGGACGCCCGTCTCCGGTCCCACGCCATGGATCATTATCATTGAACATTGGTATTAACCCGGGTCTGAAGCGAAAATTGGGCAGGCGCAGTCAAGCTATCGATGCGACCAATCCTGCGGATTGTCCGAATTATTGGGTGAAAGGCCCAATATGTCACCATCCGTATTGATTCCCAGTCCCAGCACCGTGCGGTTGGCATAGGCAAAATAGGCGCTGACCTGGTTGATTTCAAGAATCTGCCCATCATCAAAGCCTTCCTGGCGCATGGCTTCGAGATCCTCCGGCCCGACGCTGGAAGCCTGCCGGGTCAGTTTGGCGGCATAAAGGAGCGCTGCCTGCTCGCGCCGGTCAAAGGCATCGGCAAAAGCACCGCTTTCCAGTGCCTTGCGAATGGCAGCCGAGCGGGCTTCATCGGACAACAATCTCTTCAACCCGGCAAAATGATGCTCGACGCAATAATGGCAATTGTTGATATGGCTCACCAACACCCCGATGGCTTCCAGAAACCACTTGGGAACGGTATTGGCGGAATGGTGCAGCACATATTTATAGATGGCCATATGGCCGTCCATGGTATGCGGACGCAGGCTGTGGGCCATCATGATATTGTCGACATTGTCATCGGGTCCCTTGACGCGGTCGTAAAGCTGGCGAAGACGCCCGCTTGAATCGGCGTAAGTGATGGTCTGTATCCAGGTCACGTTTTCATCCTCTCATCAATGCTTCAAAGTACAGCAGGCTTGACCATGCATGTGTTCAGTCAGACGCGCTTCTCAGCGCCAAAGCCGCCGCCAGCGGTCCGATCACCGCAAAAAACAGTGTCAAGGCAATCAGGCCCAGAAACGGCGGCAGGAATGGCGCAGGATCTTCGACGGCGGCATAAGTGGCCGACACGCCGAAAATCAGCACCGGTATGGTCAGCGGCAGGACAAGGATGGACACCAGCAATCCGCCGCGCGGCAGCGCCACGGCAACCGCAGCCCCCACCGCCCCGATGAAGGTGATGGCCGGGGAACCGGCAAGCAATGTCAAAACCAGCGCGCCGATGGCCACTTCATTCATGTTCATGAACAGGCTGAGAAGCGGCGCCGCGATGATCAGCGGCAGGCTGGAGGAAGTCCAGTGCGCCAGACATTTGACCAGAACTGTCAGCACCAGCGGCGTTTCCTGCATCAAGATCAGATCCAGCGAACCATCTTCCCGTTCGGCCTGAAACAGGCGGTCGAGACCGAGAAGGCTGGACAGCAGCATGCCGATCCACAATATGGCCGGGCCGATGCGGGCAAGCAGGTTGAGGTCCGGTCCGACGCCGAAAGGGATGACCGAGACCAATGTCATGAAGAACAGGACCCCGATCATCGCGCCGCCGCCGGCCCGGACGGACAGTTTCAGGTCGCGCAGGAACAGCGCCAGCATCAATAATCCCCCGCATGGGCTTGATGGACAAATCCGGTCATCACAAGCGATTTCGGGTTGTTCAGCTCCAGCGCCTGATGGGTTGCGGCGATCGCCATGCCGCCGGCCTGCAGATGCCGGTTGACCATGGCTGCAAAAATCGTTTCCGATCGGGCATCCAGCGCGGCCGTCGGCTCGTCCAGCAGCCAGAGCGGACGATAGGCGACCAGGAGCTTGGCCATGGCCATGCGCCTTTGCTGGCCGGCCGAAAGATAGCCGAAGGGCAGATGCACGATGCCGCCCAGTTCCAGCCGGTCGGCGGCTTCATCCGGATCAAGGCCGCGACTGCCGGTAAAATCGCCCATGAAGGTTTTCCAGAAGGAAAGATTTTCAAGAACCGTCATTTCCCTTTTCATGGCGTTGCGATGGCCAAGATAATGGCAGCCCTCCGCTGCGCGCGGCAGCGTCTGATTCGCCACGACCAGCGTGATCCGGCCCGCCTCAAGCGGCAGAAGTCCGGCCAGCGCGCGCAGCAAAGTCGACTTGCCCGAGCCGTTCTTGCCGGTCACGACGAGGACTTCACCCTGTTCGAGCGTGAGCGAGAGGTCGGAAATCAGCAGGTCTTCACCTCGGCGAACCGAGAGATGCCGGGCATCAAGCCGCATCATGAGTCACTTTCCGCGATTTTTCTTATCGCAATGCAAAAAAAGCCACTATTGGACATTGGTTGATCTGGCACCTTTCTTAGAAATTATCTATAACCCCCGCAACCACGCCAGCGGTCGGCGTGAATATCATCCTTGTGCCGAACTTGGAATTGCATCAAGCAGTTCCGCGTGCGGACAGCGGAAATGGCCGTACCCGCATCCCATCAAGCGTCATTCCGGCGCCGGGCGTTCGCATGTCAGTTTAGCTGTACAGACGAAACGGGGTCTGCCGTGTCCAAATCCATCGACAGTTTCAATTGCCGCTCAACACTTAGCGTAAACGGCAAGGACTATGTTTACTACAGCCTTCCCAAGGCCGAAGCCAATGGCCTGGCCGGTGTTTCCAATCTTCCCTTTTCCATGAAGGTGTTGCTTGAAAACCTTTTGCGCAATGAAGACGGCCGGTCCGTTACCAAGGCCGATATAGAGGCTGTTGCGGCCTGGCTGACCAACAAGGGCCTGAGCGAACATGAAATCGCCTATCGTCCGGCCCGCGTGCTGATGCAGGATTTCACCGGCGTTCCGGCTGTTGTCGATCTCGCCGCCATGCGCGACGCCATGGTGGCCCTGGGCGGCGATCCCGAAAAGATCAATCCGCTGGTGCCGGTCGATCTGGTCATCGACCATTCCGTCATTGTCGATGAATTCGGCACGGCCTCCGCCCTTGCCCACAATGTCGAGCAGGAATATGAGCGCAACGGCGAGCGGTACCGCTTCCTGAAATGGGGCCAGCAGGCTTTCAAGAACTTTCGCGTCGTGCCCCCCGGCACCGGCATCTGCCACCAGGTCAACCTTGAATATCTTGGCCAGACGGTCTGGACGCGTGAAGAAGACGGTGAAACAACCGCTTATCCCGATACCTGCGTGGGCACCGATTCCCACACCACCATGATCAACGGTCTCGGCGTTCTCGGCTGGGGCGTCGGCGGCATCGAGGCGGAAGCCGCCATGCTCGGCCAGCCGGTCTCCATGCTGTTGCCGGAAGTCATCGGCTTCAAGCTGACCGGCAAGGTCCAGGAAGGCGTTACCGCCACCGATCTGGTGCTGACCGTGGTGCAGATGCTGCGCAAGAAGGGCGTGGTTTCCAAATTCGTCGAATTCTACGGCTCCGGACTTGATTCCATGACATTGGCCGACCGCGCCACCATCGGCAATATGGGCCCGGAATATGGCGCGACCTGCGGCTTCTTCCCCGTCGATGGCGAAACCATCAACTATCTGACCATGTCGGGCCGTGAAACCGACCGCATCGCGCTGGTGGAAGCCTATTCCAGGGCGCAGGGCATGTGGCGCGACAATGACGGCGCAGGGCTGGTGTTCACTGATACTTTGGAGCTGGATCTTGGCGATGTCGTGCCGTCAATGGCCGGTCCCAAGCGTCCGGAAGGCCGCATCGCGCTCGGCGGCATTGCCGAAGGCTTTGCCCAGTCGCTGGATGTCGAATACAAGAAGCCCGGCCAGCTCAACAACCGCTACAAGGTTGAAGGCACTGACTATGATCTCGGCCACGGCGATGTCGCCATTGCCGCCATCACCTCCTGCACCAACACCTCCAATCCCTCGGTGCTGATCGCCGCCGGCCTTCTGGCCCGCAATGCGGTGGCCAAGGGCCTGAAATCCAAGCCCTGGGTCAAGACCTCGCTTGCGCCGGGTTCGCAGGTGGTGGCTGAATATCTGTCGAAATCAGGTCTGCAGAAAGACCTCGATACGCTCGGCTTCAACCTCGTCGGCTTTGGCTGCACGACCTGCATCGGCAATTCCGGCCCGCTGCCTGCGCCGGTGTCCAAAACCATCAACGACAAAGGCCTGATTGCCGCCGGCGTTCTTTCCGGCAACCGCAATTTCGAAGGCCGCATTTCACCCGATGTCCAGGCCAATTACCTGGCCTCGCCGCCGCTGGTGGTCGCCTACGCGCTTGCCGGTTCGGTGCAGAAGGACCTGACCACCGAGCCGATCGGCGATGATCGCGACGGCAATCCGGTCTATCTCAAGGATATCTGGCCTTCCTCGAAGGAAATCCAGGAATACATCATGAAATATGTCACCCGCGCGCTTTACGCATCGAAATATGCCGACGTGTTCAAGGGCGATGCCAACTGGCAGGCCGTCGAAGCGCCGGCAAGCCAGACCTATGCCTGGGACGACCAGTCGACCTATGTGCAGAACCCGCCCTATTTCGTCGGCATGGGCCACAAGGTCGGCGGTATTTCCGACATCAAGGGCGCCCGCGTCCTCGGCCTGTTCGGCGACAAGATCACCACCGACCATATTTCCCCGGCAGGCTCCATCAAGGCTGCATCGCCCGCAGGCGCCTATCTGATGGGCCATGGCGTCGGCGCGGCTGACTTCAACCAGTATGGCACGCGGCGCGGCAATCACGAGGTGATGATGCGCGGCACATTCGCCAATATCCGCATCCGCAACCACATGCTTGGTCCGAACGGCAAGGAAGGAGGCTTCACGATCCACTATCCCTCGAAAGAGGAATTGTCGATCTATGATGCAGCCATGAAATACAAGGCCGAGGGCGTTCCGCTGGTCGTCTTTGCCGGCGTCGAATACGGCAATGGCTCCTCGCGCGACTGGGCGGCCAAGGGCACCAACCTTCTCGGCGTCAAGGCGGTGATTGCGCAATCCTTCGAGCGCATCCACCGTTCCAACCTGGTCGGCATGGGCGTGGTTCCCTTCGTCTTTGAAAAGGGCTCGACCTGGGAGACTTTGGGGCTCAAGGGCGATGAAATGATTTCCATTGAAGGCCTTGCCGACATCAAGCCGCGCGAACGCAAGATCGCCAAGGTGACCTATGGCGACGGCAGCGTGAAGGAGATCCCGATCATCTGCCGCATCGATACGCTCGATGAAGTCACCTACATGAAAAACGGCGGCATCCTGCAGACGGTGCTGCGCGATCTGGCGGCCTGATTTTCAGAAGCCGGTCGGTGAAAGACAGGACCGCCGGGTGCAAGCCCGGCGGTTTTTGTTTGGGGGATGATTGCGATTGGGAGTAAAGCATGCGCTGATCTGGTTGACAGGATGACATGCAAAGGCATTGATGCGCATGATAATATGCATTTTTAGAGATACTGAATGAAATTTGTACATGTCTTTTCGAGATGGATTTTTTTGGAGTGCAAATACTGAAAGCCATTGACGATGCCGCCTCCAGGCGAAGCCTGTCACGCTCGGCTTTCCTGGCCAGTTGCGCGCGCAGGGAAATTGAGCAGTCGGCTTGAGGGGTGGATGCAGGCAAGCGCTGAAAACATACTAAACAGCGTTGAAGCCGATTAGCTGGTTCTTTACGGAATATTAGCAAAAAGCTAATTAATGGGGATTCACTTTTTGGGTTCGATATGCTATATTCGTCTTCATGAATTACGTGCCAGCAATACCAGATTGGTTTAAAACGCGTAAGGCAGCGCAGGTTGCTGCCTTTTTCGCTGCGCTGTCTGGCGGAAAGATTAATATATTAAAAGCTGTAAAGCTTATTTATTTGGCCGATAGGCTAAGCATGGAGCGTCGCGATACTCCTATAACGAACGACCAATATTTCTCAATGCCGTTTGGGCCAGTGAATTCATGTACATATAATTACATGAATGGCGTCGCTCCCCCGCGACAAGATGAATGGCACGAATTCATTGGCGTAAGAAACTATAATGACATTCCTTTATCTAGAACCATCAACATACCCGACGATCTTGATGAATTGAGCCGTTCTGAGATAAAAATCCTTACTGAGACTTGGGAGAAATTCGAGAATATCGACCAATTTGAACTGGCTGATTGGACTCATAGATTTTGCCCTGAGTGGGCCGACCCTAATGGAAGTTCAATCCCGATCGATCTGGCCACCATTTTTGACCGACTCGGCAAAAAGAATCCAATTGCATTGGCCGAAGATTTGCAGGCTGAGAGGCGCTTAATTGCGGAGTTCATCCAAGAGAAATGAACTATATTCCCTACCGTAAAGCTAGTCTATTGATCCCATTCAATGACGCGCCACATTTATTTGCGGTAATGAATGATCAGTGTCGGAATAATATGTGCTTGATTATAATGATTACCAGCCTTCGGGAAGGTAAATATCACGATCCGGCGTGTATTTTAGACATTGGAGATCACTCATTTATCAAACATCGGAGTTATCTCCTTTACCGAATGGCGGAAGTTACAAGAATAGACCGGATCTCAAGACTGGTGTCTAAAAATTACTACATACCTCGTGACGATTTTTTAGAAGGCACATTTAAGCGGATTTCTGATGGTATACGGTTATCTGATGATACCCCTCTTCGAATATTTAGATACGCTGATGCCAATGGCATTTAGCTGAACTTCTCAGTTCAAATTCCCTTTTGCATCCATGACGCTACTGACAAACCCTTCAGCTTTCATCTGTCGGGGGCTTTGTGTACTCGCCGCGTCCAGACCGCCATTATATCCTAGCGTCCCAAGCACCCTTTCTGGCGCGCCTTTATCAATTGTTATTTCAACTGATGCCCGATTATCATCTCCACCTCAGCTTTCCTAGGAATCAATTCACATCGAATCCTGTTGACTCTTCCGCCACTCTCTGGAATCTATAAGAACATAAAGTGAACACATCGGGAGAGCAACGCCATGGCAAAGGCTGCCTTGGCGCAGGAGACGCTTTTTGCCCTGCGTCAGACCATCGCCCGCATGGAGGGTGAGAACATACCGGCGCTTGCGGCCGGGGCGCGGGATCCTGCGCGCGGCGGTTTTCGTACCGAGCGGACGGCGCCTGCGGCAGGCTCCGGACCGGGCATCGGTCCCGCTTTGGCAGGCACGCAGCTGTCGATTGACGGGGCCGGTCTTGACGCGGCTCTGGGCGACGGGTTGCGGCTGGACGGATTGAACGAAATCCGTTCCGGCCAGACGCGCGACAATGGCGCAGCCAGCGGCTTTGTGCTGGCGCTGGCCTTGCTTGCCCAGAAACAGGCCGGTCTTGCGGCCGGCCGCAAGCCCCGAATCCTGTGGATTGCCGACAGGCTGGCGACGCTTGAGACCGGCATTCCCCATGCCCGCGGGCTGGCCGGTTTCGGGCTTGATCCGCAAAGCATTCTGCATGCCGCGCCCAAACGGCTCGAAGACGCCTTGATGATTGCCGAAATGGCGCTGTCGGTGACCGCCTTTGCCGCCGTCATTGTTGAAATCCACGGCAATCCCGCCCGTTTCGGCCTGACGGAAAGCCGCAGGCTGCATTTGCGCGCCCGCGCCTGGCGCCGACCGATTTTCATTTTGCGGGAACGCGGCGAGGAAGAGGCGTCCAGCGCGATTGCCCGCTTAGCCGTCCAGTCGGCGCCGTCGCGGCCCCGCCGGCTTGTCGACGG
>JBGSIT010000024.1:0-4853 GCA_041742335.1 Rhizobiaceae bacterium
CAGAAAGCGCCGGTTGTCTTGAGCAGGGCGCGACTTTCTGCCCCGCTCTGACGGCAATAGTGTCCCGATAATCTTCCATTCAGCGTCAGTAAGGTCACCACGAGCCATATCAGCCTCCCAAAAGGAAGCTTTGAATCAGAATTCAGATGATTTGGGAATCCACTTTGTCAACATGGCCTAGTTCAAGACAATTTTCCAGATTGTCTGCAACCGTCAAAAGACAAAAACTTTGACAATCACATTTCTCATAATTCAAACTTATTCAACTTGAGTTTTAGATGCCCTGCTTCTTATATCCGACAATAGATTTGTGTTTTCACCTACCACTTCTGAAAGTGTCGGTTTCGGCATTTCATAGCCATATCCAATTTCTTTGCGCACCACATCAAGAAGTTTACGGGATTTATATGTTTGCAAATTTGAAAGTTTTTGATTGCGCTTTCTATCTAATGAAGCGCAAACTAGGTCCAAATTATCCTCGCTAAAAAACTCGCATGAAAAACAGACTATTGAGTCCAAAATACCGACAGCCGGTAAAAAAAAGCGATCATAACGCTTAACTATTTTTTCTATGAAGCCGTCACTTGAATCTGGTTTTACACTTTCGATTTCTGAACAAAACTGCAATATGTCTGCGATCGACGTCCTCATGGAATCAATTCTTGATATACCTTCATAATGCCTAAAAGCGCATAAAATTTCTGTTTCAATAAATGCGCGCCCTCCGTTAGTTGAGGTGGCTATTTGGCCCACTTCTCTTCGCTCGACCAATCGGCCGTTATCCCGCTGTATAGATTTGAGAGCATCGGCAATTTCCGATGATCTTCGGTTCTTGATAACATCCCAAGCGTCCTGTATCGAGTTTAGCAACGGGCGATTTCGTACAATCCATTGATCAACTACAGTTGAAATTGATCTGAATTGGGATATATTATAATTATTCCAAGCAACATCGGTTCTTTTTTGGAAATTCTTTTGCGCGACTGTAATTAATTCTGGCGAAAAATACTTTTTTATACAACAGCTACCCATCAATACTAAATTGTCCGCACCATCCAAGCAGGTGTACCCCGATTTGTGAATGGATTTTCCACAAACATGGCAAAAAATAAATCGCTCCACTTGATAGCTATTTACAATTTGTAGCTGCGAGCTTTCTGGTGTGTATCTTTCTAAAGGAAGAAGGCCCTCTTGATCGATCGGATCAAATACTCTCAACCTCGCATTAACAAGATAAGATTCGAAATCCATTATTTATCCTCATACAGATAGTTTCACCATACATCCTCCCTATTTGCATTCCGGCCCGGAGTTTCCCCCGGACCGCTGGTAGTTCCAATCCCCTGCCTGCCTCAGCTACACCCACTCGTCGCGCCACAGGTATCGCACTTCTCGCAAGTGCCATTGCGCACCATGGTGAAGTTCTGGCATTCCGAGCACATATTGCCGGTATAGCCTTGGGCGAGCGCCCTGCTCCGGCGTTCGGCCGCAAGCCTCTTGGCGTCGGCCTTGGCGCTTTCGGCGTCGGCGGCGGCCTTGTCGGAGAAGACGTCGGTCAAAGTGCTGCTTTCAGCTTCCGGCGCTTCTTCGTAGTCGCGCTGGAACATGGTCATGGTGTCAATCGACAGTTCCGACTTCAGGGCTGTCGCCCCGATCGAGGTGATCACCGATCCGCCGCCCCGATGGCCTTCGCCGGCGGCACCCTTTGGCTGCTCAGTGCCGTGACCGGGCACCACTTTCAACGAATGACCGCGTGTCAGGCCCTTGGAGACAGCCTGCGCCTTGCCTTCCGAAATTCCGCGGCCAAGCGAGGTATTGGTGAAATCGGAGGTATCGACGTGGGCCAGATCCGAGCGATCCAGATAGGAGATCGCCAGTTCACGGAAGATATAGTCGAGGATCGAGGTGGCGTTCTTGATGGCGTCATTGCCCTGGACGAAACCGGCCGGCTCGAACTTGGTGAAGGTGAAGGCCTCGACATATTCCTCAAGCGGCACGCCATATTGCAGGCCGAGCGAGATGGCGATGGCGAAATTGTTCATCATGGCGCGGAAGGCGGCGCCTTCCTTGTGCATGTCGATGAAGATCTCGCCGATGCGGCCATCGTCGAATTCACCTGTGCGCAGGTAAACCTTGTGGCCGCCGACGACTGCCTTCTGGGTGTAGCCCTTGCGACGGTTGGGAAGCTTTTCACGCTCGCGCACCACCCGTTCGATGACCCGCTCGACGATCTTTTCGGTAATCGTGACGGTGGCTGCCGCAGCAGGCGCGTTCAGCAATTCCTCCAGCGCATCCTCGTCGTCCTCGTCCTCGATCAGCGAGGCATTGAGCGGCTGGGAAAGCTTGGAGCCGTCGCGATAAAGCGCATTGGCCTTCAGACCAAGTTTCCACGACAGCATATAGGCGTTCTTGCAATCCTCGACAGTCGCCTCATTGGCCATGTTGATGGTCTTGGAGATGGCGCCGGAAATGAACGGCTGGGCGGCGGCCATCATGCGGATGTGGCTGTCGACCGAAAGATAGCGCTTGCCGATCTTGCCGCAGGGATTGGCGCAATCAAACACCGCCAGATGCTCCTTCTTGAGGAACGGCGCGCCTTCCAGCGTCATCGCCCCGCAAACATGGATATTGGCAGCTTCGATGTCTTTCTTCGAAAAGCCGATATGTTCGAGAACAGAGAAATCCATCTGGCCCAGTTGTTCCTGGCTGACCTTCAGCACGTCGCGCAGGAAATCCGCACCAAGCGTCCACTGGTTGAAGACAAACTTGATGTCAAAGGCGCTGCCGAGCGCTGCATTGATGACGGCGATCTGTTCGTCGCCAAAGCCCTTGGCCTTGAGCGAGGACGGATTGACCGCCGGCGCCTGGTTGAGATTGCCATGGCCGACCGCATAGGCTTCGATTTCGGCAATCTGGCTGACGGAATAGCCAAGCGTCCGCAGCGCTTCCGGCACGGCGCGGTTGATGATCTTGAAATAACCGCCGCCGGCAAGTTTCTTGAACTTGACCAGTGCGAAATCAGGCTCGATGCCGGTGGTGTCGCAATCCATCACCAGCCCGATTGTGCCGGTGGGGGCCACGACCGTGGCCTGGGCATTGCGGTAGCCGTGCTTTTCGCCCAGTTCAATCGCCAGGTCCCAGGCAGCCTTGGCATGTTCGATCAGCGTCTGGTCCGGGCAATCCTCATGAATGAGGGCGACGGGATTGACGGCGATATCTTCATAGCCGGTCTTTTGCCCATAAGCGGCGCGGCGGTGGTTGCGCATGACGCGCAGCATGTTGTCGCGGTTTGGCGCAAATGACGGGAATGTTCCCAGTTCGCCTGCCATTTCAGCGGATGTAGCGTAAGCCACACCGGTCATGATTGCCGTCAGCGCACCGCAATAAGCGCGCGCCTTGTCGCTGTCATAAGGAATGCCGGTGCTCATCAGCAGGCCGCCGATATTGGCGTAGCCAAGGCCGAGAGTACGGTATTCGTAAGAAAGCTCGGCAATGCGCCTTGACGGGAACTGCGCCATCATGACCGAGACTTCCAGCACGATGGTCCACAGGCGCACCGCATGTTCGTAATCGGCAATATTGATGTTGGCAGTGGCGGCATCCTTGAACTGCATCAGGTTCAACGAGGCCAGGTTGCAGGCCGTATCATCCAGGAACATATATTCCGAGCACGGATTGGAGGCGCGGATCGGGCCGGCTGCCGGGCAGGTATGCCAATCATTCATCGTGGTGTTGAAATGCAGGCCGGGATCAGCCGACGCCCAGGCTGCATAGGAAATGCTTTCCCAAAGGTCGCGCGCCTTCAGCGTCTTCATGACGCGTCCGTCGCGGCGCGCCGTCAGGTTCCAATCGCCGTCATCTTCGACTGCGCGCAGGAAGTCGTCACGCAGGGAAACCGAATTGTTGGAGTTCTGGCCCGAGACAGTCAGATAGGCTTCTGAATCCCAATCGGTGTCATAGGTCGAAAATTCCATGTCCTTGTAGCCCTGGCGGGCAAACTGGATGACGCGGTTGATATAGTTCTCCGGAACCATCGAGGCCTTGGCGGCCTTGATTTCGCGCTTCAGCGCCGGGTTCTGCTTGGGATCATAGCAGGCTTCATTTTCAGCCGAGCAATTGATGCAGGCCTTCATGACCGCCTTCAGATGCTTGGCGACGATTTTCGAACCGGTTACAAGGGCGGCAACCTTCTGCTCTTCCTTGACCTTCCAGTTGATGTAATTTTCGATATCGGGATGGTCGATGTCGACAACCACCATCTTGGCGGCGCGGCGCGTCGTGCCGCCCGATTTGATGGCACCGGCCGCCCGGTCGCCGATCTTCAGGAAGCTCATCAGGCCGGAAGACTTGCCGCCGCCGGAAAGCTTTTCGCCCTCGCCGCGCAGCTGCGAGAAATTCGAGCCGGTGCCCGATCCATATTTGAAAAGCCGCGCTTCACGAACCCAGAGATCCATGATGCCGCCATCGTTGACGAGGTCGTCTTCAACCGCCTGGATGAAGCAGGCATGCGGCTGGGGGTGCTCATAGGCGGACTTTGACTTGGTCAGCTTGCCGGTGAAATGATCGACATAGAAATGTCCCTGGCCGGGACCGTCAATGCCATAGGCCCAATGCAGGCCGGTGTTGAACCACTGCGGAGAATTCGGCGCAACCCGCTGGGTGGCGAGCATATAGGCAAGTTCGTCGCGGAAGGCCAGCGCATCTTCTTCGGAGGTGAAATAACCGCCCTTCCAGCCCCAATAGGTCCAAGTGCCGGCCAGCCGGTCAAAAACCTGGCGCGCATCTGTTTCCGGTCCATATTGCTGGTCCTTGGGCAGGCTGGCGAGCGCTTCCTTGTCAGCTTCAGAGCGCCA
>JBGSIT010000025.1:0-19374 GCA_041742335.1 Rhizobiaceae bacterium
CTGCAGCGCGCCGGCGCCGGAGCCTGCGTCGCGGCCGGGGACTTTCATCAGCACGATCTGGAACAAGGGCGCAATCGCCATGCCGAGGCCGAGGCCGCCCATGAACATCGGCACGATGAAGGCGGAGCGGAAAATCTCGTCACCGACATTGCCCACGATGACGCGCAGAAAGATGATGCCTGCCAGCATGATCAGCGAGCCGATTAGGATCCTCTGGCGCAGCCAGCGGGCGCCGAGCCTGCCCGACAGAATCGAGCTCAGCAAGACGCCGACCGGGAACGGCATCGTGGTCAGGCCGGAATGCAGTGGTGAAAGCTGGTAGCCCGATTGCAAGAATACCGAAATCATCAGGAAGAAGCCCGGCATGGCCGAGAAAAACACCATCGTGGTGAGCGCCCCGATCATGTAGTTCGGATTGGTCATCAGGCTAACGGGAAGCAGTTCAGGCCCGCCGGTCGCCTTCTGGCGCCGTTCCCATGCCACGAAGCCGATGGCCAGCGGCAGCGACAGCGCCATCATCGCAAAGCACCAGCTTGGCCATCCGAACCCCCGGCCCTCGATCAGCGGAAAGATCAGGCAGAAGATCGCCGCAGCCGCAAGCAGGATACCTGGAAAATCGTTTTTCAATTCGGGATTGGCCTTGATGTCGGGAATGAAGGCCCGTCCGGCAAGGACAGCAATGATGCCGATGGGTACATTGATCAGGAAGATCGGCCGCCATTCCAGCCCGAAGAGATTGCCGTCGATCAGCAGGCCACCGGTTACCGGGCCCGCGACGGATGCAAGCCCGGCCGTCAGGCCAAACAGGGAGAAGGCCATGGCGCGCTCTTTAGGCGGAAACATGATCTGGGCAATGGCCAGGATCTGCGGCGTCATCACCGCGCCGGTCAAGCCTTGAATAACACGGGATACGATCAGCATTTCGACATTGACGGCCAGGCCGCAAAATGCCGAGGCCATGGTGAATCCGGTCACGCCGATCAGGAAAATGCGGCGCTTGCCGAGAATGTCTCCCAAGCGGCCAAAGGGCAGAAGACCCAGCGCGAAAGCAAGGATATAGCCGGCCACCACCCATTCGATGCCGCTTTCAGTGGCGCCGAGGTTCTTTTGCAGGCTTGGCAATGCGACATTGACGATGGTGACGTCAATCATGTTCATGAAATTGGCGATCAGCAAAATGCACATGGCCAGCCAACGCCGCGGATAGGCCGAAGGGGTCGCATGGCCCCCGATCTGTGATTCGGTGGAAGTCATTGGGTGTCTTTCTCAATGGGGCGGGCGAGGAAAGCCCGGAACAACTCGTCAGCGACGGCGTCAAACTGGTCTTTCAGGCAGGATGCGGGCGTGCGATCGAAAGCGATCAGCGCCGCGATGACTATCTGTGCTGCGGCTTCCGGATTCATGTCGGCGCGAAATGTGCCGTCGGCGACGCCACGGCTTAAAATGTCGACAATCATCTGCCGCCAACGCACTTTCAGCGGTCGCATGTGTTTGGCCAGGTTTTCATCATGGCGGGCCTGGCGCGCCAATTCCTCCATGACAACCAGAAGATCGGGGTTGTTGATCTTGGTCGACCGGAAATCATTCAATTCAAGGCGGAGTTCTTCCGCCGGCGTCAGTCCCTCGCGCGGGTTTGACAGGTGCTGGGCGACGAAATCGTCGCGCATCGAGGTCGTGACCAGCTCAATCAGCGCCTCCTTGCTGGGGACGTGATAATGCAGCGTGGCAATATTGATGCCGACGCGTTCGGCAATGTCACGTGTCCGCAAACCGGAAAAGCCCTTTTCGACAATCAGCGCGCGCACTGCGGAGGCAATGGCTCGCTTGCGATCATCATGCGGCTGGTATTTTTGTGTCTTGTCATCCATCAATCAATCAATTGATTGAGAATCGTTAAATTGTCAATCCGCAAGAAAGCATCAAGGGAAAAAATTCACGCGCGAAGCAGAAGCAGCAAGACGCCGCTGACAATCAGCACGCAGCCGATCACTTCAAGCCGGTTGATTTTTTCCTTGAAGACAAAGACCGAGGAGGCAAAAGTGAAAAGCATTTCGACCTGTGCAACGGCCTTGACGATGGCAGCCTGTTGCAAGGTCATGGCCATGAACCAGCCGAACGAGGCTGTCGCGCCGACAAATCCGGTCATGAGTGAAGGCTTCCAGGCCGCAGCGATCCTTGAAAGTTCATCAGGCTCGCGCAGGATGATCCACAGGCCCATGGCCAGTGTCTGCAACAGGATGACGGCAGTCAGCGTGAAGCTTGCCTGCATCATGAAATCAGGCTGCGGCAGGCTGGAGGCCAGCGACAGCGAAGCCGAGCGATAGGAAACGGCCGACAGGCCGAACAATGTGCCCGACAACAATCCGATCCCGGATGTGCGCGTTGCCAACGATGAAAACAGGCTACGGACCGACATGGTGGTTCGCGCCACCGAGATCATCATCACTCCGGCCACGGAAATGGCGATGGCCGAAATCACCGGCGCGGAGATTTTCTCACCCAGAAAGATCAGGGCGAACAAAGCCGCCTGCGCCGGTTCGGTCCGCGAATAGGCGGTGCCCACGGCAAAATTGCGAAAGGAGAACAGATGCACGAGCAGGAAGGTCGCGGCAATCTGCGAAAACCCGCCGCATATGGTCCACAGCACGAAAACATGATCGGGCGCCGGCAAGGGCCGATTTGCAAAGATGGCCAGGATACCGAGGTAGACAATAGCAAAAGGCACGCCGAAACCGAAGCGGACGAAGGTCGCGCCGGTGGTTCCCATCCTCCCCTTCAAATGCTTTTGCAGCACCGAGCGGGTGTTTTGCAGGAAGGCCGAGACAAAGGTAATGATAATCCAGACGGGCATGACGGCTCAAGTCGCGGTGGTCAGGGAAGGGGCCGTGTTCGGCCTCTTTCGTGGTGGTGAGGGCATTTCTGCGAGTGCAGGTTGATTTCATCTATCATCCCCGGACCATTCCGACCAGTCAGGGTTGTCGGTCTTGTCATTTCAAATTTTGATGTCATAACGCCATTATGAGCCAGACATATTCACCACCCGACCGCGCCGAATTCGCCCATGTCAACAATTGGGTGTTCGACCTCGACAACACGCTTTATCCGCATCACATCGATCTGTTTGCCCAGATCGATGTCAACATGACGGCGTTCGTCGCGGAATATCTGAAGATGGATCCCGTCGAGGCGCGGATCTTGCAGAAGCAATATTACCGCGATCACGGCACAACTTTGAAAGGCCTGATGACCCATCACGGCGTCAATCCCGATGATTTTCTCGACCGGGCGCATGCCATCGATTATTCACCGCTTGCCCCGGACGAGGTGCTGAGCGAAGCCATCAAGGCCCTGCCGGGACGCAAGTTCATTTTTACCAACGGCACCGTCAAGCATGCCGAGGCCGCCGCGCGCGCCATGGGCATCATCGATCACTTTGACGATATCTTCGACATTGTCGCGGCCGACTATGTCCCCAAGCCGGCCGGCGAGACCTATGACAAATTTGCCAGCCTCAACCGGGTCGATACGCGCCACGCCGTAATGTTTGAGGATCTGCCGCGCAATCTTTATGTCCCCAAGGCGCTGGGCATGAAAACCGTTCTGATCGTGCCGCGCGATGCCACTCACAAATCGTTTGTGGAGTGGGAACAGCATGACGACAGCCAGACCTATATCGATCATGTTACTGACAATCTGGCCAATTTCCTGAAAAACGTGATTTAGCGCTTTTCCGTTTTCTTCCGATCACCAAAAGGCGCGTTACACTTTTCCAGGAAATGCGCTGGGAAATCTTGAGGACCGGATGCCAAAACGGCACCCGGTCAACCAGCAATTCCGGTCCATTCAACCGCCGTGGGGCGGACCGATCTTGAATTCCACTTCGACAGAACCGGCTTTTTCAAAAACCAGAGTGGCCTTGACTGTTTCGCCTTCTTTGAAAGGGGTGGAGACTTTCATGAACATCACATGCAATTTGCCGGGCTCGAGTTTCACGGTTTGGCCGGCCGGGATGACAATGCCGCCTTCGATCTGCGACATCTTCATGACATCGCCTTCCATCGACATTTGATGAAGCTGCACCATGGGCGCGGCCGGCGAGGTGGCGGAAATCAGGCGGTCATCTTCACTGCCATTGTTGGTAATGGTCATGAAGCCGCCGCCGACCTTGGCGCCGGGAATCATCGCGCGGGTGAAGGGGTGGCTGATTTCAATCTGGCCAACCGTATAGTGATGCGCTGTAGCGGCCAGAGCGCTGGTTGCGACGACCATCATGGCAGCCAGGAAAAGTCTGAATCGGATCATGGAGTAAACTCCCTTTTGTGGTGAGAATGGAAATCTGGATATGATCCGGCACGGCCCTGAATGATCGTCAAAAGACCAGTCAGGTTGCCGGAAACGTTGAGCCGGGAAGGGACGGGCGCAATGATGCAAGCGGTCGTCAGCCGGCTTCAATCAGGTCGAAGGGGGAGCGCGGGCGCCGCCGCCGGAAGGCAAAACCTGTCGTGCAAGCTTTGCGGGCCGCGGATAAAAGGCGATGTTTGTGGCAAAGTCCAAAGCCGGGCCGGCCACAAACACAGGATCAACAAAAACGAAGGACGAAGACAGCCGGCATGCGTCGCAGCCGTGATAGGCCATTGCGGGCGCTTTCCGGCCGTCCGTTTCGCCGAAACAAAGCGTCGGCAGCGATCCGTCCGGCAAAGCGGCAAGTACAATGGTTCCAGCTTGGGTGGAATCGGCCAGGACCGGTTTATGAGCAAATCCGATCATGACAAGACCGACGACGCACAGAATGCGCAGAAGATTCGGTAATATTCGCCATTGTCTCGTCATGTTGATCTTCGATTGTGAACCGGAGCTAAGCGTCATTTAGTATGCCATTGAAGATTGGTCAATGCGACCAAAGCGTACCGGCCAGAACGATGAACGGTCCATTCAGCCTGCATTAAGCTAGCCGAGTGCTATATCGCGTCAACTTCGGAAGGTTGACAAAGCAAGACCGAAATACAGGTCGATCATTTGGATGTTTTTCGAAGACCAAATGAACAGAGCGAAGAAATCAAACCCACCATGACTTGAAGACATTCAAGTGAAAGGCTTCCAAAATGAACACCAAGACCGTAATCCTTGCCGCTACTGCCATGATCATGGCTGTCACCGTTTCCGCCCCCGCTTTTTCGGCTGGAAAACAAAAGAGCCCGGAAAAGCGCTGGTCGCGCATGATCAAGCGCGCTGACCTCAATGGCGACCAGAAAATCTCGCGCCAGGAATTGCAGAACCAGATCGCCCGCACGATTGCGGCGCTGGACACAAACAAGGACGGCGGCATCAGCCTGGCGGAATTCAGCGCTCAGAAGGATGTCATCAAGGCGGAAAACCGCAAGATCAAGGCCATGCGGGTCTCCGGTTCAACGAGCCAGCGGCTGATGCGGATGCCCAAGCGCGTTGTAAAGCATTTCAGCAGGATCGATGCTGATGACAACGGCGTTTTGACCAGCGCTGAACTGAACCGCGTTGCCGACCGGTTGTTCAACCGTCGTGACCGCAACAAGGACGGCTACCTGTCCATGGCTGACATGAAGGTCTGATCAGGACGCAAGGCAGCAACCGATTTTGCGCGGCCGGTGACTTGTCACCGGCCGTTTGTCATTGAAGCGTCCGAATTTTCATAATAGGTTTCAATGACCGACCAACCCTGCTCGGCCGTTTCGACAAAATGGACAAGATTGACATCTTCGGCGGCGATAGTGCCGAATTCGGCCAAGGCATCGAAATTGATGATGTTGCGCCAGAATTTCTCGCCGAACAGGATGACCGGTATCGGCGTCATCCGCTTGGTCTGGATCAGGGTTATGGTTTCAAACAGCTCATCCAGCGTTCCGAACCCGCCCGGAAATACCGCCACGGCCTTGGCCCGCATCAGGAAATGCATCTTGCGAATGGCGAAGTAGTGGAAATTGAACGACAGTTCCGGCGTGACATAATGATTGGGCGCCTGTTCATGCGGCAATACGATATTGAGCCCGATCGAGGGCGCACCGACATCGGTTGCACCCCGGTTGCCCGCCTCCATCACGCCCGGCCCGCCGCCGGTGACAATCACATATTCGCGGTAATCGAGATTGGCCGAATGGGTCGAGCAGATCCGCGCGAATTTTCGAGCTTCCTCATAATAGACTGACGCCTTTTCCAGATTGGCTTTCTGGGTCGCGTTGCGGGCGGCGGTCGCAGGCATTCCGGGGGCTGGAATGCGCGCCCCCCCAAACAGCACCACCGTGGACTTGATGCCGCGTTCCTCCAGCAGCATTTCCGTCTTGCGCAGTTCAAGCTGCAGCCGCACAGGCCGCATTTCTTCCCGCGACAGAAAATCCAGATCGGCAAAGGCAAGCCGGTAGGACGGAGAAAGCGACTGCGGCGTTTCCGGTATCCGGCGCGCCCGCTGCGTATCCGCCTTGTTGGAGGACAAGGGTGTCCACCCGTTGCCGTTCTTCTTGGTTTCCGGATTTTTCGGCTCGCCCATTCTCGTCAGTCCTGCTCTTTTGTCCGGTTCGGCAACCGGATCACTTCAAGAAAACTGCCCTGCGGCAGGAATGCGGCGTCTTGCGGCGCGCCTGCGTCACCCGGCAGGCAAAAACGCCGCGGGATCATTGACGTGCAAACATGCTTTGCTCTAGGACAGGCATGGTCTGCTCCGGATCGTCGGCGGTTCGCCCCAATGGCCGCGGAGCACAATGATAGCCCTCTATTGCTTAAGGAATTCCAAGGATGAGCGCGGATCTTCAATCACTTGAAAAGATAATCGAGGCGGCGTTTGAAGCCCGTGACTCCATCAATACCAGTACGCGCGGAGAAATCCGCGATGCGGTAGAGACTTCGCTCAATCTCTTGGACGCCGGCAAGGTAAGGGTCGCCAGTCGCGGCGACGATGGCGTCTGGACTGTGCAACAATGGCTGAAAAAGGCTGTGCTGCTTTCCTTCCGGCTCAATCCGATGGAAGTTGTCGGCAATGGTCCCGGTGGCTCGACCTGGTGGGACAAGGTGCCTTCCAAGTTCGAGGGTTGGAGCGCCAATGAATTTGAAAAGGCCGGTTTCCGCGCTGTTCCCAATTGCGTGGTCCGCCGCTCCGCCTATGTGGCGCCCGGCGCCATCCTGATGCCGTCCTTTGTCAATCTCGGCGCCTATGTCGGCGAAGGCACCATGGTCGATACCTGGGTGACCGTCGGCTCCTGCGCCCAGATCGGCAAGAATGTCCATCTGTCGGGCGGCGTCGGCATTGGCGGTGTGCTGGAACCCATGCAGGCCGGCCCGACGATCATCGAAGACAATTGCTTCATCGGCGCGCGCTCGGAAGTCGTCGAAGGCTGCATCATCCGCGAAGGTTCCGTGCTCGGCATGGGCGTCTTCATCGGCCAATCGACCAAGATCGTCGACCGGGCCACCGGAGTCGTAAGCTACGGCGAAGTCCCGCCCTATTCGGTGGTGGTGGCCGGTTCCATGGCATCGGGCGCCGTCATGCCCAACGGGGTCGCTGCCCCGAACCTTTACTGCGCGGTCATCGTCAAGCGGGTTGATGAACGGACACGCTCGAAGACCGGCATCAATGAATTGCTGCGCGACTGAGCGGGCCGGATCATGGATGACATCCAAAGACGACCGGATTTGCGCTGGCTGTTCTTCAGCCCGTCGGGTCGTCTGGGGCGTGGGTCCTTTGTCAAAGGCTGGCTGTTCTGGGTGGCGACAAGCGGCGTCCTGATCACCCAATTGGCGGGTGCCGAGGATAATCCCGTTTATGCCGGCCTGTTGAGCCTGGCATTTATTGCCTTCATTCCCGTTTCAGCAATTTCCATGTTCATGCTGGGTTTCAAGCGGGCCCATGACATGGGCACATCCGGGCTTGTTGCGCTTCTCCTGCTTTTTCCATTTGTCGGCTTTATTTACCTGGCGATCCTTGTTTTCGCGCCGTCGACAGCGGGCAAAAACGGCTACGGGGTTCAGCCCGATTGGCCCGACCAGCAGCAATAGCGTCACTAACTCCGGCGTGCCGGATTTTCATCTACCCCCGTGACAGCGTGTCGGCAATCGGGTAATCGGTTTGGCCATGAGCACAACCGATCCGATTGATAATCTCGCCCGCCTGATCCGCTGCCCTTCGGTCACCCCTGATGAAGGCGGCGCGCTCGGCGTGCTGCAATCCATGCTTGAGCCATTGGGTTTCAAGGTCGAGCGGATGGTGGCGCGCGACGACAATACGCCCGATATCGAAAATTTTTATGCGCGCCTTTCCGGCAATGGTCGGCATCTGATGTTTGCCGGTCATACCGATGTCGTGCCGGTCGGCGATGCTGCGGCCTGGACCCATCCGCCCTTTGGCGCCGATATTGTCGACGGCGAGATGATCGGGCGCGGCGCAGTTGATATGAAGGGCGGTATTGCCTGTTTCGTGGCGGCGGTGGCCCGCCAATTGGCAAAGCGCGGCAAGTTCAATGGATCCTTGTCCTTCCTGATTACCGGTGACGAAGAGGGGCCGGCGGTCAACGGAACGGTCAAGCTTCTCGAATGGGCTGCCGGAAAGGGCGAATCCTGGGATGCCTGCGTGGTCGGTGAACCCACAAATCCCGACCAGCTTGGCGACATGATCAAGATCGGCAGACGCGGGTCGGTGTCGGGCAAGGTGATCGTGCACGGCGTGCAAGGCCATGTCGGCTATCCGCATCTCGCCGACAATCCGGTCCGCGCCATTGTCGATATGGCCAGCGCGCTGATGGACAAGCCGTTTGACACGGGAAGCGATGATTTCCAGCCTTCCAATCTGGAAGTCACGACCATCGACACCGGCAATCCCGCGACCAATGTCATTGCGGCGCGGGCTTCGCTGGCCTTTAATATCCGGTTCAATGATTACTGGACAGCCCAGAGCGTGCAGGATGAGATCCGCAAGCGGCTGGACCTGGCGGCCAGGGGCGGGCCCTTGCGCAAGCATCGCCCCGCGGCCACCTATGACATCATCTGGGCTGACCGTCCGAGCCATGTCTTCCTGACCAAGGATGACAAGCTCGTTGCTTCCATGAGCGAGGCCGTGGCTGCAGTAACCGGTCTGGAGCCGAAGCTGTCGACCACCGGCGGCACATCGGACGCCCGCTTCATCAAGGATTATTGCCCGGTGGTTGAATTTGGTCTGGTAGGCCAGACAATGCACATGGTCAATGAGCGCGTGGCGCTCAAGGATCTTGAAACGCTGACGCAGATCTATGAACGCTTCCTCGAGCGCTGGTTTGACAATGCCGCAGATTGACGAAGTGCTGTTTTACCTCAGAGGCTTGTGGCTGATCCTGTTTAATCCGGCCGAAGGCGCGCGCCGTCTTGATTTGTCGCCGCGCGGTTTCATCCGGTCTTTCTGGGCAATCGCCTATTGCGCCCCGCCCATCCTGCTAAGCTGGGCCGCCTACCGCTTCGACTATCTGGCCGGTCGTCCGGTCGGCACGACGACGGGGCCGGATTTTTTCCTGAAACTCGGCATGGTCGAATTGCTGACCTGGCTCGTGCCATTGGTTGCGATCGGCGCGGTTATGGTGGCCGCCGGATTCGGCGACAGGCTGTTTGATGTCCTGGTGACCTTCAACTGGTTGACTGTGCCGATCACCTGGATGATGTCGATCTACTCGCTGCTTTCCATCCTGTCGCCTGACAATTCCTCATCCATCGTGCTGGTCTATCTGATGCTGTCAATGGTCATGCTGGCTGTGCAGTTTTTGGTGTTCCATGGCCTCTTGCTGGGCCAGAAGCTGCTGGTTTCGGCAATCCTGTTGACCAATATCGTCACCACGATCTATGTCAGCTGGAAGCTTCAGGTCTGGCTGGGGCTGGTTTGAACCACGGCAATGTCCTGAATATCGGGAAATGCGGTTTCAGTCCGCAATTTCGAAGGAAGATCAAGCCACTCTAATCTTCTTGCCGGTTTGGCCCGAACCGGCGTCTTCGCCCTTCATAATCGACCTTCAGGAAGTAAAGACCATGCGGCGGGGCTACAGGCCCGCAGCGCCTGCGGTCGCGCGCTTCCAGTGCCTCGCGGACATCGTCTGGCGTCCATTTGTGCTCGCCCACCATCTTTAGCGTGCCTGCGAAAGACCGGATCTGGTTATGCAGGAAACTCTGGGCCGAGGCGCGAATCTCGATCAGGTCATCGCTTCGGGTAACATCGAGCAGTTCCAGCGTTCGTACCGGGCTTTTGGCCTGGCAGTGGGCGGCGCGGAATGTCGAAAAGTCGTGGTTGCCGACCAGCATCTGTGCGGCTTCATGCATGGCCAGATGGTCCAGCGGCTTTGGCACGAACCAGGCGCGGTTGGCCTCCAGCGCAAGCGGCGCGCGCCGACTGATGATGCGAAAGAGATAATGCCGCATGGTGGCGGAGAACCGCGCGTCAAAATCTTCGCTCACCTCTTCGGCATCAAGAACGGCGACACGCTCGCCGGCTGCGGCCAAATGGGCGTTCAAGGCATTTGCAAGGACCAGCGGCTTCCAAGGCTTGTCGAGATCGGCATGGGTGACCTGACCCATGGCATGAACGCCGGAATCCGTGCGTCCGGCGCCCCTGACGACGATGGCCTGGCCTGTCAGGCTCAGAAAGGCGTTTTCCATGGCAGTCTGCACCGAATGGCCGTTGTCCTGACGCTGCCAGCCGCAATAGGGCGTGCCGTCATATTCAATGGTCATGCGGTAGCGCGGCATTATATAATCCTCATGCCGCGTGCAAGCGAATTGCCGCGCAGGAATTCCTCGGCATCCAATGCCTTGCCGCCGGCCTTCTGCAGCCGGACGAGCGCGACGGCGCCACTGCGGCAGGCAATTGTCAGATGATCGTCAAGCACCGTGCCGGCCATGCCGTTTCCTTCCGCCAGGCGACTGGCGAGCACCTTGATCCGCTCGTTTCTGCCGGCAATTTCGGCCTCAAACCATGCGCCGGGAAAAGGCGATAATCCGCGGATATGGTTGTGGACCTCCGGGGCTGCGCGGTCAAAATCAATCTTGGTTTCCGCCTTGCCGATCTTGGCAGCATAGACGATTCCTGTCTCTGCCTGCGGCGCAAGGTCCAATGTTCCGGCTTCCAGCTTCGACATCGCCTCTACCATCAGGCCAGCACCACGCAGGGACAGCAGGTCGTGCAGGTGGCCTGCCGTCATGGTTTCATCGATGGTGACGCGATCAGTCAGGGCCACCGGCCCGGTATCCAGTCCCCTGTCCATTTTCATGATCATCATGCCGGTTTCAGCATCACCCGCCATGATGGCGCGTTGAATGGGAGCAGCGCCCCGCCAGCGCGGCAACAGCGAAGCATGGCCGTTATAGGCGCCCAGCCGCGTGCCCGACAACACTGCCTCCGGCAGCAGCAGACCGTAGGCGACGACAACGGCGACATCGGCGTCCAAGGCTACAAAATCGGCGATATCGGCTTCCGATTTGAAGTTGACCGGTGTGCGGACTTCGATGCCATGCCTTTCGGCGGCCTGATGGACGGGCGAACTGGTCAGTTCCAGGCCTCGGCGTCCGGCCGGACGCGGCGGCTGGGAGTAGACGGCGCAAATGTCATGACCTGCGGCAATCAGCGCTTCCAGCGTGGGTACGGAAAAATCCGGCGTGCCCATGAAGATGATTCTGAGTGCCATGATAATTCTCCCGCTCCCAGGCCTGTTGATGCGGCAAGCCGCAGGGCCCTACAATTCGCGCTTGGCCTTGGCGGTCTTGGTGAATTTGCGGATCACCATCTGGCGCTTCAACCGGGAAATATGGTCGATGAACAAGACCCCGTTGAGATGGTCGATTTCATGTTGCAGGCATGTGGCAAGCAGGCCTTCGGCCTCGATGGTCTGCATTTCTCCGGCCAGATCGACATGGCGCACCGAAATTGATGCCGGGCGCTCCACCTCGGCATAATAATCGGGAATGGAAAGACAGCCTTCTTCGTAGACAGAACGTTCATCCGACCACGACACGATCTCCGGATTGATGAAGACCTGCGGCTTGGGATCGTCTTCCTCGCGCGAAATGTCGATGACCAGCAGGCGGCGCGGCACACCGACCTGAATGGCCGCCAGACCGATACCAGGCGCGTCATACATGGTTTCCAGCATGTCGTCAGCCAGCTTGCGAACAGCGTCATCGACTTGTTCGACAGGATCGGACACTTGTTTGAGGACTGGATCGGGCAAAAGAATTAGGGGCTTGATCGTCATGGGGTTCCATTATCCCAGCTTCAAAAAGAGTGCAATGTTTCTGCGCGGCAAAATTGCCGCGCGTGGTTGCATTGAAAATATGTGCAGCACCCATCCGCCTGCCAAGGGCCTCGACCAGTTCAATGCCCGCTTGTTCTTGTTTTGATCTGTCACATTCGTGCGAATCAGCTAATGTCGGCGCATGGACACGCTGAACCCGATCCTATCCGAGCCGCTTTTTTCCCTGGGTGACACAATCATTCACCTCGGTGAAGCGTTGATTGGCCTTGGCTTGCTGGTCGCGGCAATCGCGCTGGTATTGATCCTCATGCTGATGAAAAGCCGCGCCGCCCGGCTGGCTGCGGAGCAGGAAGCCGCCGCCAGGGCTCGCGATGCCGAAGCAAGAATGGCGGAAATCCTCAAGAGCCAGACCGAAATGCAGGGACGATTGTCAGCCATGACCGACATGATCGGCTCGCGGCAGGCCGAACTCAATCAAAGCCTCAACCAGCGGATCGACGGCATGACGCATCGCATCGGCGCGACCATGACCGAACAGACCAAGTCGACCCACGAAAACCTGGCGCGGTTGCAGGAAAGGCTGGCAGTCATCGATACCGCGCAAAACAACATCCAGGCGCTGGCCCGCGATGTCGTCGGCCTGCAGGCAATCCTGTCCAACAAGCAGACCCGCGGCGCTTTCGGGCAATCGCGGATGGAAACCATTGTCGCCGACGGCCTGCCGATGGGCGCTTTCGAATTCCAGGCGACGCTCAGCAACAATTCCCGGCCCGATTGCCTGGTGCGCATGCCCAACGGCCAGCCATCGCTGGTCATTGACGCCAAGTTTCCGCTGGAGGCCTGGAACGCCATCCGCGAGGCCGGATCACCTGAAGCAGTCAAGGCTGCCCAGCAGCAGTTCCGCCGTGATATCGAACTGCATATCAAGGACATCTCGGAGAAATACCTGATCCGCGGCGAGACCCAGGATACGGCCTTCATGTTTGTGCCTTCCGAGTCCATATTTGCGGAAATACACGAGAAATACGAAGCCATCGTGCAGAAGGCGCATCGCGGGCGCATTGTCATCGTCTCACCTTCGCTGATGATGTTGTCCATCCAGGTCATCCAGGCGGTGCTCAAGGACCAGCGGATGCGCGAACAGGCCCATCTCATCCAGGGCGAAGTCCTGCGGTTGATGGAAGATCTCAGCCGGCTGGATGACAGGGTGCGCAAATTGCAGGGTCACTTCACCATGGCGCAGAAGGATGTCGAGCTGATCGTCACCTCCGCCGACAAGCTTTCCAAGCGCGGTTCACGGATCGAGGCGATGGAATTCGAGGCGGCAGGCGGTCAGCTGGAAGCCGGGGAACCGGAATTGCCCAAAACGGTGGAGAGCCGCACCGGCCAACTGAAGCTGAGGGTGGTTGACGAGGATTGACCGGCGGGGCACAGTCGCCCACCACTTCGTCACAGCAAATTTCAGGACATCATCATGATCACCGTTCTCGGCTCCATCAATATGGATCTCATTGCCACCGTCGACAGGCTGCCAAAGCCGGGCGAAACGGTTCCCGGCAACGGTTTTTCCACAGCCGCCGGCGGCAAGGGCGCCAATCAGGCGCTTGCCGCACGGCGCGCCGGCTCCGGCGTTCACATGGCGGGCGCTGTCGGCGGCGACAGTTTTGCCGGACCGGCGCTTGAATTGCTGGCGGCTGAAGGCGCCGATCTCGCGCAGGTCGCCAAGACCGATTCGCCAACCGGCATTGCGATGATCCTGGTTGGCGGGGACGGTGAGAATGTCATTGCCGTCGTCCCGGGGGCAAACGGCACGATCAATGTCGCCCAGGCCGAAGCCGCCATTGCGGCCATGCAGCAGGGCGATATCCTGATGGTGCAGCTTGAAATTCCGCCGGCCACTGTTGAAGCGGCGCTGATGGCGGCGCGCCGGCGCGGTATCGTCACCATCATCAATTTGGCGCCGATCATTCCCCAGGCCGTGCGCCTTAGCCGCATGGCAGACATCGTCATTGCCAATGAGACCGAATTCGAATTGCTGGCCGGAAAGCAGCGTCTGGACGGTCAGGCGCGCGAACGGGAATTGGCGCGGCTGCATTCCGACACCAACCAGACCTTCATCGTGACTTTGGGCGCTGACGGCGTGGTTGCCATTGCCAATGGCGAGATCCTGCGGGCGACCGGGCTGAACATCCAGCCGGTCGATACGGTAGGGGCAGGCGACACCTTTTGCGGCTATCTTGCGGCCGGACTTGATCAGCGCCTGGCGCTGAAGCTGGCAATCAAGCGGGCAGCCATTGCCGGTTCGCTTGCCTGCCTCAAACCGGGCGCGCAGCCGTCCATTCCAAGAGTATCCGAGGTGGATGCGGCGATGGCATGATCCATCGCAAAGCTTTGCCGGGCTTGTTACAGCCTGGCAAAGCGTTCGATCAGCAAATCAAAAAAGCCGTCCGCGTCAATATCGCCCATGACCGTGGCATTGTGCGGCCGGCCGCTGACCTGCCACCAGTCGATCACGGTCATGCCCCTGGTCAGTTCGGATCGGGTTTCGATTTCGACATTGCAACTGCGGCCTGAAAAAAGGTCCGGCTTCAGCAAATAGGCAATGACGGTCGGGTCATGCAGCGGGCCGCCGTCCGAGCCGTATTTCTCGATGTCGAACCGCTCGAAGAATTCCAGCATTTCGACCATGGCGATGGCCGGCCTTGTGCCTATGGCGCGCAGGCGGTCGACGCGGTCTGCCGTGGTCAGCGCCTTGTGGGTGACATCAAGCGACATCAGCACCAACGGAATGCCGCTTGTAAAAACAATACGGGCAGCATCGGGATCGACAAAGATGTTGAATTCGGCGGCAGGCGTGATATTGCCGCCCTCAAAGCAGCCGCCGCCCATAACGACAAGCTCGGCGACCCGCGCCACGATATCGGGCGCCTTTTCAAATGCTATGGCAATATTGGTCAAGGGGCCGAGCGTGCACAGGGTGACGCTACCGGCTGGCTCGCGCCGGAGCATTTCAACGATGAAATCGACGCCGTGGCCCTTTTCAAGCGGCATGGTCGGCTCATCCAGAGCAGGACCGTCCAGCCCGGTTTTGCCATGCACATGTTCTGCCGTCACCAGTTTGCGCACCAAAGGGCGGTCAGCGCCGGCATAGACCTTGATGTCGCGGCGATTGCACAATTCGCAGATGATGCGGGCATTGCGGGCCGTCAGCGCCAACGGCACATTGCCGGCCACGGTGGTAATGCCGAGGATTTCCAGTTCATCCGGACTGGCAAAGGCCAGCATGATGGCGGCGGCGTCATCCTGACCGGGATCGGTATCGATAATTATTTTTCTGGGCAATGTCATAAGCCTGTCCGTGGGCATGAAAGCTGAGGGTCAATTTATGAATCGTCAACTCCTGCTGCGCAAGCGGCTTGCACTTGTTGACCACAGATACCATATGGAATGCAACGGAATGCTTTTTTGAAAGGTTCCGGCATGGTCGCTTGAAGACAAGGACTTGGATATGACGAGAATTACACCTTTTGCCAGCCCGCTACTCCTGGGCTTTGACGCCATGGAAAAAACCCTTGAGCGCATTGCCAAGACCAGCGACGGCTATCCACCCTACAATATCGAACGCATCGCTTCCGACCGCCAGACCGGACAGCCTGAAATGCTGCGGATCACGCTGGCTGTCGCCGGCTTTTCCGATGAAGATCTGGAAGTCACCACCGAGGAGAACCAGTTGATCATTCGCGGACGCCAGTCCGAACAGGGTCAGCGGGAATATCTGCATCGCGGAATCGCCTCCCGGCAATTCCAGCGGATGTTCGTGCTGGCTGACGGCATGGTGGTTTTGAGCGCCGAATTGAAAAACGGCCTGCTCGCAGTCGACCTCGCCCGACCACAGCCCGAACGGATGGTAAAGAAAATTAACATTTCCGTTTCACAATAGGAAAACGGTAAATGAGCCGCGTCTCCCTGACCCGAGCGGAGGAAATGATGCATACAAGATTTGGACTCTCCCGACTGACCCGCAACGAGTTTGCCCATCTTGGTGCCGGCGAGCTTGGCTATATCAGAAAAATGCGTTCCGAAGATGTGTCACGGGTGTTTCCGGAAGCCCCGGAAATGAGCCCCGGCATCGATCTCTGGGCGCTGTTTGGCGCCGATGGCACGCCGATCCTGCTGACCGACAACCGTTCAAGCACCTTCTACAAGGCGGCTGAGGATGAGTTGGAAACTGTCAGCCTGCATTGACCTTCAGAAGTCTCACGACTTCTTGAATGTGAGATAGGCAGAGCTTCGACCCTCGCGCTTGGCCTTGGCCTCATAGCGTGTACCCGGCCAACCATCAAAAGGCCGCAGCCAGTCACCGGCGTTAGACGCCGTCCAGTGCAAGCCGCCATGACGGGCGACCTCAAAAAGCGTCCAGTTCACATATGTATCGATATCCGATGCGAAGCAGAACAATCCGCCTGGCTTGAGGACCCGCACGAAGCGGTCCAGATTGGCTTGCGAGACAAACCGTCTTTTCCAATGCTTCTTCTTCGGCCATGGGTCAGGATAAAGCAGATCGATCTGGTCAATGCAGGCATCCGGCAACCAGTCCAGTACTTCCGTGGCATCATCGTCGTGGACGCGGATATTGCGCAAGCCGGCCTCATCGACGGCTACCACCAGCTTGGCCATTGAATTGACAAAGGGTTCGACGCCGATAAAGCCGGTATCGGGATTTTCCTTTGCCCGGTGCAGGAGATGCTCGCCGCCGCCAAAGCCGATTTCAAGTCTCATCGTGCTGACAGGCGCACTGAAAAGGGTTTCTAGCCGTTGCGGGGCAGGGCTTTTCAGGTCGATCTTGAGTTGCGGCAAGGTCTCTTGCATGTGGCGAAGCTGGGCCGGGCGGAGCGCCTTGCCCTTGCGCCGTCCATAAAAAGAGTCGCTGAGGCGACCGGGCTTCAGCGCTTCGCCATCAGCCTTGTCGCTCACGCCTTGATCTTTTCCTTCAGCGGCTTGACCAGATCGAGTTTTTCCCAGGAGAAAGAACCGTCACGGCCCGCCTTGCGGCCGAAATGGCCATAGGCCGATGTGCGCGCATAAATCGGTTTATTGAGATCAAGGTGCCTGCGAATGCCGGTCGGCGACAGGTCGATGACAGCCCGGATGGCGGCTTCCACCTGTGCTTCGGAATATTTGCCGGTACCGTGAAGATCGACATAGACTGACAGCGGCTGGGCCACGCCGATGGCATAGGAAAGCTGGATCGTGCAACGGTCGGCAAAACCGGCGGCGACCACATTCTTGGCAATGTAGCGCGCGGCATAGGCGGCCGAACGGTCAACCTTGGTGGTGTCCTTGCCGGAAAATGCGCCGCCGCCATGGGGCGCGGCACCGCCATAGGTATCAACTATGATCTTGCGGCCTGTCAGGCCGGCGTCGCCGTCCGGTCCACCGATCACGAATTTGCCGGTCGGGTTGATGTACCATTTGCAATCAGCGGCAATGGGAAGCTCGCCCATGGCTTCGCGGATATAGGGCTCGACGACGGCGCGAACCTTGGCCGAATCCCAACTGTCATCGAGATGTTGGGTCGAAAGAACGATCGAGGTGACTTCGCTCGGCTTGCCGTCGACATAGCGCACGGTTACCTGGCTCTTGGCATCCGGGCCAAGCCTGCCGGCATCGCCTTCGCCCTTTTTGCGCGCCACTGTCAAAAGCTGCAGGATGCGATGGGCGTAGTAGATCGGCGCAGGCATAAGGTCAGGCGTTTCATTGCAGGCATAACCGAACATGATGCCCTGGTCGCCAGCGCCTTCATCGCCCTGCTGGTCAGCCGCATTGTCCACGCCCTGCGCGATATCGGCGGATTGGGAATGCAGCAACACGTCAATTTTTGCGGTCTTCCAGTGGAAACCCTCCTGCTCGTAGCCAATGTCGCGGATGGCTTTGCGGGCTGCCGACTTGAACTTGGAAGGGTTGATCACTTCCTTGCCGTTCTTGTCCATCTTCATCAAGCTATGGGGAACGCGGACTTCACCGGCGATGACAACCCTGTTTGTTGTCGCCAGGGTTTCGCAGGCGACGCGCACAGTCCAGGGATCAACCCCGTTCTTTGCCGCTTCGCGATAGACCAGATCCACGATTTCGTCGGAAATCCGGTCGCAAACCTTGTCGGGATGGCCTTCGGAAACGGATTCGCTGGTGAACAGGTAATTGGCGTACATGCGGGATTTTCCCTCAATGAAGATGATAATGCCGCATTGTTTAGTGTTATCCATTCGGAAAAACAAGAAGACAAGGACATAAATATATCTTTATGTGAGAAATTGCCTCGAAGTCGCCAAAAAAAGGCGGCTAAAAGCCGCCCGCATTGGCCAAGTCCAAGCCAATGGCGCACCCTGCCAACCGACGGGCTTGCGCAATTGCTGCAAAAAACCGCCTTATTCCGACTCAGCTTCCGCTGCCAGCGCCTTGACGAGATCGACAAGTTTGCGCCGCACCTTCGCATCGGAGATCTTCACAAATGCCCTGTTGAGTTGCAGACCTTCGGAAGAAGACAGGAAGTCGACGACGTAATTAGAGCTCGAAGCCTCGGCCATGCCGCTCTGGGAGCCTTGATTGTCGCCGGGAGCATCTTCGAAGAAAAACGAAACCGGAACATTGAGGATGTTGGAGATGGCCTGAAGGCGGCTGGCTCCGACCCGATTGGTTCCCTTTTCATATTTCTGGATCTGTTGGAAGGTGATGCCAAGCGCTTCACCGAGTTTTTCCTGGCTCATACCCAACATGGTGCGGCGCAGGCGGATGCGGCTGCCAACATGGATATCGATCGGATTTGGCTTTTTCTTGTTTTCGATCATGATGTTTCCTGACAAGATCTGAATTGTTGATTTGCTTGCCGTTCTTTCGCGCGCCGATCGTCCTTTTACACAAGACATTCATAAGCGCTTGATTTGTTTGCACGCAAACGGCCTACAAAATTCACTATGCTATTTTGGGGGTTTTTGGTCAATTCCTAAACAAAATAAAACTAGGCCCTGTTGACAAAGTGGATTCCCAAATCATCTGAATTCTGATTCAAAGCTTCCTTTTGGGAGGCTGATATGGCTCGTGGTGACCTTACTGACGCTGAATGGAAGATTATCGGGACACTATTGCCGTCAGA
>JBGSIT010000026.1:0-15820 GCA_041742335.1 Rhizobiaceae bacterium
CTCTGACGGCAATAGTGTCCCGATAATCTTCCATTCAGCGTCAGTAAGGTCACCACGAGCCATATCAGCCTCCCAAAAGGAAGCTTTGAATCAGAATTCAGATGATTTGGGAATCCACTTTGTCAACAGGGCCTAGTATCGTTGTATTCATAAAATTGAATAATCGATTTGTGCGATCACCGGTAGAAAGCTGAAGCCATGAAATTGCAGATGAACGGCGAAGCAGACATTTCCGAGCAAACGCGCAGCGATCTCCTTTTCATACAGCAAATGCTCGGTGAATTGCGCAATGTCGCAAAGGTCAATGATGCCGATATGCTGATGTTCCTGATTGAAATGGCATTTGCCGAAGTCGGTGACATTCTGATCGGCAAATCCCTCCTACGGGTCCGAAAAATCCATGGAGACCAATCCCCCAGGGTGCCGGTGTAGCCTGCCGGCCAGGTCGATTTCCAGTAAAACCAGATAGACGATCTGCGCGCCAAGGCCGGTATGGCGGATGATGTCGTCGATCTCCACCGGCGTGGGGCCGAGCGCCTCGGCGATCCGGGCGCGGTCGCTTTCATTGGGCGGCAGAGCAAAGGGTCTTTCGCCTTCGTCCTGCGGTTCCTGGGCGGACGGCGTGTCAAACAGATCCAGATTGGTCAGCGGCGCCATGGCTTCAAGGATATCGCGCGATTCAGTCGCCATCGAGGCGCCATCCTTGATCAGCTGGTTGGTGCCGTGGCATCTCGGATCAAGCGGCGAGCCTGGTACGGCAAAGACCAGGCGACCGAAATCCGCGCCATATCGAGCGGTGATGAGGGATCCGGATCGGCTGGCGGCCTCAATGACCACAAGTCCGAGCGCCGTTCCTGCAATCAGCCTGTTGCGGCGTGGAAAATCCCTCGCCCTCGGTTCCCATCCAAACGGCATTTCACTGATGGCAGCACCTCCGCAAGCAATGATTTCATCAAGCAGGGCAATATTTTCGGGCGGATAGGGCTTGTCGAGGCCGCCGGCCATCGCCGCAATCGTTCCGGTCTGCAGGCTTGCCTTGTGGGCTGCGGTATCGATGCCGCGCGCCAGGCCGGAAATGATCGAATAGCCGGCCTGGCCGATATCGCGGGCCAGCATGGCTGCAAATTTCGCGCCGCTGATCGAACAATTGCGCGAACCGACGATGCCGATGCTGTGGCGATCGCAGATGGACGGATTGCCCTTGAGCGCGATCAATGGCGGTGCGCCGTCAATCTGGCGGAGGGCCGGCGGATATTCGCTTTCGCCGATGCCGAAGAATTTTGCCCCGAAACGCGCGGCGGCCTCCATTTCGGCTTCCGCTTCCGCCAGACTGGCCACCCGGATCGGCCGGGTCGAACCGCCGCGCCGTGACAGTTCCGGCAGCATGTCCAGCGCCAGTTCAGCCGATCCGAAATGATTGATGAGTTCGCGAAAGGTCTGCGGACCGACATTGTCGGAGCGAATGAGCCGGAGCCAGGCTGTTCTTTGTCGCTCTGTCAGCGCCACACCCCTGGGCTTAGCGCCGACGGTGGACATTATCCCTTTTTTCCTATCCTGCTTTCCGAACCGTCGCGCAGGCGGGCAATATTGGCCCTGTGCTTGATCCAGATAATCACTGTCATTAATGCCGCAAAAATTGCAATGGATTGCATTCCCAGCAGCCATCCGGCGACCGGGACGACCAAAGATGCAACCAGTGCTGAAAGCGAAGAATAACGAGTGATAGCAGCGGTGGCGAGCCATGTCAAAGCAAACGCTAATGCAAGCAGCGGGGCGACGCCCAAAAAGATGCCGAGGTAAGTCGCTACACCTTTTCCGCCCTTGAATTTCAGCCAGACCGGGAACAGATGGCCGAAGAAAGCAAACAGGCCGCCAATGATGGCGGCTTCCGGCCCGGCCAACCAGGATGCAACCAGAGCGGCAAATGTTCCCTTCAATATGTCGAGCAGCAAAGTTGCTGCGGCCAAAGCGCGGTTGCCGGTTCTCAGCACATTGGTTGCGCCGATATTGCCGGAACCAATGCTGCGGACATCACCCAGCCCGGCAAGGCGCGTCAGGACAAGTCCGAAGGGAATCGAGCCGAGCAGATAGCCGAAAATGGCGGCCAGCACGAGCATCAATGGCGGGGCGGAGAGGCTGGGCAGAAATGCTGACACGGTTCAATCCCCTTTGTGGACGGTGATATTAACGCGAATAAACGAGTTTTCCGGCAATATAGGTGGCCACTGCGCGACCGGAGAAGCGCGCATCTTCAAATGGCGAATTTTTTGATTTTGAAACAAGCAGTTCCTTTGAAACGACCCATGGCTCGTCGAGATCGATCAGGGTGATATCGGCCCGTGCGCCCGGCTTCAGCGTGCCGCCTTCCAGCCCGAAAATTTTGGCGGGCGCTGTCGACATCGCGTCAATCAAGCGGCTGAGGCCGACGGATCCGTCATGATGCAGGCGCAGCGCCGCAGCAAGCATGGTTTCAAGCCCTATGGCGCCGTCGGCGGCTTCCGCGAAGGGCAGGCGCTTGGTGTCGACATCATGGGGATCATGCGACGAGACGATGATTTCAATCTCGCCATTGGCCAGCGCCTCGACCATGGCGACGCGGTCGTCTTCCGAACGCAAGGGCGGGGAGAGCTTGAAGAAGGTGCGGTATTCGCCGATGTCGTTCTCATTGAGCGCGAGATTGTTGATCGAGATGCCGGAGGTGACATTCGCGCCGCGATCCTTGGCCGCAGACAGGGCGAGCACTGAATCGGGCACCGAAATCTTGGCAGCGTGATATTTGCCGCCGGTCAGTCCTGCCACGCGCAGATCGCGCTCCAGGGGTATGATTTCGGCCTCGCGCGGAATGCCCGCCAGGCCAAGCCAGCTGGCCAGCAATCCTTCATTCATCACGCCGTCGGCGCCAAGATAACGGTCGCGGTTGACCAGCGAAATGACCACGCCGAATTCGCGCGCATAGGTCAGCGCCCGGCGCAGCACCATTGTGTCATGCAGGCTCTTGCGGCCATTGGTAAAGGCCACCGCGCCGGCTGCGGCCAGCAACCCGAATTCGGTCATTTCCTCGCCTGCCAGCCCCTTGGTCAGGGCTGCGGCGGGATAGATGTTGACGGTGCCGTTGTCGCGCGCATTCTTGCGGACATATTCGACCAAAGCGATGTCATCAATGACCGGCTCGGTGTCCGGCATCATGATGAAGGAGGTAATGCCGCCGCTGGCCGCAGCCAAAGCAGCCGAGGCTATGGTTTCGCGGTGTTCTGCGCCGGGTTCTCCGACATGGACGCGGGCGTCGATCAGGCCGGGAACAGCCAGCAGGCCCTCGCAATTGCGGATTTCAGCACCTTCCGGTGTGCCCTGGTTGAGAGCGCCGGCGCCTGCGGCGAGGATCACGCCGTCCTTTACGATAATGGCGCCCCTTTCATCGATAGTGCGGGACGGATCGATGATGCGGGCATTGTTGAGAACCAGTGTCTTGGTCATGGGCGTTCTCCGCCATTGTGCGAGAGAAGCAGGGTTTCCATTACCGCCATGCGCACGGCGACGCCCATTTCCACCTGCTCGGCGATCACGCTTTGCGGGCCGTCGGCAATTTCCGATGCAATTTCGACGCCGCGATTCATCGGGCCGGGATGCATGACCAGGGCATCCGGCCGCGCCAATTTCAGTTTTTCGGCGTCGAGCCCGTAAAAATGGAAATATTCCCGCACCGAGGGCACGAAGGAGCCTGCCATTCTTTCGCGCTGCAGCCGCAGCATCATCACCACATCGGCATCCTTCAGGCCTTCCTTCATGTCATGGAAGACCTCGGCGCCCATCTTGTCGATTCCGGCAGGCAGCAGGGTGGCGGGAGCAACGACCCGGACGCGCGCGCCCATGGCGTTGAGCAGCAGGATGTTGGAGCGGGCGACGCGGGAATGCAGCACGTCGCCGCAGATCGCCACGATGATGCGCGACAGCTTGCCCCGGGCGCGGCGGATGGTCAGCGCATCAAGCAGTGCCTGGGTCGGGTGCTCGTGCTGGCCGTCGCCGGCATTGACCACGGAGCAGGACACTTTCTGGGCAAGCAGGGCGGCAGCGCCTGCGGAGGAATGGCGGATGACCAGCACGTCGGGCCGCATGGCGTTCAAGGTCATGGCGGTGTCAATCAAGGTTTCGCCCTTCTTGACCGATGAATTGCCGACCGACATGTTCATGACGTCTGCGCCGAGGCGCTTGCCGGCCAGTTCGAACGAGGCCTGGGTGCGGGTGGATGATTCGAAGAACAGGTTGATCTGCGTCAGCCCCCGCAAGGTCGAGGTCTTCTTTTCCCGCTGTCGGGAAATCTTGACGGCCTCGTCGGCCTTGTCGAGAAGATAGGCAATGTCGTGTTCGGTCAGTCCGTTGATGCCGAGCAGGTGACGATGGGGAAAAAAATCCATGAAAGACATCCGTCCTGACGCGATAAGCGCATGATGAGGTCGGGCACAAGCCGTCAGACAGGTCTATAGACGCGCCAACTGCGCCCGACAAGACCGGCGGGCTTTGAAACGGCGAGGATTTCCACCGGTGCCCGGCAGGGGCTGTTGTTTTCAACAGGGTTTGGCCAAACAATCTGTCTGGTGTCATGCAAAGCTGTGCGAATCCGTTTAAAGAGAAGAAATGACACAGAACACGACGCAAGAAATGACCTTCGAAGAACTCAACCAGCCCGGCCTTTGGAGCGGAATCAACGCTTTTCGCTCCGATCCGCTGATGGTGGACATTGCCGGCGGGATGCCGCGCGCTTTGCGCGAGGAATTCGAGCTGATCGGGCGGTTTGTGACATCGACCGAAGCGCAGGACCTGGCGCGGATGGCCAATCAGTCGCCGCCGCAACTGCGAACCCACGGACCGCGCGGCGAGCGGCTGGACGTGGTGGAATTCCACCCCGCCTGGCATGCGCTGATGCGCCGGTCGGTTTCCACGGGCCTGAATTCCTCGATTTGGGAAAACAACCACGATGAGGCGGGTCACGCCCATTCGGCCCGCGCGGTTCGCTTCTTTTTGACGGCTCAACTGGAATGCGGCCATCTTTGCCCGCTGACCATGACCAATGCCGCCGTGGCCGCAATTGCCGCCAATCCTGCCGTCCAGCGCCAATGGACGCCGAAGATATTGTCGCGGAAATATGATTCGACCAACAAGCCAGCCCAGGAGAAATCCGGCGTCACCATCGGAATGGGCATGACCGAGAAGCAGGGCGGCACCGATGTGCGGGCCAATCGCAGTGCGGCCGAAAAGATTTCCGACGGCATTTATCGCCTGCGAGGCCACAAATGGTTCATGTCGGCGCCGATGAGCGACGCTTTCGTGATGCTGGCCCAGACCGAGGAGGGCATGGGCTGTTTCCTGGTGCCGCGTCTGCTGGAGGACGGCAATGCCAACGGCCTTCGCTTCCAGCGCCTCAAGGACAAGCTGGGCAATCGCTCCAATGCCTCTTCTGAGGTGGAATTCCAGGACAGCTACGGATTTTTGCTGGGCGGCCCGGGCGAGGGCATCAGGACCATACTCGACATGGTCACCCTGACCAGGCTTGATTGCGCGCTGGCTTCGGCCGGTATCATGCGGGCAGCACTGGCCGAGGCCGTGCATCATTGCCGGGGCCGATCGGTGTTCGGCAAGATGCTGATCGACCAACCGATGATGACGCGGGTTCTGGCCGACATGGCGCTGGACGTGGCCGGTGCGACCGCTCTGTCCTTCAGGCTGGCCGCTGCATTCGACAAGGCCCGCGACAGCGCCGAGGATGCCGCCTATGCCCGCATCATGACGCCGGTGACGAAATATTGGGTCACCAAGCTTGCGCCCGCGCTGATTTTCGAAGCCATGGAAGCCATCGGCGGCAGCGGTTATGTCGAAGAACGTCCGATGGCGCGCCATTATCGTGAAGCCCCGGTCAATGCGATCTGGGAAGGGTCCGGCAATGTCATGGCCCTTGATGTCATTCGCGTCATGAAAAAAAGCCCCGATCTATTCGAAATCTTCTTTGCCGGCCTGAAGCGTGACCTTGGCTCCACCGGCGACAAGACCGTCAATGTGTTGCGCGCCGCCATGGCGCTGTGCGAGCGTGACGAAGGGGCGGGCCGCCTGTTGATCGAGCAACTGGCGCTGGCCGCAGCGGCGGCCGAACTCGCCCGACTCGGGGCAGGCCGGATCGCTGACGCCTTTGTCGAAACCCGGCTTGGCGGCAGTTGGCGCAGCACATATGGCATGCTGGACACAAGATTTGACGCCAACTTCATCGTCGACCTGCTTTATCCGGCTGCCGGGCGCTGACGCGCTTTGAACCTGAACAGTTTCAGTTTTCCGGATCGGGCAGGCGCTTCTGTGCTTTCCTGGTTGACCAGACGCACAAAAACGTTCCGCAAGCAGACCTGCTCCGGATTGATGGGGTTAAAGGAGGACCACGCGAAACGCATCGCCTTCTTTTATATATAGTTTTTGGCTCCGCGTTTCGCGTGACCAGCAGCGTTTGCCGGGGAAAACCCCGTTTGTCCGGAAGACCTGTCTCGCTGCACGCCGGAGACCGGACGCTTGCATGGCTGACCCAAGCCGCAGGCTCTCACCTGCGAGGGAAACAACTGCGGCAGATTAACACCCGCCGTGTCTTCCGACCCTTCCAGCATCTGCCCGCACGTTACCGACAGACACTGAAAGCGCTGGCTCCCGCCCCGACACAACGTCTCGTGCCGACTCCAAGACGGGAACATGAGGTGATTGTCGCATGTGATTCGGGGGGCGCGGAAAAATGGGGTGGAGAATTTTTTAGTTGGCATGGCGCGCACCCCACGGCAAATGCACAGCGCCCACCCCGAACACGGTGTCACCTTGCGCCGCCAAGCACCTACCCCCTCATTCCTGTGCTCGTCACAGGAATCCAGCCGGCTGGCGTCTGCCAGCCGGAGAGAGTCTTTATGGATCGAAAAATTGGCTCGTTTTCAATTGGTTAGCGAGTTTCACCCCATTTCCCGACCTCAGCCAGAGCCCTTCCACGCCATGGACATGGCGTGACTGGATTCCTGTGACAGGCACAGGAATGAGGGCGTCGGGGGTTCAGTCGCGGCCCGCAGCGGCACCTTGATTTTGGAAGTTATGGGCAGGGAAAGCGAGAGCGTGAGCAGGTCGCCCACACACTTTCAGGGCGCGGAATAATGCGGTGGAAATTTTTTTGGCGGGGGCTGCAAGCCAATCTGGCGCGCCTTGTTCGGGGCACAGGATCAGACGCGTTCAAACAAGTGCAGCCACAGCCAATACCAGCGGAATTGTCAGGAAGGCGGCGGCGGTTTGCAGGGTGGATATTGCGGCGTAAAGATTGGCGTCGCCGCCCATCTGCTTTGCCAGCAAATAGCCGTTCATCGCGGTGGGAACGCTTGCCGCCAGCGCCAGAAGGCGGATGGTGGCGGAGTCGACCCCGGCCAGCATCGCAATGGCAATGACAACGGCAGGAAAGACCAGCAATTTGACGAAAACCGGAAGCATGGTGACCAATCGCGGTTTGATGGCATCGCGCACCACCAAGCCGGCGCCGACGATCAGAAGGCCCAATCCCAGTGCGCAGCGCGCCAGCAGATCGAGGCCGACGGCGATGGGCGAAAACATCTCAAAGCCTGACAGGCCGTAAAGAATGCCGAGAAAGCTGGCAAAAACCAGCGGATTGGTCAGCATCCGGATCAGGATGTTGCGGATGTTGCGTTTGCCGCCGGCAAACCAGATCAAGACAGCAATATTGGCGAAATTGATCGGGATGATGATGGTGCCGATGATGAATGCGACCATGGTCAATCCGGGCTTGTCGGCGACACGCTCGGCAATCGCCAGCGCCACAAATCCGTTCCACCTTGTTGTCGTCTGGAAAATCGAGGTGAATTGCGGGCCGGTGACGCCCCTGGATTTCAAGAGCGGCCAAAGCGCCATCAGCAGCACGCCTATGACCAGCAAAGCGCCAAGATAGACGGCGCTGATCCGCCCGATTTCGATATTGCCGTAATCGGCCATTGCCAGGGTCAGGAAAAGATAGGCTGGAAAGAGCACGTAATAGCCAAGCTGCTCGAGGCCAGTCCACAGGCCCTTGTCGATGAAGGGCGCGCGCTTCAGCGCGACGCCCAGCATGACCAGCAGAAATATGGGAAGAATGCTTTCGAAGATTACGAACATGAAATGCCAACAGATTGGATGCCTGCTGATAGTTTGCAAAGGATGGCAAGGCAAGGAATTTCCGACAAAAGGCAGTCAATGAGTGCCGCCGATATGTTGATCATGATTTGGCGGCGCTTGGACTGCCGGCCAGAAGCGTTGCACCTGTCAGGATCAGCCAGAGGGTCAAAGCGAGGTAGCCGGTCACGGTAAAGGCTCCGAAGATGTCACCACGCTCACCCAGGGCAATCGCCAGTCCTTCGCCCATGCCCGCCAGAACGGCGATTGCCGCGACAAATCCGGTCAGGGCCGCGCCTTTTTGCAGCCGTCCGGAAGCCTGGACCTGCAGCAATGAGAGGCTTGCAATGAAGAGCACGGTCATCAACTGGCCAAGATGTTCGCCGATGGCGATGCCGCCCCAATTGTTGAGCATGTCGAAGATCACTTCAGCCGACTGCTTTTGCGTGTCGATTGACGACGGACTGGCGTGAAGGGCAGCCAAAGGCGGTATGGCAAAGACCCAGCGCGACAGCCCGATGGCCTGCAACAATCCGGCGCTGACCCCGCCCAGCAGGACCATTTGCCTCAGGACCGGGTGAGGGCCGGCGCCACGGGCATGGACAGACAATGCGACGGCAACCGGTGCCATGGCAAGGGCCGACAGCATGAAGGCGTACCATGTCAGCACCAGACCCGGCCCGCCTGCATGAAACCGGTCCAGCACTTGCCCGGCCGCAAGCCTGAGGATATCAGGATATTGGAAGATCATTGACAGAATCGTGAAAGGAACGTTGAAGGCGATGGCCAGCGCAATGGCGCTGATGCCGGTGATGCGGACTGCATTTGACATGGTTTTCTCCATAATGTCACTGTATGGTGACTTGATATCACCAGTCGGTGACATGCGCAAGAGGTTGTCACTGACCGGTGATTTAAATAGTGTGTTTTGGAATTCAGGCAGGGTGGCAGGATGACGATTGAAAACCAGACGGATGCAACTCAATCTGAAACAGGCATCAGGGTGCGCGACCGCAGCGAGACTGCAGGCCGGATCCTGCGTGCTGCAACCGCGCTGCTGGCCGAGGAAGGTTTTGCCAAGCTCGGCATCAATGCAGTTGCGCGCGGGGCAGGTTGCGACAAGCAACTCATCTACCGTTATTTCGGCGGCATGGACGGATTGGTCGATGCCATCGGCATTGAACTGGCGGGTTGGGTGGAAGACCGGATGCCGGCAGATGGCGGCAGCGCATTTCTGCTGACCTATGGCGATCTGGTTGAACGCTTCCTGCTGCTCTATCTCGACGCGCTGCGCGACGATCCGCTGATGCGCAAGATCATTGCCTGGGAGATTGCCGAGACCAACCCGCAGGTCAGGCGCCTGTCGGAAGTGCGCGGCAAGGCCATGGCGCAATGGCTGGACCGGGTGAGGGGTAATCTTGCCCCGCCCAAGGGCATTGATGCGCCGGCGTTGAACGCGCTGCTGATCGGCGCCGTCCAGCATCTGGTGCTGGCCGGCGACGTCTCGGGCCGCTTTGCCGGTCTCGCCCTTGCCAGCGATCAGGATTGGGAGCGCTTGGCCAATGGCCTGCGCCGGCTGGTGCGCGGCGTCTATCCCTGAACACGACTGCCTTTGTGTGTTTTCGACATGGCCGTTAACCTTAACAAATGGTTTACATTGCGCATTGGCGGCTAAAAGTCGAAATTGACTTCCAGTTCGGAAGCAATGTTGGCGGTCATGCGTATGGGTAGCGGGAATTATTGGGCAGCGGGCATATTGGCAATCGCATTTGCCATGATTGCCAAGGACTTGACGATACCGTTCTTGATGGTCGCAGGCCTTAGTCTTGCAGACCGGATGGCCGGTTGGGCGGCGCGGCCTTTCCGCTGAACAGGCGGGCAGGGCCGGCAATTTGAACGATGCGCCGGTGGCGGCAAACAAGACGAAATGCTGGAAGTGGTAAAGGATTGTCCCGATGAAATGGTTGCTGATCTTCTGGTTTTTTCCGGTGACCTTTCTCGGCCTTTGGTACGGGCTGTCCTATTACGACATGAATTTCGGAATCTTCATGTTGCGCCGCGATTTTCACGATCTGGTCTTTGCCATCTACGGCCAGACCCTGCATCTGCCGCCGGAATCCATTCCGCCCCTGGCTGCCCGCGCCATCGCGTTCGACACGGTTCTGGTTTTCGGAATCATCCTGTGGCGCAAACGCAAGCCGATCCTGGCCTGGCTGCATAATCGCCGCAATGGGGCTCAAGGCGATGCGGAAGCTTTCGTCAAGGACGACAACCTGTCCAGCGCGCCTTGAAGGATGAACGAGGCTGCGGCGGAATCGATCCGCTCGGCGCGTTTCTTGCGCGAAACATCCATCTCGATCAGCGCCCGCTCTGCCGCCACCGTTGACAGCCGTTCATCCCAATAGACAAAGGGAATGTCGGTCTTGGGCTCCATCAGCCGGACAAAGGCCCGCGTCGCCTGGACGCGCGGACCGGAACTGCCATCCATATTGACCGGCAGCCCGATGATGAAGGCCTTTACCTCTTCCTTTTTGGCGAAAGCCAGCAGCACGTCGGCATCAAAGGTGAATTTCTTGCGCTTGATGACCGGTCGCGGCGACGCCAGGCTGCGGCCCTTGTCGGAGAGCGACAGGCCGATGGTTGCCGTGCCGAGGTCGAGCCCGGCAATGATGTCGCCGCGGGCAAGCAAAGGCGCGAGTTCTTCAATGGTGCATGTCGTCATTGGGCGATCTTATCCAAACTGTTAGTTCCATGCATCCTCAAAACACCGGCCCGGACACAATCAAATCACTTGGATATTCCGGACCGAGCCGGTAAAAACAACCGGCAAACAATTCCAGTCTGGAGCATACCATGAAGATCCGTTGGCTCGGCCACTCTGCCTTTCGCGTTGAAAGCGCACATGCGACCATCCTCATCGATCCGTTTTTCACCCACAATCCGTCATTTGCCGGCCTGGATATCAAGGAAGCCACCAAGGACGTGTCCCATATCGTGCTGACCCATGGCCATATGGACCATGTCGGCGACACGATTTCGCTGGCTGGCGAAATCGATGCCGAAGTCATCGCCAATGCCGATCTTTCGGCATGGCTGGTGACAAAGGGCGTGAAGAAGATCAACCAGGGCAATACCGGCGGCACGATCGGGCTTGATAATTTCACGGTCACCTTCGTCAATGCATTGCATTCTTCCGCCCATGTGACCGAAGACGGTGTGTCCCATGCGCTGGGCAATGCCAACGGCCTGGTTTTTCACTTCCCCGACGAACCTACGCTCTACCATATGGGCGATACCGACATTTTCGGCGATATGGCGCTGATTGAGGAATTGCATCAGCCGGATATCGGTATCGTTCCTGTTGGCGACCGGTTCACCATGGGCGGCGCCGTGGCGGCGCTGGCCTGCCGGCGTTTCTTCAACTTTTCGACCGCCATACCCTGCCACTATGCCACCTTCGGCCTTCTCGACCAGACCGCCGATACATTCGTGGCCGGAATGGAGGGCGGCAAGACGGCTGTGCAGGTGCCAAAGCCGGGCGGGATTGTGACGATTTGAGGTTTTTTCGCGTCCTTGACCGCCGTCAGATCGATTTCACCGTTGCGGAGCCAGATTGGGCCATTTATAGCGGTCACACACAGTCTGAAGATAATGACTGGGACTGATGATAATGACTGGAGTAATCGATGTCTGTTGATCTTGCCACCGTCAAGCGCGTCGCCCATCTGGCCCGCATTGCGCTGAGTGATGAAGACGCGCCGCGCATGGCGGGCGAATTGAATGTCATTCTCGGTTTTGTCGAGCAGCTTTCCGAAGTCAATGTCGATGGAGTCGAACCGATGACTTCGGTAACCCCGATGGCGATGAAGAAGCGCGCCGACGTGGTGACCGACGGCGACAAACCCGATGACGTGGTGGCCAATGCGCCGATGAGCGACCGGAATTTCTTTGTCGTGCCGAAGGTCGTGGAGTAGGCGGCTTATGGTGGAGATCGCCGTTGAAAGCCCCTTGCAGGACGATATCCGTCTGTTGATTGCCGAACTCAACGACCATTTGCTGACCCTGTCGCCGCCGGAATTCTGTTTTCACCTGACGGTGGAGCAAATGGCAGAACCGGGCGTGACGGTTTGGGTGGCGCGGCAGGACGGCGAGGCGATTGCCTGCGGCGCGCTGAAGCGGCACGATGCGGTGACCGGGGAAATCAAGCGGATGTATACGCGCCCCGCCTATCAGGGCCGGGGAATCGGCAGCCGCATTCTGGGCGAGGCTTTGCAGGCCGCCCGCAAGGACGGACTGGGCGAACTGGTTCTCGAGACCGGCGACCAGCATCCTGCGGCCTGGGCGATCTATGAGAAGGCCGGTTTTCAACGATGCGGTCCGGTGCTCGATTATCCGGATTCAAGCTACTCGGTTTTTTACAAAAAGCAGATTTCTGCGTGACATGAAGTGAACAATGACAATGAGCGAATTGACAAGCCTGACCATCTCCCAAGCCCGCGGCAAATTGCTGGCAAAGGAAATTACCGCTGTTGAACTGACCGACGCCTATATTGCGGCGATTGAATCCGCCAACGAGGCTTTCAATGCCTATGTGGCGGTCACCCCCGATATTGCCCGCGCCCGGGCCAGGGCGTCCGACCAGCGGATCGCGGAAGGCAAGGCCGGCGCGCTGGAAGGCATTCCGCTCGGCATCAAGGATCTCTATTCGACCCGCGACGTTCACACCCAGGCCTGCAGCCACGTGCTCGACGGCTTCAAGCCGCGCTATGAATCAACGGTCACGGAAAACCTGTGGAATGACGGCGCCGTGCTTCTCGGCAAGCTCAACATGGATGAATTCGCCATGGGCTCGTCCAATGAGACTTCCTATTACGGCCCGGTCACCAATCCGTGGCGCGCCAATGGGTCGAACTTGGCGCTGGTGCCGGGCGGTTCATCCGGCGGCTCAGCAGCAGCCGTTGCCGCACAGCTTTGTGCTGCCGCAACCGCAACCGATACCGGCGGATCGATCCGCCAGCCGGCGGCCTTTACCGGCACGGTCGGCATCAAGCCGACCTATGGCCGTTGCTCGCGCTGGGGCATTGTCGCCTTTGCCTCGTCGCTGGATCAGGCGGGTCCCATTACCCGCGATGTGCGCGATGCGGCAATCATGCTGAAATCCATGGCCAGCGTTGATCCCCGCGACACAACGTCGGTGGACATGCCGGTTCCTGATTATGAAAAGTCGATGGGCCAGTCGCTCAAGGGCATGAAGATCGGCATTCCCAAGGAATACCGGATGGAGGGGATGCCCGAGGAAATCGAGGCGATCTGGCAGCAGGGCATAGCCTGGCTGAAGGATGCCGGCGCCGAGATTGTCGATATATCCCTGCCGCACACCAAATATGCGCTGCCGGCCTATTACATCGTCGCGCCTGCCGAGGCCTCGTCCAATCTGGCCCGTTATGACGGCGTCCGCTACGGCCTGCGGGTCGAAGGCAAGGACATTACCGACATGTATGAAAAGACCCGTGCAGCCGGTTTCGGCTCCGAGGTCCAGCGCCGCATCATGATCGGCACCTATGTGCTGTCGGCCGGTTATTACGATGCCTATTATCTCAGGGCGCAAAAGGTGCGCACGCTGATCAAGCGCGATTTCGAACAGGTTTTCCATGCCGGCGTGGACGCCATCCTGACGCCCGCCACGCCATCCTCCGCCTTCGGAATTGGCGACGAGGATCTCGCTTCCGATCCCGTCAAGATGTATCTCAACGATATTTTCACGGTGACCGTCAACATGGCGGGACTTCCGGGCATTGCGGTGCCTGCCGGTCTTGACCACAAGGGCCTGCCATTGGGGCTGCAACTGATCGGCAAGCCTTTTGACGAGGAAACCCTGTTCAAGACGGCGCATGTGATCGAGCAGGCTGCTGGTCACTTCAGTCCGGCCAAATGGTGGTAAACGATTGATTTTTCAACGCAAAACGGCGCGGAGTGATCCGCGCCGTTCTGTTTTCAGGCTCGACTATCCGTTTTCAGCAATTGTCGAGCTGGGACCGCACCAGATGCAGGCCTCGCTCGGAAATCCTGTAGGGCTTGCCGCCGGATGAAGAAATGGCCCGCAACCGCTTGAGTTTGCGGAAGAGTTCAAGGTCGAGGCCGGGATAGAGCCATCCGTCCCGGGTAAAGCACGCCACCTTGCGGACTTTCGCGCTTGATTGCCGGTTATGTTCTATCCAGCCGCCTTGGGCCAGCAGGTGAAGAATGCGCTGTTCTGCGCGGTTGATATCCATGATTGTCTGTCCGATAGGCTCCAAACGGAGCACAACACAAAGACCGGCGACCTTGCAAGGCGCCGGGGCGATGGTTGTCGGCCGCTGCTCGCGTCATTTGAGCGGGCAGGGCCCTTAACGGGTCTCGGACAGAATAGACATAAAGTCTCCATTGAACAGGCAAATAAATGGCGTGGGAAAATCGGAAAGTCAAGGAGGCGCCATCACCTTATACCAATGTTCAATGATAATGACCCATGGCGTGGGACCGGAGGCGGGCGTCCGGGTAGGAGCACTCCGCAGAGCGCAGCCAAAGCTGCGGTCGAGGATTGCGACACCCCCGGCGCGTGGCATCCGGCCCACCCGAAGGGCCGGGCGCATTTGTCTGCCGGCGTCGTCGAAAATCCTCAATGGACCGATGGGTCCATTTCCGGGTTTCTCCTAGCCGGCAGACAAATTCGCCCCGGCGCCATGGGGCATTATCATTGAACATTGGTATTAGGCTCGCTGCCTGCCTGGTTCGCTCAGATCAGAAGTCGAAATCACTCCTGCCGAGATCGGATTTGTCGACATCTTCGAGGCGTAATCTGTCGCCGTCATCGGTGCGGATGATCAGGTCATCGCCTCGGACGGTAACGTGATGGCGCATCAGGTCGCGGAAGCCGTTGATGCCCTGCGCGTCGCTGAGATCAAGCACATCTTGATCGGCGCCGCGCGCATCGAAATCGGTGATTGTGTCGCGGCCATAGCCCGCGGCGAACACAAACACATCAGACCCGTTTCCGCCGGTCAACCTGTCTTTCCCCGCGCCGCCATCCAGATGGTCGTCGCCGTCACTGCCGACCAGCCTGTCACGGCCCCGGGTCCCCGCAATCAAAGTGATATCGGGAGCAGCCACCGGAACAACAGAATTGTCTTCGGCCGGCGGATTGCGGACAATAACTGGGTCGCCGTCCGCTATCGGATCGCCGATGGGCGTCGGATCTCCGCCCGTGCCTGTCTCGCCAATCGGCGTGCCGGTTTCGGGATCGTTGGCGGGCGTCCCCGGATCGGGATATTCTACGGGCGTGCCATTGCCGGGGTCTTCGACCGGGACCGGATCGCCGATGGGCGTCGGATCTCCGCCCGTGCCTGTCTCGCCAATCGGCGTGCCGGTTCTCGGATCGTTGGTGGGCGTCCCCGGATCAGGATATTCTACGGGCGTGCCATTGCCGGGGTCTTCGACCGGGACCGGATCGCCGATGGGCGTCGGATCTCCCCCCGTGCCTGTCTCGCCAATCGGCGTGCCGGTTCTCGGATCGTCGGCGGGCGTGCCCGGATCGGGATATTCCATGGGCGTGCCATTGCCGGGGTCTTCGACCGGGATCGGATCGCCGATGGGCGTCGGATCTCCGCCTGTGCCCGTC
>JBGSIT010000027.1:0-21263 GCA_041742335.1 Rhizobiaceae bacterium
TCGCCATCGGCCAGCCGCACGCCGCCGGCCTTGTTGCCGGGGCCTGCCACCAGCGCCTCGACATCGGCTTGGGTGCGGATTGTGCCGCCCTGGTCGGTGATCAGCTTTTCGAAGGCGTCCAGCAGGCCCTGCGCGCCGCCCTTGGCAATCGGGCAACCGGCCATTTCGATGGCAAAACCGATGACCTTGGCCATCTGCGCCGAATAGGCGCTTTCCGGCCCAAGCCCGGTATGCAGCACCCAGGGCGCCCACAGCGCACGGGCCTCTTCGGATTGATAGGTCGTCTCCAGATGGGCCCGCGCATTGCCAAGGGCCTGGCCGAACCAGGTCAGCAATCCGCGCGGCCCGCGCTTCCAGGCCTCCCTGGCGATGGTCCGGGCCATGCCCAACGACCACAGCGAGCCGCCCAGAAGCGAGAAAAGGAACGGCGCATCGGCGCCAAGCTGGTCCATGTCGCGGCTGAAAGCCGCCCCGTCGCCTGCGGCCAGCGCCTCGAAGGTCGCGACATTCCGGGCCCGGTCCATGGAAAAGATCACATGGCTGCCATCGGGCCGCAAAACGCCTGTCGGCGTGGCGCAATGGGCCATCTCAAACTCCCGCGCCGCCAGATCGCCGCCAAGCATGCCAAAAGCCGGCGAGGTGATGAACAGAACCAAAGTCGTCGCCATGACATCGTGGATGAAGCCGGGTGCAGTCAGCGCTTCGGTACGCAGGCATCCGCCGATCCTGTCATTGCGCTCCAGCACCAGCACCTTCCTGCCCTTCTTGCCCAAAAGGCTGGCGGCCACCAGCGCATTGATGCCGCTTCCGATCAGGATATAATCATAGCGTGTCAAAGCGCTCGTCATCTCTGGCCACCGGCGTCTGAAGTGCAATTGGTGCGCGCCGGCCCGCCACAGGCGAACCGGTCGCGATCATCGGCGCAAATGTCAGCTGGCAACCAGAGCCAGCGCGCGCACCGGCGAACCGGTGCCTTCGACGAATTTCAAGGGTGCTGCAATCAGCACGGCGCCCTTGGCCGGCAGCTGGTCGAGGTGGCAAAGGCTGGCAAGGCCGTAGCGGTTGGCCTTGTGAACCAGATTATGCGCCGGGAAGGGCGGTGTCATGCCGCCGGCCGAGCCCGCATCGGTTCCCACCGTTTCAGAGCCCCAGCCGATAATGCCCTTGGACAGCAGATATTCGATCGCCTCGGCTGTCGGCCCGGGAGAATGCGGCCCGTTTTCATCGGCGTTGAGGAAGGTCTCGGTCGTGGCATTGCGCTTGTACCAGTCGCTGCGCAACACCACCCAGCTTCCCGCTTCAATCTCGCCGTGCTCGGCTTCCCATTCCTTGATGCTCTCGACCGTCAGCAGATAATCCGGATCGGCCGCCGTCTCCTTGGAACGGTCGATGACATTGACAGGGGCGACGAAATTCTGAGGCGGAATACGGTCGGTGGTGCCATCCTTGTGGTCCTTGCCGGTAATCCAGTGCACGGGAGCGTCAAAATGCGTACCGGTATGTTCGCCGAGTTCCAGCCAGTTCCATGCCCAGAAGGGGCCGTTTTCGTCATAATGGGAAATCTTGTGGACGGCGACCTGCGGCGTGTTCTTGCCGAATTGCGGTGGCAGGTAGATGACCGGGGTTTCGGGCCCAAGCGGCGCGGTCAAGTCCACCACCTTGACTTTGCCGCTGATGAGGCCGGTGGCGAGATTGGCAAGAATATTGGCTGTTGTCATGATATTTCCTCATATGAAGGTGGCGGCGTCCCGGCAGGCAGATCTCCGGCTCTCCCGTCCGTCCGCCGCTCGCCCGATTGAAAAAGACTAAGACAGCAAATATGAAATTGCAAGTATCTGCTTGTCCGTTGGCGAAAGGCGCCAGGATCACGATTGAGGCCACGCCAGACGGGCATTTGCTGTAGCCCGCATGGCCACATGGGGTGCCATGCATAGGGTGGGCGCGAGGCGGCCGGCGCTCGCCAATGAGCGCCGGCTTGTCGGCAAGTTCGGTTTTTTCGATATTCAGGCTTGATGCCATGCCCTGAAAATGTATGCATATGCGAATAAAAGACGCGTCGGGGCAAAGTGCCAGTTGGCGGTGGACGGGTTGAAGCGGGGATATGATCATGACTGCCTATGACGCGATCATTGTCGGTGCCGGCCATAACGGCCTGGCGGCGGCTGTTCATCTCGCATCCAAGGGCTGGTCGGTTTGCGTGGTCGAGACCAATGCGGTTGCGGGCGGCGCGGTCAAGACGGCTGAAGTCACCCTGCCGGGCTTTCGCCACGATCTTTGCGCCATGAACCTGTCGATGTTTGCCGGTTCCGGCTTCCTCGCCGCCCACAAGGATGAACTCTTTGCCCACGGGCTGGGCTTCGTGCCGGCGGCGGATTGCTTTGCCAGTGTTTATGACGACCGGACCTATCTCGGCGTCAGCACCGATGTCGAAAAAACCACTTCCGGCATCGCGGCGCTTTCTGATCGCGATGCTGCTCAATGGCGCCGGATGCTCGCCGATTTCGGTTCCGATGCGCCGCATATTTTTGGACTGCTGGGGTCGCCGATGCCGTCATGGGCTGCCTTGAAAGTTGTCTGGCGGGCGTGGCGCGCGAAGGGAACCGGCTGGCTGTTTGAAACGATGCGGCTGCTATTGTCTTCGCCGCGCGATTTTCTCGACCGGCATTTTGAAAACGAGAAGCTGAAAGTCATGATGGCCGCCTGGGGCCTGCATCTTGATTTTCCGCCTGAAGTGGCTGGCGGCGCGCTGTTTCCCTATCTTGAATCCATGGCGAACCAGGCTTTCGGCATGGTCATCGGCCAAGGCGGCGCCGATACGATGATCAAGGCCATGGCAAGCCTGCTGGTCGCCAAGGGCGGTGAAATCCATCTGGGCGTTCCGGTGGAAGCAATCATCCAGACAGCCGGGGCAGCCAGCGGCGTGCGCCTTGCAGACGGCCGGGTGCTGACGGCCCGGCGCGCGGTGATTGCCAATGCCCATCCGCAACTGGTTTTCGGCAAATTGCTGGCAAAGGATGCCGGAAGACAGGATTTTGACAACAAGATAGCCGCGTTCCGCGCCGGACCCGGCACCATGATGATCCATCTGGCGATGGACAGTCTGCCGGACTGGTCGGCAGGCAAAGCGCTCAGGAACTTTGCCTATGTCCATATCGCACCAGACATGGCGATGATGTCGCGGGCATTTGCCGAAGCCGGCAGCGGTCTCCTGCCGGCCGAGCCTGTTCTGGTTGTGGGCCAGCCGACAGCCATTGATCCTTCCCGTGCGCCGGATGGCAAGCATGTGCTCTGGGTTCAGGTCCGCGTCTTGCCTGCCGATATTGCCGGAGATGGGCTCGGGGTGATTGCCGCCCGCAACTGGGAAGAAGCCAAGCAAGCCTATGCCGATCGGGTATTGGCGATATTGGAGCGTCACGCGCCGGGAACGGGTGCGAAAATCCTGGCGAGGTCCGTTTATTCCCCGCTGGATCTTGAGCGGGAGAACCCAAACCTGATTGGCGGCGACAACCTGTCGGGCAGCCACCATCTCGACCAGAACTTCCTGTTTCGCCCGGTTGCCGGTTATTCGCGCTACAAAACCCCGGTCAAATCGCTCTATCTGTGCGGTGCGTCGACATGGCCGGGGGCGGGAACCGGGGCCGGTTCCGGCTTCATGCTGGCCAAAATGCTGGCCGGTTGATCGCCGCGATTGAAACCTTTGACATTTCAAGTATTAATTCTTAGATGATCGAAGGCATGTGGCCGACGGGCAAACAGGATTCAACTGCGGCGATGGTACAGGCAGAGCGTGACGCGATCGATCTGGAAATCATCCTGCAAGGCGGGCATGACGGCAAGAAGCCCGAATTGCGCCTGTGGCTGCGATTGCTGTCAACCGTCAAGCTGATCTCCCAGGAAATCCGCCGCCGCCTGCGCGCCGAATACGGCTTCACATTGCCGCAATTCGACCTGATGGCCCAGCTTTACCGGGAGCGCGACGGGTTGCGCCTGGGAGAGCTTTCCAAGCGGACCATGGTCACCAACGGCAATATTACCGGCCTTGTCGAACGCCTTGAAACCGATGGTCTGGTGGTGCGGGAAACACCGGACGGTGACCGTCGCGTCACGGTGGCTAAACTGACCTTGCGCGGCGAAGAAGTTTTCAGCGCTATGGCCGCAGCCCATGAGGGCTGGTTGAAAGACCTGATGGGCGATGTCGATCCTTCGGTGATCCAGTCGCTGTTCGGCGAAATCGGCGCCGTCAAGCAATCTGCCGGCAATCATATTTCGGAGAGCGGCAGCGAGGCGCTTTAGTTGCGCCGCGCGTCGAGAACCTTGCGCAGTTCCTCAAGCAGGGGCAGCGCTTCTTTCAGTCTTGAATCGGGAAACATATCCGACAGATAGGCAAACTCCGGCCCGAGTGCTGAAATCGTCATGGCGTGCGCCCTGCGGCCCGCATCGGTGATATCAACCCGCTTTGACCTGCCGTCTTTGGCGTCAGGCACAACGATAATCAGATCGGCGCGTTCGAGATGGCCAAGTGTGTTGGTCATGGCGCCCTTGGTAACCTGCATGGCATTGGCGATTTGCAGCGGGGTTTGGTTGCCGCCCAACCGCGTCAGATGGTTGAGAACGGTAAATTGCGGCATGGTCATGCCGCCGGGCATCACCTTCTCCAGCGCATTGCCGGACAATTGCGCAATGATGCCGATTTCATTGAGGAACCGGAACATCAGATTTTGGTCGCTGTTTTCGCTCATGCGTTCCTGATCCGCGTGGTGTAGGGCCAGCGCGGGCTGCCCTGGACCACCTGACCATAGCCGAGACGGACGAGCATCTGCAATGTCCCGGTTTCAGCAATTTCCAGCGTCGAACGCATGGCGGCGAAATGCGGCTTCATTTCCGGAAATTCCTGCAATGCCTGCGAAAAGGGCTGCATGGCAAGCCCCAGCGAAGTCGCCGCCAAATTGAGGCGGACATAATCGCGTCCGGCATTGATCTGATCGACCCGGCTGTTACGGTTTGTTGTCAACCATGCAAATCCCATGGCCGTGTCGAATGGAACTTTGAGCGCGGCGCTCATCTGCGCGAAAGTGCTGGAACTATGGTCGAGCATGTCTTTCTTGTTCATCATTCCAATCATGTCGAGAGCCTCCATCATTGGACCCCACAGGCTGATTCCGTCGGGGTTGGCCTCGATTTCAGCGCGGCCGATGCGGGTCAGGTCCAGGCTTTCCATCGCGGTATAGTCGGTCGTCAGTTCCAAGAGCATGGCGTCCCAGGCCTGCTTGCGCAGATGTGCCACGCGTTCCGGGTCATTGGTCGAGGCGACAGAGGATGTCCGGGCGGCTGTCGCCAGGATCGCCAGGTCTTTTTCGTTGACGGATCTGTTGGTGTCAAAGGCGCTTCTGTTGGTCCGCCGCTGCAAAACATGGGCGAACAGTGGATCCTTCATGGTCGCGTCATCCTGAACCAGCCGGATTGTCGCAACAGGCCGGTCGTCAAGCCGCGGTTGCGGTTCACCATGAGGAAACAAAGTGACATCAGCGCGCCAGCCATCCTCAGCCGCCGCCATGACCAGAAGTTCGATGAAGCCGCCGAGGCCGATTGTGATCTGACGGTCAAGGGGATCGGTCGCCGGCAGGCGACGGTTGCCATCACAATAGAGCGTGATTTCATCGGCGGTCGAGAGGTCGGCAAGCCAGGGCTGGCGATTATGCGGATTTGGCGACAGAATCGCGAAGGAAAGCGCCCTGCGGCGGGGATCGGCATCGGTGCCGCCGGCAGTCTGCCAGGGCAGGCGTGCGGCTTCGGGATCGCGTGTTGCAGCCCAATAGCCGCTTGCTGCTGCGGCGAGAACCATGCCGCCGCCGATGATCTGAAGGAATTTGCGTCTGTTGCTCATGAGGATCTCCTTGAAAGATAGTTTACTGTCAAACTATATAGTTTAACATCAAACTAAATGTCAAGAGCAAATCTTGATCTCATGGTCGGCGCGGTTCTCGATCCAGATATGAACCCGGATTGCCCGCGTGGGGAGTGCAACGATTATGCGTCAGTTTGAAATCACATCGCACTTCTTGGCGATCCGGGCTTGCTGGACGGCTTCTTTCTCGCCTTTCAGGCGGGCAATGTCCTTCTCGGCGGACTTGTCCATCGCATTGAGCATGGTCAGTTCAAAAAAAGCGATGCTGGCAGGATCCTTGAAGCTGCCCATGCCGTGCTGTTCTGCCGCCCGCCCGTATTCTGCGTCGATCCGCGCCAGTTGGGCCTGCAACTGGCCGCAATCCATAGCCATGTAGGGGTCGTTGCTGACGGCAACCGGCTTGATGGCGGCCGGATCGCTGGCGCAGGAAGACAGGACAAAAACAGTAAGCAGCATGGAAAAATATCGGCGCATGACGACCTCAAATGATAAATGCGGGCCGACCCGGTCTGGGCCTGGAACCCGCCAATGGCAACAAGTTTGAATAATCAGGGCCTGATGCTCAAGCCCAAATATGTCAAAGCATCAAATTATCATTTGTTACGAACACAGCCGGACAGCCGGATCACTCTCTGCCGATTTGCCAATCGCGTCAGATGGCCAGATATTCGTTGCGAAGTTCCTCGTTTTCGAGAACCTCCTTTGCCGTGCCGCGAAACACCACCGTTCCGGTATCCATGATCACGGCCCGGTCGGAAAGCCGCAAGGCCGCCACCGCGTTTTGCTCGACGATGATCGTGGTTATGCCGAGGTCGCGGATTTGCCGCACAATGCGCTCGATTTCCTGAACGATGACCGGTGCAAGACCCTCATAAGGCTCGTCGAGAAACAGGATCTTGATATCGCGGGCCAAAGCGCGGGCCACGGCCAGCATCTGCTGCTCGCCGCCCGACATGGTGGTGGCTTCCTGGCTGCGCCGTTCCGCCAGACGCGGAAAGGAATCGTAGATCTTTTCCAACTCCCAGCCCTTCTGGCCGGAAACCTGCGCTAAGATGAGGTTTTCTTCCACCGTCAGACCGCCAATGATGCGGCGGTCTTCGGGCACCAGTTGCACGCCCGCTTGGGCTGCCTGGTAATCCTTCATCTGGTGCAGTGGCATTCCGTCGAGCCAGATTTCGCCCCTCTTGAGTTCGGGATTGCCGGCGCGCGCCAACGTCCGGAGCGTCGAAGTCTTGCCCGCCCCGTTGCGGCCCAGCAGTGACAGAACCTCGCCCTTGTTGACGTCAAAGGAAACACCCTGGACGATATAGGATTCTCCATACCAGGCATGGATGTCGCGGACGCTGAAGAACGCTTTTTCGCCAGTCCCCGGATTCGGTCGCATTTCAGTCGCAGCAACGGCGTTCATTCCTGTGCCTCCCCGAGATAGGCTTCCTTGACCTTCGGATTGCCGCGAATATCTTCGGGCAGTCCCTCGGCGATGATGCGTCCCTGTGCCAGCACGCTGATCTTGTCGGCCAGTGAGAAAACCACATGCATGTCGTGCTCGATGATCACCTTGGTCATGCCGCGCGCCTTGATGCGCTTGAGAAGGTCGATGGTCATGTTGGTATCATGGCGCGCCATGCCGGCAGTCGGCTCATCTAGCAGCAGAAGCTTCGGCTTCTGGATCAGGCACATGCCCAGTTCCAGCCGGCGCTTGTCGCCGCGCGAAAGGGTTCCTGCCAGATCTGACCGGCGTTCCAGCAGTCCGACATCCTCAAGATAGTGCTCTGCCTCTTCGCGGATTGCCTTTTCGCCGGCGACCGATCCGAGCGCATTGAGTTTGAAGGACCCGTCACGCCGGGCAAAGGCCGGGATCATCATATTGTCGAGAAGCGTGAGGTCGGCAAAGATTTCCGGTGTCTGGAAAACACGGCTGACGCCAAGCTGGTTTATTTCGTGCGGCGTGTGGCGATCGAGCGTTTCTCCCGCAAAAACCACATGGCCGCTATCGGGTCGGATCCGTCCTATGCAAACATTGAGCAAGGTGGATTTACCAGCCCCATTCGGGCCGATAATGGCATGGACAGTGCCTTCCTCGATCTGCAGATCCACATCAGAGAGCGCCTTCAGTCCGCCGAAGCTCTTGTTCACATCCGCCACGTGGAGAACGATGTTTCGCGTCGTCATGGGGCTACTCCGCAGACTGGGTTGAAATGGACGTCTTGGCTTGCTTGTCGCCGCCGGACCTGAACAGACCGGCAATGCGCGTGACGCCTTCCATGATCCCGCCGGGCAGGAAGATGACAATCAGCACGAAGATCAAGCCAAGGGTGAGCGCCCATCCATCTCCGACAAAAAGGCTAAGCACATAGGCCACCGGTTCACGTATCGTGTCCGGCAGGAATGAAAGTGACGCATTGAGCGTGGAGTCATTGAAGGACGAAAAGATGTTTTCGAAATATTTGATCACGCCTGCGCCGAGCACCGGGCCGACAAGCGTTCCGACGCCGCCCAGAATCGTCATCAGCACGACTTCACCCGAAGCTGTCCATTGCATGCGCTCGGCGCCAGCCAAAGGATCGGTTGCCACCATGAGCGCTCCTGCAAGACCGGCATAGAGGGCGGAAATCACGAAGGCCGACAGGAGGTAGGGCTTTGTATTGAACCCGGTATAGCGCATGCGGTTCTGGTTGGACTTGATGGCCCGCAGCATCAACCCGAACGGCGAGCGGAAGATTCGCATCGACACGAAGAAGCCCAGGATCAGCATGGCTGCGCAGAAATAGAAGCCCGGCAGGCCGCCTCCGGAAATATCGATGCCGAAAAGGCTGGTGCGCGGCAAACCCTGCGCCTGGACAATGCCGGCAAACCGGTCGAGCACGCGCGGATCATTGATGGAAAGCTGCAGGCCGGTCTCGCCGTTTGTGAGCGGCGTGAGCACGGAATAGGCCATGTTGTAGCTCATCTGGGCAAAGGCCAGCGTCAGGATCGAGAAATAGATGCCCGACCGTTGCAGGCTGATATAGCCGATGACGATCGCAAACAGCCCTGCGCAGATCAACGACATCATCACAGCGGGAATGACATTCATCGAAAGAAGCTTGAACATCCAGACCGAGGCATAAGAACCAATGCCGATAAAGGCGGCGTGGCCGAATGAAAGATAGCCCGTCAGCCCAAAAAGAATGTTGAAGCCGATGGCGAAGAGGCCGAAAATACAGAACTTCTGCATGATCGCCGGATAGGCGGCGCCAAAGGGCTGCAAAGTCCAGGGCAGTGACAGGATGACGATCGAGAAGCCGAAGAAAAGCATCCAATCCTTGCGCGAAAGGTTTCCTACCATGGTCTAATCCTCCATCACGCCGGTTCGGCCCATAAGTCCGCGCGGCCTGGTCAGCAGAATGATAACGGCAACGAGGTAGATAATGATCTGGTCAATGCCCGGTATGATGCTCTTGACTTCGTTCATGGAGGCAAATGACTGCAGGATGCCGAGCAGGAAGCCGGCCAGCACCGCGCCAGGCAGCGATCCCATGCCGCCGACAACCACGACGACGAATGACAGAACGAGGAAATCCATGCCGATATGATAATCCGGCGGCAGGATCGGGGTATACATCACACCTGCGACACCGGCGACAACGGCTGCAATCCCGAAAACCACGGTGAAGCGACGCTCGATATTGATGCCGAGCAGACCCACGGTCTCACGGTCGCGCATGCCGGCGCGAACCACCATGCCGTAGGTGGTGAAGTTGAGAAACAGGAAAACGCCGAGGATGATGAGCAGCGAGAAGGCAAGATAGACCAGCCGCCACCACGGATAGGGTATGGCGTCGCCCAATCCTATCAACTGGCCGACCTGTGCGGTGCCGCTGAATATTTCCGGTGTTGCCTGCGGGATCGGGTTTGCCCCGAAAAATTTCTTGATGACTTCCTGCATGACGATGGCCAAGCCGAATGTCACAAGGATCTGGTCAGCATGCGGACGCTTGTAGAAGTGCCGGATCAATCCGCGCTCCATGGCGATCCCGATCAGAAGCATCACCGGAATTGCGAAGAGGATCGAGACCGGGACCGAATAATCAACCAGCCATCGTCCAAAATCGCCGAGATAGGCCTCGGCATAAGGGGTGCGGACTTCGACCGCCGTTCCCCAAGCCGTTGTCTGAGTGGGGTCAACCACTATCTTGTCCATCTGGAGGACGGAATTAAAGGTCACCGTGCAGAAGGCGCCAAGCATGAAAAGCGCGCCGTGGGCGAAATTGACGACGCCGAGCGTGCCGAAGACCAAGGTCAGGCCAAGGGCTATCAGCGCATAGGCGCCGCCTTTGTCCAACCCGTTCAATATCTGGAGAATGATGGCGTCCATGGAAATGTCCCCCTGCTGGCGGATCGAGCTTTTGAATCGACTATCTTATAAAAACCGGCCGCACGATAGCGCGACCGGTCTCTATTTTCCAAGATTCGAAGATCAGCACTGCTTTGCGTCGTAGGGACCGAGCTCGCCGCCGAAAATAGCCGGATCGTAAGTCACGTCCTTGGCAGGAACGATCTTCCTGACTTCAAGAAGGTCATATTTGTCCTTCGGTGCTTCCTTGCCCTGCACGACCAGCACATCCTTGAAGCACTGGTGATCGGAGCCGCGGTAGTTGGTCGGACCATTGCCGAGACCGTCAAAATCGAAGTCTTCAAGCGACTTGATAACCTCGGGAGCAAAGAAAGTGCCGGCCCGCTCGCAGGCGTCGGCATAGAGGATTGCCTGGGAATAGGCGACCTGCGCGGCCTGGGACGGCGGCGTGCCGTAAGCCTTGCCGAAGGATTGGGTAAAGGCCTTGGTGCCTTCATTGTCCAGCTTCCAGTCCCAATTGGCTGTACCGTAGATGCCCTTGATGGCATCGCCGGCGCCCTGCGCCATCAATTCGGAGAACAGCGGCACGACGATTTCAAACTTCTTGCCGTTGACCATCTTGTCGCGCAGGCCGAACTGGATGGCCTGGGTCAGCGAGTTGACCATGTCCTTGCCGTAGTGGTTCAGGATCAGCACATCTGCGCCGGAATTCAGCACGGGTGTGATATATTGCGAGAAATCGCCGGCGCCGAGCGGCGTGCGGACGGCAGCCTGGGTTTTCCAGCCGAGCGCTTCCGTGGCGTTCTTGATGGATTCTTCCTGCGTCCAGCCCCAGGTGTAATCGGCGGTCAGGTGATAGGCGGTACGGTCAGTGCCGTAAGCCTCGGCCAGCACCGGACCCAGCGCCACACCCGACATATAGGCGTTGAAGAACTGGCGGAAGCCGTAACGCTTCTTGTCCTTGCCGGTCGTGTCATTGGAATGGGTCAGGCAGGACATGAAGATCACGCCCATGTCCTGGCACAGGCTCTGGACTGCAACGGCGACGCCGGAGGACGATCCGCCGGTAATCATGATCGCCTTGTCTTTTTCGATCATCCGCTTGGCACTGTCGCGCGCGGCATCGGACTTGGTCTGTGTATCGCCGGTCACGAATGTGACCTTCTTGCCGAGCACGCCGTTGCCCTTCAGGGCCTTGGAGGAAAACGTCGCCAGCGCGCCGCCGTCGCCTTCGCCGTTCAGATGGGCGACTGCAAGCTGATAGGCGCGCAATTCATCAGCGCCTTCATCGGCATAAGAACCCGACTGCGGCACGTTGAAGCCGAAGACCACATTTGCGCCGGTCGGCATGTTGCACGACATGTCTTCAGCATAAGCGCCACGAATGAAATGAAGCGGCGTAGACAAGGCAACACCGGTCACAGCGCCTGCTTTCAGCAAGCCCCGCCGGTTGATTATGAATTTAGACATCAGAGTCCTCCCAAGACTTCAGCATTGCACATTTCCTCCTCAGAAATGCATCCTGAAAGCTACCAACTGTTGGCTCCTTAACAATTGGTAAAAAGTCATAAGACTAAAGTCGTAATCGGGAGATGCCGCCGCCTCTCGACGGCCGCGGGTTCTCACAGTTGATCGCGCATCGGATGGGCTCTGTAAGCGCCCAGAATACGAACCCGTTCGGAGAAGAATTTCAGCTCTTCCATCGCCAGTTTGACATTGTCGTCATCGGGATGACCCTCGATGTCGGCATAAAACTGTGTGGCAAAGAACTTGCCGCCCAACTGGTAGCTTTCCAGCTTTGTCATGTTGACGCCGTTGGTGGCAAACCCGCCCATTGCCTTGTAAAGCGCTGCCGGAATATTGCGGACATTGAAGATGAATGTCGTGACGATCTTTTCGTCGCCCTGCCGGACGATGTCGGCCGGTTGACGGGAAAGCACCACGAAACGGGTAATGTTGTTTTCACCATCTTCGACATTTTCTGCAATGATATCAAGGCCATAAAGTTCGGAGGCGAGTTGCGGCGCAAGGGCTGCCATGCTCTTGTCGCCGGTTTCGGACACCAGTCTGGCGGCGCCTGCAGTATCGCCGGCCACGACTGCCTTCCAACCGTTCATCCGGACAATCCTGCGGCACTGGCCCAAAGCGTGGATATGGGAATGGACAGTGCGGATGTCTTCCATTTTGGTGCCGGGCAGCACCATCAATTGAAACCGGATCGGCATGAAATATTCGGCGACGATATGAAGCTTGGCCTGCGGCATCAGGTGGTGGATGTCAGCAACCCGTCCGGCAAGCGTGTTTTCAATGGGGATCATGGCAAGATCGGCGTCGCCGGTCTCCACGGCCATGAAGGCGTCTTCGAAAGTGGCCGAGGGCAAGGGCTGCATGTCGGGAAACATATCGCGGCAGGCCATGTCTGAATTTGCGCCGTAATCGCCCTGGAAGGCGATGCGATTCGTTTTTGTGATCATTTCGTGATGGCCTGTCTGTTAATTATTCGCCCTGCCAAGAATGGACCTGGCCTTTTCAAGATCGGCGGGAGTATCAACACCCAGCGGGATGGAGTCAACGATTTCAACATCAATCCGGCTACCATCCTCGATCGCCCGCAATTGCTCAAGCGATTCCCTCTTTTCGAGCGTGGAAGGCGGGATGGCGACATAACGTTCTAGGGCCGCCCGGCGATAGGCGTACAGCCCGATATGGTGATAAAGCGGGCCCTCTCCATAAGGTGCCGTAGCCCTGGTGAAATATAGCGCGCGAAGGCGGTGCGGAGAGACGGGCGAACCGATCACCTTGACGATATTGGGGTTGGTGCGATCAGCCTCTTCGGCAATTTCAACCGCAAGGGTGGCAATATCGACGTCCGGATTTTCCAAAGGCCGCAAAGCGGCGCGAACGGTATCAGCCTCGATGGTCGGCAGGTCGCCCTGAACATTGACTATGATTCCGGCCTTGCGTTCCGGATCGCATTTGCAGAGGGCTTCGAAGATGCGGTCCGAACCGGACTGATGATCGGTTCTGGTCATCACCGCTTCAAAACCGGCCGAGCTTACAGCCGCAAAAATATCCGCATGGTCAACGGCAACAACGATTCGGCCTATATTGGCTTCCGCCGCCCTTTTGGCGACTTGAACGATCATTGGCAGGCCGCAAATATCGGCCAAAGGCTTGCCTGGAAGCCGCGTGGACGCCATTCGGGCGGGTATAAGCACAAGTGTTTCGGCAATTTTCATATTCGGCATTGCTAGCCCTTCAAATTCTGGCGGAAAAGTGTCAAAAGGTCTCAGTTGCGGGGTCCGATTCAGTGTTGCAACTGAACGTCAAAAGACATAGGTTTCGCGCGATTTCAAGATGGGCCTGCTGCCTACTTTAACTGGCAACCGGCGGCAAGGGGAGCTTTGCAGGATGAATTCTAAATTAAATATGGCCGTGGGCGCTCTGCTTGGCACCGTTTTCGTAGTAATGACGGTATCGATCGCCTCTGAGGGATTGTTCCATTCGGAAAATCCGGAAAAGCCGGGCTATGTGATTGCAGCTGCCGAAAGCGGGGATGCCGCAGCGGCGGCCCCTGAAGCAGCCGCTGTCCCGATCGCCGAACTTCTTGCCACTGCTGATCCTGCCAAAGGCCAGGTCGTCTTCAAGAAATGCCAGGCCTGCCACAATGGCGAAAAAGGCGCGGGCAACAAGGTTGGTCCGCACCTCTATGGCGTGGTCGGTCGCGCTGTCGCTTCCATTGCCGATTTCAATTATTCCGGCGGCATGAAGACATTTGCGGAGGGGGGCACTGTTTGGGACTTTGAACATCTCAACAGCTTCCTGCTGGCGCCAAAGGCCCTTGTCAAAGGAACCGCCATGGGCTTTGCCGGCATCAAGAAGGATGACGAGCGCGCCAATCTGATCGCTTATCTCAATGCCAATTCCGATTCGCCACTGCCGCTTCCCGCCAAGTAAGCCAGTCGGATCCTGCCAGTTCGAAAGCCCGGCCCGTGCCGGGCTTTTTGCTGCCTTGCGGTCAGCCGGCCGTGGTGCGGCATTAACCATTTGTTAATATTTGAGGCATAGCATCAAAGGTTAACAAGGGCTTTTGGCGGCACGATGCAGTGCCAATGACTGGTTGAGGTCAATCGAATGATCGCAGCGAAGGGAAAGCCAAGGGTCGCATGAGCGGCCTGATGTCCGCCATGGCCTTTTCCTTTTCGTTTGATGGTAGTCGCAATGCTGACGCCCGTTTCCCAGATTTCCGCACAATCAGCAGCCGGCGGCAATCCGCGCAGCGCGGCAACGGCAGGCGTGACTGAACGCCTCACCAACCCGGTGGCAGCAACCAAGGCGGAAAAAGAAGCTCAGATCCAGCCGAACGAGAACGTATCGATAGAGCGGTTGCGCACCTTGCTGCTGGCGGCGGGCATATCCCAGCAGGGCTTGTTGCAAAAGCTCGCCGACATGATTGCCCGCACGCTCCGCGTTGACCGACTGCCCGGCGAACCGGCTGAGAAACACCTCGACCGGTTGGCCGGTCTGCTGGAGAACTTGCCGGCAGACAAACAGGTCCTTGTCGAAATCCGCACCGGATTGAAGCCGGTTGGCATCACGCTTGGCGAAGTCGCCAAGGCATTCCGTGATCCTGCCGGCCCGCAAGCAGCCCGCCTGGCGGCGCTGATCGAGACGCCGGATTTCAATACGGCCGACGCATCGGCAAAAGTGGCGCTGAGTTCCTATCTGGATGACGGTGCGGGAGAAAACCGTTCAGCCGAAACGCTGCATGCACAGACGGCCGCGCGGGGAAGCAGCAAGGGCCAGAACATCTTTTCGCCGCATGTCGGCGTTGCCGATGTCGATGCCAAGGATGCCCGCAATCTGCAGACCGTATTGGCGCAGGCCTTCACTGACAATGACGGGCGGCAGCCAAAAGCTGATGGCGCATTGGCCAAAGCAGGCACGGAGACAGCGGTAACGGTAAAAAACGATACGCAGTTGCGCTCAAGCGCGGCAGTCGCTCATGAAAAGCTTGCCGAACTCAAGGTTGCTGACGCCGGAACGATGGCTTCAGCGAAAAACAATATCGAGATTCCGGCAGCGCGGCTGCAAACAACGCCGCGTCAGCAAACCATGATGATCATGCGCGGCTTGACGGAAGTCATCGGCAATCTTGCCGACCGGGCTGCCGAAACGCTGCGCAATGTTGTTGAAAGCCAGTCAATTCCGGCTCAGGAAAAGGCCGTCCGTCACCCGGCAGCGGTGGCGCAGCCGCCTCGGCCAATACCGGAACTGGCGGCAGTGCCCGGCGGCAAGCTTCATGAGGCTTCCGGTCTGCCGGTCAAGGACGTTCCAGTTGCCCAAGGCCTGGTTCCGGTTGCCGATGAAATGGCAGAGGCGGATGCCCGCGCCAAGCCGTTGATGGCGGCGGCATTGTTGGCCCGCCAGGGTGAATCGGCGGAAGCAACGGCCCAGCAAGGCCGGTTGGCGCAGCGTTTTGCCGAACCCTTGCCGGTTCCCTTCGCCAGCGTGCCCTATCCCGTCGAAGATGTTGAAGAAAAATATCCTGCCCGCAGAAAAGGTCACGGAAGCGACAGCGGCGAGGATACGGATGATTGGCAGAATGGCGATGCCGATGGCGACCATGGCGAAAATGCCGCTGATCATCGTGAAGACAGTGATCGTGAAGAACCGGAGTTGGACACCGAGGAGGAGGCATTGCTCGAACTCAATCGCTCGTCAACCGACGCTGACCGCGCTTTCAGGCATTATCAGCGGATGAGCGGCTTTTAGACATCCATTCCACGCTGGCATCCTCCCAGGCAACCAGCAAAAAGCCCGCCGGAGCAATCCGGCGGGCTTCGTGTTTTGTCGATCTGGTCCGGCGATTACTCGCTTGTCGGACGGTTCTTCAAGGCTGCGCCGAGAATGTCGCCGAGCGAAGCACCTGAATCGGACGAACCGAACTGTGCAACGGCTTCCTTCTCTTCGGCGATTTCCAGCGCCTTGATCGAAAGGGCAACCTTGCGGTCCTTCTTGGAGAAATTGGTAACGCGTGCGTCAACAATCTGTCCAACCTGGAAACGCTCGGGGCGCTGCTCGTCACGGTCACGCGAAAGGTCGGCGCGACGGATGAAGGAAACGACTTCATCGTGGTTGACCAGCTTGACTTCGATGCCGCCGTCATTGACTGCGATGACTTCGCAGGAAACAACAGCATTCTTGCGCAGGTCGCCGGTTGTTGCGGCTTCACCCACGGCATCCTTGCCGAGTTGCTTGATGCCGAGCGAGATGCGTTCCTTGTCGACGTCAACGTCCAGGACAACGGCCTTGACCATGTCGCCCTTGTTGAACTCTTCGATCACCTGTTCGCCCGGACGGTTCCAGTCGAGGTCGGAGAGGTGGACCATGCCGTCGACATCGCCTTCGAGGCCAATGAACAGGCCGAATTCGGTCTTGTTCTTGACTTCGCCTTCCACAACCGTACCAGCCGGATGTGTATGGGCGAATGCTTCCCATGGATTTTCGAGCGTCTGCTTGAGGCCCAGCGAGATGCGGCGCTTGGACGGATCGACTTCGAGAACGACCACGTCAACTTCCTGCGTTGTGGACAGGATCTTGCCGGGATGAACGTTCTTCTTGGTCCAGGACATTTCAGAAATGTGGATGAGACCTTCGATGCCTGGCTCCAGTTCGACAAATGCACCATAGTCAGTGATGTTGGTCACTGTGCCGGTGATCTTCTTGCCTTCCGGATATTTGACGCCGATGCCATCCCAAGGATCGCTTTCGAGCTGCTTCATGCCGAGCGAAATACGATGTGTTTCCTGATTGATGCGGATGATCTGCACCTTGACCTGCTGACCGATGGTCAGGATCTCGGACGGATGGTTGACGCGACGCCAAGCCATGTCGGTGACATGCAGCAGACCGTCAATGCCGCCGAGATCAACGAACGCACCATAATCGGTGATGTTCTTGACGACGCCTTCAACGACCTGGCCTTCTTCAAGGTTCTGGACGATTTCAGAGCGCTGTTCAGCACGCGACTCTTCGAGAACAGTACGGCGCGAGACAACGATATTGCCGCGGCGCTTGTCCATCTTGAGGATTTCAAAGGGCTGCGGGTTGTGCATCAGCGGGGTGACATCGCGAATCGGGCGAATATCGACCTGGCTGCGCGGCAGGAAGGCGATAGCGCCGTCGAGATCAACCGTAAAGCCGCCCTTGACCTGGTTGAAGATGACGCCATCAACGCGTTCGCCAGCTTCAAACTTGACTTCAAGACGGGCCCAGCTTTCTTCGCGGCGAGCCTTTTCGCGCGACAGAACAGCTTCGCCCATCGCGTTTTCGATGCGTTCGACATAAACTTCGACTTCGTCGCCGACATTCAGCGTGCCGTCTTTGGCGCGCGCGCCGAATTCCTTCAGCGCAATGCGGCCTTCAACCTTGAGGCCGACATCAACGATGGCGACGTCTTTTTCGATCGCCGTGACGATGCCCTTGGTTACGTAGCCTTCGGCGAGATCGTTCTTGGCAAAAGATTCTTCGAGGAGGGCGGCAAAATCCTCCCGCGAGGGTGTTGTTACAGACATTGATTCTCCAAACGTGTCCGGACTTGGACACTCATGCGCCGGTTGGCTTGTGTTGGACACAGGCGCAATACACTGTCCTGCCCACTTTTCTGGGCAATTCCGGCGCGGGGACGGGGTATCGGCCTATTTCAACGCCGCATCGATGATCGACTTGGCTGTTAGAAACGCCGCTTCTATACCCATTTCGGACGTATCAAGCAAGTGCGCATCTTCAGCTGGTTTCAACGGGCTGTCGGCCCGGCCCATATCGCGCTCGTCCCGGCGGATGATATCATCGAAAACACTGGAAAACTGGGCCCCGGCGCCGTTGGCTATGATTTCCTCGAACCGGCGCTGGGCGCGCACTTCAGGCGTGGCCGTCACATAAAGCTTCACGGTGGCGTCCGGGCAGACCACCGTGCCGATATCGCGCCCATCCAGAACGGTGCCAGGCAGGCGCTCGGCAAAGCGCCGCTGGGCGTCGCGCAGCGCCTTGCGGACTTTCGGCATGACGGCGATCTTTGAGGCGGCCTCGCCGATTTCGTGGGCCGACAGCACATCGCGGTCAAGGCCTCCGAGATCCAGCGTCCGGGCGGTTTCTGCGGCAATGGCCTCGTCATCGAGCGGCAAACCGCGGTCAAGCAGGGCCTTGGCGGTGGCGCGATAGGTCAGGCCGGTATCAAGATGGTGGAAGCCATAGGCTTCCGCGATCCTGCGGGACAATGTTCCCTTGCCGGCAGCAGCCGGTCCGTCAATGGCAATGATCGTCATCAAATGTCCCGGCAATCAATCAACAATGGCAAATCATCTTTACACTGAACATTGCATAAGGAAAACCGGCGTGATTGCCAAGCCGGAAATATGACACAGTCAAGGATCGGGCCGGGGGTCGCCGCGATAAGCGTCAGATTTCCAACCTCGCCCCCAAGCCGATCATCAAATCCATGAATTCAGGAAAACTGGTGGCGATCATCCTGGCGTCATCGATCGTGACCGGATGCTGGCTGGCCAGTCCCATCACCAGAAAACTCATGGCGATGCGGTGATCGAGATGCGTTGCAACCGCCTGGCCGGAGGCGTTGCCCAATCCACGGCCGCCGGGCACGCCGCGCACCACCAGGCTGTCTTCGCCCTCATCGCAATCAACGCCGTTGAGCTTCAGGCCGGCGGCGACGGCTGCCAGCCGGTCGCTTTCCTTGACGCGCAATTCCTCAAGCCCGGGCATCGAGGTTGCGCCTTCGGCAAAGGAGGCGGCAACGGCAAGCACCGGATATTCGTCGATCATCGAGGGTGCGCGTTCGGCCGGAACCGTCACGCCCTTCAATTCAGATGAGCGGACGCGCAGATCGGCGACGTCTTCACCACCGGCAAGCCTTGGATTGATGATCTCGATATCAGCGCCCATTTCCTGCAATGTCAGGATCAGGCCGGTGCGGGTCGGGTTCATCAAGACATTGAGAATGATAATGTCGGAACCCGGTACCAGCAGGGCAGCGACCAGTGGAAAGGCGGTGGAGGATGGATCGCCGGGCACGTCGATTGTCTGGCCGGTCAATTGCCCGCGCCCTTCCAGACGAATGGTGCGAACACCGTCGCGATCCGTCTCGACAACGATCCTGGCGCCAAACCCCGCAAGCATCTTCTCGGTGTGATCTCGCGTCATGATCGGCTCGATCACGGTGGTAATGCCGGGCGTGTTGAGGCCCGCAAGCAGAACGGCCGATTTGACCTGGGCGGACGCCATCGGCACGCGATAGGTGATCGGGGCAGGCGTGCGCGGCCCATGCAGCGTGACCGGCAAGCGGTCGCCTGCGGCAGAGGTCACCTGAACACCCATTTCACGAAGCGGATTGAGCACGCGCGCCATCGGGCGCGAGGACAGCGAGGCGTCGCCGACAAAGGTCGAGGCAAAATCGTAAACGCCGACAAGGCCCATTGTCAGGCGGCATCCGGTGCCGGCATTGCCGAAATCAAGCGGCGCCTGCGGCGCCAGCAGTGCACCGTTGCCGGTGCCGGCAATGACCCAGACATCGCCGTCCTTGCTGATGTTTGCGCCCATGGCGGACATCGCCTTGCCGGTGTTGATGACGTCTTCGCCTTCCAAAAGGCCGGTGATGCGCGTGGTGCCGGAAGCCAGCCCGCCGAACATGAAGGAGCGGTGGGAAATGGACTTGTCGCCCGGAATGCGAACCGTGCCTGACAGGTTTTCCGACTTCAGGGCCTTTGCAGGTCTGGGTTGTCCAGCATGCGACATGATTGGCGTACCTTCTTCAATATTTTGCGCGAAGATCGTTCCGGTTGCCTTGTTTCCGCATTCGATCCCGGCGCGTCGTTAACACAAAGTGTTTGTCAGGTCATCCGTCACGCAAGAGAAAAAGTGCAGAGCTTGGGCAACCCGCAAGTTTGGCTTTGACAGAGGCTTTCAAGATGAGTAAGGGGTCCCGATAATGAATGTGTTGAAACGTCGGCCACCGGCATATGCCCGTATAGCCAACTATCGATGAGGTTTTACAGTGTCGAAACCCGAACTTGGTACGAAGCGTGTCTGCCCTGAGACAGGGCGCAAGTTTTATGATCTCAATCGCGACCCGATCGTCTCGCCCTATACCGGCAAGACCTATCCGCTTTCCTATTTCGAAGAAACCTCTGTAATCAAGGTTCTGGAAAAGGCGGAGGAAGACGAAGTCGTTGAGGTGGATACCGAAAACACTGAAGTCGAGCTCGTTTCGCTGGAAGACGCAGATGAAGAAACATCTGGCGGCGAGGAAATTCCTGATATCGGCGACGATGACGACGTTGATATCGGCGAAGACGACGATGACACTTTCCTTGAGCCCGACGAAGACGAAGACGATGACGACATGACCGGCCTGATCGGCGTGCCGTCGGATGAAGACGAGGTCTGATTTCCACCATTCTTGCCGGCTGGCACAAAAAAATCCGGCCGGCAGGAAAATTGCGGCTTGCCATCTTCCCGAAGCGGAAGTATGAAGCCGCCAACGCAAGCCAATCGCTTGCGTTTTCCATCTCCCTGACGGGAACGGATGGGGCTATAGCTCAGCTGGGAGAGCGCTTGCATGGCATGCAAGAGGTCAGCGGTTCGATCCCGCTTAGCTCCACCAAGTTCTTTCACGACGAACCTTCGGAAACAAAACGAACCAAAGAGACGCGACATTTCCGTAAGTTAGCGGACATGCCGAACAAGTTGGTGGTCAAATCCGCAGGCCTATCGCCGAATTTCTGGCGTTTCCGCGTGCGCGTCTCCGTCGCGCCATTTCCGCGTCCACTAACTTTTCCGGCCCCTAAAGAGCGGCCGACGATGGCGCCGGTGACCTTGCCCCCAAGTTTTATCCAGTTTTGAGTTCGTTTCCGGCGTTTGATGTGACGGGCTTTGGTGCGGAGTTATCCACATTGCGCAGCGCCAAAGCCCGGCGCGTTGCGAAGGTGTCGGCAAATTCGCTTGGAG
>JBGSIT010000028.1:0-68761 GCA_041742335.1 Rhizobiaceae bacterium
GACTCCAAGCGAATTTGCCGACACCTTCGCAACGCGCCGGGCTTTGGCGCTGCGCAATGTGGATAACTCCGCACCAAAGCCCGTCACATCAAACGCCGGAAACGAACTCAAAACTGGATAAAACTTGGGGGCAAGGTCAGACTCATTCAATGCGACAATTCACCCTGCATGGAAACCGGACAAACCCCCGGACATCATGATTGATCCAGGGATTCGGCTTGGTCGATCATTGTTGCAGCAATCAGGCCCGCGCCTTGCCGTAAAACAGCATCGACACATGGGTGGCCTCGGCGAAGAAAAGCCAACGCTCCACAAACAGGCCGATTGCGGCGGAAAGCACTGCAATCACGCCAAGGGCCGGTCGCAAAGCGTCCAGAGCAAACATGACGGCAATGAGCAAGAGCGGAATGGCAAACAGCGCGATGAAGACCAGGCGGCGCAAGCGGTCGGCATGGCGGCGGGCGATTTCATAGCCCATTTCACGCATGACGAAATTCGCCATCGTATGGGGCGGGTCGAGTTGGCGAACAACCTCGGCGCCCAGCCCCAGCGCCATCTTGTCGGTATAGAGTCCGGGATCGTTGTCGATGCGGCGATAATAAGCGAGTTTGAGACCAAGGGCGGCAAGGGTCGTGACAAGTGCAAGCGCCAGCGCCCAAAAAGGCACCTTACCCTGAACTGCCAGCGCGGCCAAAAACAGCAGTGCGCCGCTGGCCCCGGCAAGCGCCAGGTATATGGCAGGCACAAGGCCCAGATGCCATTGCCTGATGGTTCGCAACGAGGCATAGATCATGCCGGTGCAATAGACGGTCAGCCCGGCCCCGATGGCTGACAGAACCGCAAGACTGCCGCTCCATCCGGTCTGAATGCCTGACAGCGATATCAGGGCCAACAGCCCGGCCGGCACAAAGGTCGCAATGGCAATCACGCCCTCGCGCGAAAGCCAGGAACTGCGCCACTGCGACAGCGCGCGCCATGCCCGTTCAGGATGGCCCAGATGCAGCGTGGACGACAAAAGGCCGATGGTGATCAAGACGAGCGCCAGGCACAAAGTGACGAAAAAGCCCCAGCTCCCGCTTTCGACCGAGCCCATTGCATGGGCCAGCGACAGCCAGAACAGCAACCCGTAACCGGCGCCCGACGAAGTGGTGAAGATTATGACTGAGTAGGCAGGATGCATGTTCAATCTTCCGGAGCATTAAGGCGAAAGGCGGCGGCACCGTCCCGAAACTGCGAGCAATTAACGCGACAAAGCCCGATCCGCCCAGGAAAACAATCTTTCAATTGCCGTGCCGCTTGAAAGAGGCAAAGCAGAAGGTTCAACGGCCACTGGCGCAGGAGCAGGCTTGCGCGGCGGCAGATAGCGATTGACCGGCTTGTAGCCGAATTCCTCCAGCAGTCCGAAACCGCTGCGCTCTTCGACCGAACGCGATACCGCACTGTCAGGGTCACCAAGATCGCCAAAGGCCCGCGCGCCGGTCGGGCACGCCCGCACACAGGCCGGAACGCGGTCTTCCTCGGCCAGGGTCTCGTTATAGATCCGGTCAACGCAAAGCGTGCATTTCTTCATCACGCCGTCTTCATGGTCATATTCCCGCGCACCGTAGGGGCAGGCCCATGAGCATAATTTGCAGCCGATGCAGGTATCGGGATTGACCAGGACAATGCCGTCCTCCGCCCGCTTGTAGGAAGCCCCTGTCGGGCAAACGGTAACGCAGGCCGGTTCTTCGCAATGCAGGCAGGAACGCGGGAGATGGACTGTCTTGGAGCGGTCCTGATCCTTGACTTCATAGGAATGCACCCGGTTCAGCCAGGCCCCGGACGGATCGGCGCCATAGGGGTCAAAATCGGAAAGCGGGGCGCTGTATCCGCTGGTATTCCATTCCTTGCAACTGGTCACGCAGGCCTGGCAGCCGACGCAGACATCAAGATCAATGACCAGTCCCAGTTTCTTTTGGGTCGTCTGCGGCAGGCTCGTCATGCTTTCACCTTCCGGAATTCAGCCCCATAGGCAAGCTTGGCCGGCGACGGCGGTTGGCTGGCATGGCCGAGCGGTTCAAACATCGGCTGTGTTCCACTGCCCCCATCGGCCTTTTCGATCCTGACCCGCAGATCAAACCAGGCGGCCTGGCCGGTGATCGGATCTGAATTGGAATAGCGGTAGCCGCTGCCCTTCTTCGGCAGCAGTTCCGAGATCAGATGATTGAGCAGAAAGCCGTCATTGCTTTCCGGCGCATCATCGGACAGGCCCCAAGCGCCCCGGCGCTTGCCGATGGCGTTCCATGTCCAGACCGTCTGCGGATTGACCCCCTCCATCAGCCGGACCTGGCACCGCACCCGTCCGAGGTGGGAGGACAGCCAGACCCAGTCGTCATCCGTCACGTCGATGCTCAGGCCAAGGCTTTCATGCAGATAGAGACGGTTGGACGCGGTAATCTGGCGCAGCCACGCATTCTGGCTGCCCCATGAATGATACATATGCATCGGCCGCTGGGTGATGGCATGCAGCGGGAAAGTACCGGTATCGACCATTGTGCCTTCAAAAGGCTCATACCAGAAGGGAAGCGGATCGAAAAAGGTCTCGATGCGGGCGCGATGGGTTTCAGGCGGCTGGCGCTCGCCATGGCCGCGCGCTGAAAGCCGGAAGGCCTGCAGGGGCTCGCTGTAAAGTTGGAAAATGGTGGGCTCCGGGCTGCTGCGGAACCCCATTTCAACCGCCCAGTTCAAATAATCGAGATTGGCGTGTTTGAAAAAGGCCTGTTCGGGCTTGAGATGATGGGCGAAGAATGAACCGTTTTCGATATAGCGGGCAAGCTGGTCCGGGTTGGGAGCGCCCTGCCCGGTCGCCTCGCCGTCTTTGCCGCGCCAACCGGCCAAGGGACCCAATCCGGGTTTGCGCTCGTGGTTGACGATATAATCGGGATAGCCGCCGGGATATTTCGGGCTCCCGTCGGAATTGACGAAGGCAGGCAGGTTCAGGCGCGCACCGAGGTCGATCAGTACTTCCTGGAAGCCGCGAACATCCCGATCCGGCTTGACCACCGGCCAGCGGATCGAGTCCGCCGCCATGTCGGCCTCCGAGATCGGACGATCGAGCAGGGAAATGCAATCCCAGCGTTCCAGATAGGTCGTATCGGGCAGGATGAGGTCGGCATAGGGCACGGTCTCGGAATAATAAGCGTCCGAATAGATGATTTTCGGGATGACATAATCGCCGTTTTCATCCTTGCGGGTGAGCGCCTCAATGGTGCCGCCGGTATTCATCGACGAGTTCCAGGCCATGTTGGCCATATACATGAACAGCACATCGATCTTGTAGGGATCGCCATTGGCGGCGTTGTTGATGACCATGTGCATCAGGCCATGGGCCGACATCGGCGCGTCCCAGCTGAAGCCCTTGTCAAGCCGGCAGGGCTGGTCGCCATTCAACAGCAGATGTTCCGGACCCAGCGGAAAACCCAGATGCGGACCGGCAAGCGGTTCTTCGGGGCGGATTTGATGGTTCGCGCCATGCGGCAGCAAAGCGGGCGGAGCCTCCCTGGGATAGGGCGGCTTGTATCGAAACCCGCCGGGGCAATCGATGGAGCCCAGCAGGATCTGCAGGATATGGATCATCCGGCAGGTCTGGAAGCCGTTGGAATGCGCCGAGATGCCGCGCATGGCATGCATGGAAACGGGCCGGCCGATCATCTTTTCATGCCGGCGGCCCGCCCAGTCGGTCCAGGACTGATCGAGAATGATTTCCTGTTCGAAAGCGACTTCGGCCAGTTCCGCCGCTATCCGGCGGATTTGTTCAGCCGGAACGCCAATCTGTTCTGATACCGTATCGGCTGAATATTCCGGCAACAGGAATCGCTCGGCCATCAGTTCGAAAACAGGCCGGGCACTGCGTCCGTCGGCCAACACCCTTTTGCCGACAAGGGCCGGCTGGGTATCGACGGATTTGCCGCTGGCAAAGGACTGGGTGGCTTGGTCGAAGACGAGCTGGTTGCCGGCTTCGTCCCGCGCAAACAGTCCGTCATCGGCGGCACCCGGATCATCAATGACCAGCCAGGGCGCGTTGGTATAGCGGACGAGGTAATCGAGATCGATGCGCTGGTGCAAAAACAGCTCATGAATCAATGCGCCGACGAAAAGTCCGTCTGTGCCCGGCCTGATGCCGACCCATTCATCCGCGACCGCATTATAGCCGGTGCGCACCGGATTGACCGACACCATCTTGGCGCCGTTGGCCTTGAGCTTGCCGATGCCGATCTTGATGGGATTTGAGGCGTGATCCTCGGCGACGCCGAACAGCATGAAATATTTGGTGCGATCCCAATCAGGATCGCCGAATTCCCAGAAAGAGCCGCCGAATGTATAAAGACCGCCAGCTGCCATATTGACCGAACAGAACCCGCCATGGGCGGCAAAGTTCGGCGTTCCGAACTGCATCGCCCAATAGCCTGTCAATGACTGACTCTGGTCGCGGCCGGTGAAGAAGGCCAGCTTCTTCGGATCGGTCTTGCGCACGGTCCCCAGCCAGTCGGTGGCAATCGACAGCGCCTCTTCCCAGCTGATTTCCTCAAATTCACCGGATCCGCGCGGTCCGACCCTTTTCATCGGCGCACGCAGCCTGGCCGGCGAATAATGCTGCATGATTCCGGCCGAACCCTTGGCGCAGAGCACGCCCTTGTTGACCGGATGATCGCGGTTGCCTTCGATATAGCGCACCTTGCCGTCGCGAAGATGCACATCGATGCCACACCGGCAGGCGCACATATAGCACGTCGTCTTGGCGAGCGTGTCGCCGACCGGCTGGCTGAGATCAATGTGCGGCTCGTGAGACATGGATTTTTCCCGATCATTCAAGTGTTTTGGCCGCCTGCTTATTCACCGCCCCGGTCAGTACGGAGCGCCGATTGGACCGGCCTATGGACGCCGGATGATTTGAACGGATTGATCGGAAATCGGCGCAAGGCAACCAAAGTGGCGTCGCTGAATACTATGCCCCGGATACAGCAGATCGCGCATCAATATTCTCCATAGTTGACAAAAGTGAGAATATCGATCGTTCTTGATTTACTCTATCGCATAATTTCTATCAATTCGTTCGACAAAATCGAACGAATATGCAATTGGAGGATTGGCTTGGCGGGAGGTTACGCATGACGCTCGATCAACTCCGGATCTTCGTTGAGGTGGCTGCGCGCCAGCATATCACGCGGGCGGCCAAATCCCTCAACATGACGCAATCCGCAGTCAGTTCTGCGATTTCCAGCCTGGAACAACGCCACAATATCCGGCTGTTTGACCGGATAGGCCGCTCCATCGTGCTCAACCAGACCGGGCGCATTTTTCTGGCCGAAGCAGAAGCTGTTCTAAGCCAGGTCCGTATCGCCGAAGCCGCGCTCAATGATCTGGCCGGACTGATGCGCGGCGAATTGTCGATCACCGCCAGCCAGACCGTCGGCGCCTACTGGCTGCCGCCGCGAATTGCGGCCTATCACAAAGCCTATCCCGAAATCAGGCTCGACATCCACATCACCAATACCGAAGAGGCGGCAAATGCGGTGGAGGCCGGACGGTGCGAAATCGCTTTCGTCGAAGGCCAGGTCGAGCGCAAATTGCTGTCCTCCGAAATCATCGCAAGCGACGAAATGTCGATCGTCGTCGCCCCCGATCATCCTTGGGCTTCTTCGGATGAATGCGATATCGACCTTGCCTCCAGCGCATGGGTGCTTCGCGAAATCGGTTCGGGCACGCGCCTGGCGTTTGATGCGCTGATCCAGCAGCACGGTATCAAAAGCGCCGCTTTGGACATCGCCCTCATCCTGCCCACAAATGAGGCCGTGCTGGTTGCCGTGGAAAGCGGCGTCGGCGCGACACTGGTGTCCAAAAGCGCTGCATCCGCCGCGCTTCGCGGTGGATTGTTGTCACTGGTCGATTGGCAAACCCAATCGCGCCCCTTTTACCTGCTTCGCCATCGCGAACGCTATCGCAGCAAGGCGGCAACCGCCTTTGAAGAACTTGCGGCCGATTTCGGGCAATGACCGGGACATGAAACAGCATTGCGGCAACCAGTGCCGCAAACGTCGTTTGGATGACTTGTTTTGCCTATGGTATGCTGGCGTTTTGAGGAAGGTGCCTGATCATGATTTTTCGCCAACTCTTCGACAGAACCTCCTGTACCTACACCTATCTGCTTGCCAGCCGGCATGGCGGCGAAGCGCTTCTGATCGATCCAGTCTTCGAGCAGACAGAGCGCTATCTCAAGCTGTTGGAAGAGTTGGATCTGAAACTGGTCAAGGTGGTCGACACCCATATCCACGCCGACCACATCAGCGCCATGGGCAAGCTCAGGGACGCGACACGCTGCGTGACCGTCATGGGCGAACAATCGCCTGCAGACGTCGTGTCCATGCGGGTCCGCGACAATGACCCTTTGACCATTGAAGGCCTGACGCTGACTGCGCTGCACACACCCGGCCACACTTCCGAGAGCTACAGCTTCCTGATGGACGACCGCGTGTTTACCGGTGACACATTGCTGATCCGGGGAACGGGACGGACCGACTTCCAGAACGGCGACCCCTATGACCAATATCATTCCCTGTTTGAGCGGCTGCTGAAGCTGCCTGATCAAACGCTGGTTTTCCCCGGCCACGACTACAAGGGCGACACCGTCAGTACGATTGTCGAGGAGAAGGCCTTCAATCCGCGCCTGCAGGTCAAATCAGCCGATGAATATGCCGAAATCATGAACAATCTGAAGCTCGCCAATCCGGCCATGATGGATGTGGCGGTGCCCGAAAACCTCAAGCAGGGCCTCATGGCTGATGCCCAGCGTCGCGTCCCCTCATTGGACGTCGAAGCGCTGCTGGCAAGCTGGCCGTCCGCCGACCTGCAACTGGTCGATATCCGCGAAAGGGAAGAGCGCCGCCGCTTCGGCGCCATTCCCGGGTCAATCCATGCGCCTTACGGGCATTTTGACCAATATTGCGGCAGTTCCGGGCCGCTCGCCGGAATTGCGCGCACGAGCCGGGTCGTCTTTTATTGCGCGGTCGGCGAGCGATCAACGCTGGCTGTGGAAATCGCGTCGGAACTGGGGCTGAAGAACATAGCCCATATTCCCGGCGGCTTCACGGCCTGGCAAAAAGCCGGCGGCCCGGTTGAGGAAATTTCCTGAAGCCGGGTCGCCTGGCCGTTAAACGTCCAGTGCCGGATCAGCTACGATATAGCGGCCCCGGAACCGTTCGAAAACATCGATATTGCGCCGCGCAACACCTGTCCAGCCAAAGGACCGCCGGGCAAAACGGGCGCCTTCGACAGCCAGTTTGTCACGCATCCAGTCGTGCTGCATCGGCATGTTGACCATGGCCGCGAATTCTTCCGGACGTGTCGGATCGGCGACCAGAGCGTGAATGCCGAACAGCACCTGTTCATGCAATCCGCCCCGGGTCGTCAGCACCGTCGGCGTGCCGCAGGCCATGGCTTCGACCGCAGTCATGCCGAATGGCTCATAGCGGGACGGCAGGGCAAAGACGCCGGCGGCCCGGTAGTAATCGGCAAGTTCGTCATCGGCAATGTAGTCGCGCCAATCGATGGAATCCGCCACCCCGATCTCCGCTGCCTGCTGCTTCCAAGTGTCCAGAAGCTTGACGTCTTCCTCGGAATTGGCGCCCGCTGCCAGAACCAGCCGCGCTTCCGGCTGCAAGACCAGCAAATGCGGCAAAGCCTGGATGATGAGATCGTAACCCTTGTTGGTCGCGGCGCGGCCGACGACATAGACGTCGGATTTCGACATCCCCAGCCTGCCGCGGATTTCCTTCAGCCGGGAGGGCGTTACGGCAGTGAAACGCTGCTCGTCAATGCCCGGCGGAATCATCGTCATATGTTCCGGCGGCAGATCGTAATCTTCCTCGATCATCTGGGCCTGCTGCTCGGATGTGACGATGACATGGTCGCAAGTCCGAAACAGCACATATTCCTTCTGTATACGCTCTTCAAAGCGATAATTGGCGGAATCGGCCTCATCAAGGCTCTTCATGTCCTTGGCCTTCCAGGAACCGAGCGAATGCGGCGTATGAATATGCGGGATCTGAAGTTCTTCGGCGATTTTCTGCCCCGATACGCCCGCATCCCAATAGTGGCTGTTGATCACGTCATATTGAAGCTTGTGCTTACGAACGGCCGCCAGCAGATTGGTGACGAAGTCACGGTAGTGGTCGTGCATGTCCTCCTTGCGGATGAAATCGCGGCCGCCGAAGGGAATGCGCCAGACGCGCAGGTTTTCGTTGAGACGGTCCTCTTCCGGTTGATCTTCAAAGCGCCGGGTAACAACATCGACCCTGTAGCCAAGGCTGGCAAACCTTTTGGCCAGTTCAAGCACGAAGACCACCTGCCCTCCTGTGTCCGGCTTGCCCAGTTCTGGCGTACCGGCAACATATCCGTGGAGGGATATCAACATCAGTGAACCAATTCTATTGGCTGGCATAGGGAGTACTCCTTTTAAGACCTGTCAGTCTATCACGCCGAAATGCACGAGCCCTTCCAGCACACCGGCCGCGTGCGAACGCATGGCATGGTAACTGGTCTGACTTGGCATTTTTGCGAGCAGTTCCTGACGGGCATTTGCTACTGCAATGGCACTTCCGGCAATCCGGAAGAGATCGAGATCGTTGCCGCTGTCACCGGCGGCAACGATGCCTCCGGGCGGAACACCGAGCGTTTGAGCAAGAAACAGCGAGGCTGCGCCTTTGCCGGCTTCGACGGGAATGATGTCGAAATCATCCGTTCCGGAAGCTATGATCTGGCATGGAAGTCCGGCGCGCGACAGCGCATTGCGGGCTTCGTTCTGCGCTTCAGCGCCCTCGACAGCAAAGCTGACCTTGTGCGGCGTCTGGAATTCATCATCATGCGGCCTGTGGCCCAGCGATAAAAGCAGCGCATGTATTTCGGGCTGCGGCCAATGGGCAAATTTCTCCTGCCAGCCCTCAAGCGGCTTGCCGCCGAGGGAAATCTCCGTGCCCAACGCCGTTATGATCGCATCAGGGACCATGGTTTCGGGAAAAACCTCGCGCAGCGTCCGCAAAACGCTTGGCGCCGGGCGGCTGGAATTGAGCGAAAACCAGATACGGTCGCGATTTGCGGCAATCGCGGCATCCAGCGCGATCAGCCCTGCGGCGTCGCCAGTCAATGTGTCATCGACATCGCTGATCAGTAACCAGGGACGCGTGGCCGTGATTGAGGGCGGGTTCATATGCCTTCTGCCGCCGCCGGTTCGGGGGTCAGCATCTCCATGGGTCGGGTGGCTGTGTAGACTGCTTCGTGTTCGATAATCGGTCGCTGCAATTCTTCGATCTGGACGCCGGTCAATTTGACTTTCGCTGATTCGGTGTAAAAGCCGACGCGCCCGGTCAGAAAGCCGTCATCAGCCAGACTCAACGTGATTTGACCATTGATCGAGAGTTCGAAATAGGTGCCATGGGTAACCACGGCGATATCCCAATCCTGACGATCAGAGTTGATGATGAAAGTGCCGCTTTGCAGGGATTCGTAGCGGAAGGCATGTTCAAATTCAGCTTGCGGACTCGCGCCCCAATGGCGCAGTTCAACAAAGCCCTTGACCAGATCGAGCGCGAGATAATAGCCGTCGCCTTCCGGCGACACCCTGAGAACCAGTCCGCATTTGCCTCTGCCTTCCAGACGGATTTGGGCGCGAAGGCGAAAATCCTGATGTTCGCCGGGAATCAGGAACGCTTCATAACCGCTGTTGCAGGACAGGTGCACGCTATTTTCGTCATCTTCGACACGGGCATGCGGATTGCCGAAAAGCTGTTCGTATTGCGCGGGTTCAGTGAAGGTGACGGCTTCCTTGGCCAATTTGTCAAAGCCGCCATAGGACCGCAGGACCAGTCGTCCGTGCTGGCTGACCGTCAGTTCCTTGGGCGGCGGCAATAGACGCGTTATGACTTCCCTGCCGTTCACGACCTCCTTGCGGGTAAAGAAATTGAACAGCAATATCATCTCGCCGACGCGGCAGATGCGGGCGGCGTAATTGCCGCTGGGCAACAACACATTGTCGTAAAAATTCTCATAGGGCCCATGAATCGTATCGGAATACCAATAATGTATCTTGATGTCTTCACGGATCGATCCCATCAGGAAATACCGTCCGTCGAGCCGGAATAGATTGGGCACTTCGACATCGTCATAAAGGCCGGGACGATGCAGCGGCGCTTCGAATTCGAAATGGTCCGGTGCGGTTTCGCGCGCAAGGCCCACACAACCGCGTCGGATCACCGGGCCGTCCTTGATGCGGGCGGACGACAGCAGGAACCGATCGCCGGAAACCGGATCGAAATAGAAGAACGGGTCGCGGAAGCTGACCCACTTCCGTCCCTCGTCGGCCTTGGATTCGTAGAACTTGCCGTCTATTTCAAGTGGATAGAGTCCGCTTTCGCAACGCGTCCAATGATAGAGATCGTCCGACCGCGCCAAACCGACCCGCTGCACGCGACCGAATTCGGAACGCGCCAATCCCGTATAGAACATCCGCCATGAACCGGGCTTTTCCGGGTCAGGCGTCACATGCATCGTCCACAGCATGTCATCGTCCCAGCCGCCCGGTTCGCCGACAAACAATGCATTGCGCACGCGCCGCCAGGTCATGCCGTCGTCGCTTACGGCATGGGCGATAAAATCGTGATTGGGCAGAACAAGATGAAACAGGTGATAGAGACCGTCGTAAAATACAACGTCAACATCACCGATGTCGGAGCGGAGAAATCCATGGGATGCATACATGCGCTCATGTTACAGCCTGCAGCCGCCAGACGCAACTTATGTTGCACTGCACATGAATTTATCAGGTCTTTTGCCTGAAACGAACGGACTGAAAATAGAGGCCACCCATTTCGTCGGGTCGCCGCATATCGTGATCGCGTCGAAGTCGCCATCGCGCCTGCCGGAGGGCTCCGGTCTTTCGCTTGGCCGCATGGCAAGTCACGCTATGCAAATAGGCCGGCGGCGTTGGCCGCCGACCAATGTCCCCGCTGAAGCGGGACAAACCCCATCCTGCTTTGCCGCAACGGGCAGCCAGGCGGCTTTTAGTCGACGATCGTTGCTTCCGTCGCCGCACGCAATTCGGCTTCTGTGACGCCGTCGGCAAGTTCGACAATCTTCAAACCGCCTTCAACCACGTCCATCACTCCGAGATTGGAGATGATGCGGTCGACCACAGCCTTGCCGGTCAGCGGAAGCGTGCAGCTTTTCAGCACCTTGCTTTCGCCGGACTTGTTGGCGTGGTCCATCACCACCACGACGCGGCCGACGCCAGCAACCAGATCCATCGCGCCGCCCATGCCCTTGACCAGCTTGCCGGGGATCATCCAATTGGCCAGGTCGCCGTTCTCGCTGACTTCCATGGCGCCCAGGATAGCCATGGCTATCTTGCCGCCACGGATCATGGCAAAGCTCTGCGCGCTGTCAAAATAGGCCGTCTGCGGCAATTCGCTGATGGTCTGCTTGCCGGCATTGATCAGGTCTGCATCCTCTTCTCCCTCATAGGGGAACGGTCCCATGCCGAGCATGCCGTTTTCCGATTGCAGCGTGACGCTGACACCTTCGGGAATGTAATTCACCACCAGCGTGGGAATTCCGATTCCGAGATTGACATACCAGCCGTCCTGTAGTTCCAGCGCCGCCCGCGCAGCCATCTGATTGCGGTCCCACATGGTCTTTCTCCTTGGTCTTATTGCCCTATTGGCGATGATCGCGGCCATTTGGCCCCGGCTCACGCCCTCTTGCGGGTTGTACGTTGTTCGATGCGCTTTTCATGTTCGCCCTGAATCAACCGGTGGACATAAATCCCCGGAAGATGGATAAGGTCCGGATCAAGGCTGCCCAGCGGCACGATTTCCTCAACCTCGGCAACGCAGACCCTGCCGCAAGTGGCGGCTGGCGGGTTGAAGTTGCGGGCCGTCTTGCGAAACACCAGGTTGCCGGACGAATCCGCCTTCCAGGCCTTCACAATCGAGATGTCGGCGACAATGCCGGTCTCGAGAATGTAGGTCTGGCCGTTGAAATCCTTGTGTTCCTTGCCTTCGGCAATGATGGTGCCAACGCCGGTCTTGGTATAAAAGCCCGGTATTCCCGCACCGCCGGCACGCATCCGCTCGGCCAAAGTGCCTTGCGGATTGAATTCCAGTTCAAGATCGCCCGAGAGGTATTGGCGCATGAACTCGGCATTTTCTCCAACATAGGAGGAAATCATCTTCTTCACCTGCCGCGTTTGCAGCAGCTGGCCCAAGCCGAAATCATCAACCCCGGCATTGTTGGAAGCGATGGTCAGTTGCTTGACGCCCGAGTCACGGATCGCCGCGATCAATAATTCCGGAATGCCGCAGAGGCCGAAGCCTCCTGCCGCGACAAACATGCCGTCGGACAACAGACCCTCCAGCGCCGCTTTGGCATCGGGATAGATTTTCTTCATTGGTACTCCCTCTCAGTTCTGTCTCATGGTTTGTCCAACTGCCGGCCGGGTCACCGCCCCGCCTTGCCGCCGTCACGTCGCAACAAATCCGCCTGTATGGTCCTGATTGGCGGCGACGCGCCTCGTTGCTTTTCCGTTCCGCCAACAATTGCGCAAAATGCGCAAATCCGGGCGGGATTGTTTATTTGAAAATTGCTGCTGTGCACCCGTAACGCGCAACTGCCAGAATTGCCAATAATTTTCAACAGTACTCTTGCCCATGACAGTGGCAAAATCACGCAGGGCGTCGATCCCGTTCAATCTGGGCGGCCTTGAACCTGCGGCCCGGCAATGTGCCGCTCCGACACCCAAATCATCCCGGCAGAAAGCTTGCATGCAAATGTCGCCCTTGCCCCGTCGCGCATAAAATTTTCGCTAGATGCCAGCCGATGCCCGCCTCAAAGCGTTTCGGTTTTAGGATGGAAAAGATCAGCGCGCCACTTAAATATCGACGCGCCAACCGAATATTGCGGCGAGAAATCAAAAGTAACGGCCGCCTGGCACAGCGCTTTTGCGGACTTCATTGCGCTGGATTATGGACGACCATGAACGATTTCGTCAGGGGACCGAAGTGTTCGCGCAGGATTTCCGCTGCGGGAAACAGAACGGCCAATTGAGGCGCTGTCAAAAGATTGACCGATTCCACCTCCTGCATGGCCTCATCAATATTGGAGGCCTTGCGGAAGCCACGTTGATGCTTGAGCAACATCCTGGCCCTTACGTCGATGGGCAGAAACTGAAAGCCGATTGTCCTGAAATGCGGCTCCATCGGAAACCAGTAATTCGGTGTCTGAACGTAATAAGGCAATCTGGTATCAATGATATTTGTAGCCATCGCCCGAATGAACTTCCAGCATCCCACATGCTCGATAACCGAATTGGAATGTATAAAATCATAGGGCCCGTCATAGAGCTCCGCCTTGGTGCAATCGCCAACCCGGTAGCTGAACAGCTCCGTGTCTTCGAAGTTGACTTCGTCCTCTTCAACATTGGCGATGGTAATGGACAATTTTCCGGAATGGGCGGCGATAAATTGCCCGTTCAATTTCCAGTAATATTCCGAGCCGCCAATATCCAGAATATTGCAGGCGCCCTTTTTCCTTATGACCGCTTCGATAATTTCGTTCACGACCTTGAACCGCCGGGTTCGCATTTTGGCGCTGAAGGTCATCTTCTTATCGACACTGTAGGTGTCGGCGAGATCTTTGGGGTTAATCATGTAAGAATACTGCTCTTTTTGAAGATGCGCCGACATGAAAAGATCGCCGCTACATATTCAGCATATCCAAATCTCGGTATTCCAGAAAGGATAAGCTTGCACTATTTTCAGTATGCATGAAAACTTCTCTCTATATGGCCGATCTCCTGCAGAGGCGCGCAATACGAAAGAACGCTCAGGCCAGATCCGGTGCGGTCAGACGCAAGCGGGAATCTATCGCCCCATCCAGCTGCCATTGACCGTCATGACCGTGCCGTGCACCTGGTCCGATGCTGCTGATGCACGGAAAACGGCGGAGCCCGCGAAATCCGACGGCTTGCCCCAGCGCCCCGCCGGGATGCGGTCCAGGATGGATGGTCGTGCTCGATCCCCGCATGCGTGTTCGCGGCGTAAGCTGTCTTCGGGTCTGCGACATGTCTGCGGTCCCCGATATCAACGCCGGAAACACCAATGCGCCCGCATTGATGCTGGGCGAGAGTTGCGCGGACACGGTAATGGGCAAACTCTGACGGGATTTCAGCGCCGATGCGAAAGCCCCTGCCCTCCATCAACCAGCCTGGTCCAAAGGTGGTGGATGAGAGACCGGCTTCGCGACCGGCGGCCGTCAGGCTGCCCTTTTCAACGATCTGCAGAAAAAGGGCGATGTTGTCGAGCAGCACTGTACGGTATTTCCGGATTATAATTCCGTATTCTGGCGGTTTATTCGGCATCGGCAAGCGTCTATATCCTGCTTATCGCCGAACAAGGAGCTTGGGATATGACAAAACTGACCATCGTGGCAAACATCCATGCCAACCCCGATCAGATCGAACTGGTAAAGGCCGAGCTTGAAAAGCTGGTTGCGCCGACACGGACCGAAAAGGGCTGTATCCAATATGACCTTCACCGCGACAACGACAATCCGGCGCATTTCCTGTTTTTCGAAAACTGGGAATCACGCGAATTGTGGCAGACCCACATGGATGCGCCGCATATCGCCGCTTATGTGCAGGCCACCGACGGCGCAGTCGCGGCATTCACGCTCAACGAAATGACCCATACCAAGTGATCAGGCCGGAAGCCCAGGAGACTTTTCAATGAAAGCTGTCGCACTCACACATTACCTGCCAGTCGAGAACCCGGAAGCGTTTCTTGATGTCGAATTGCCAAAGCCGATTGCGGCAGGTCGCGATCTTCTGGTCGCCGTCAAGGCCGTATCCATCAATCCGGTGGACACCAAGATCCGCAGCCCCAAGGACGGGGTTGAGGAAACGCCCCGCGTGCTAGGCTGGGACGCCAGCGGCACTGTTGAAGCTGTCGGTCCGGACGTGACATTGTTTGCCCCCGGCGACGAGGTCTATTATGCCGGCGATATTACCCGGTCAGGCTCCAACGCCGAATTTCAACTGGTCGACGAACGCATCGTCGGCTTCAAGCCCAAGACCCTCAGCTTCGCAGAGGCTGCGGCATTGCCGCTGACAACAATTACGGCTTACGAGGCTTTCTTCGACCGCCTGGGAATTGATCGCGACGGCGCCGACAAGGGGCAAACCCTTCTCATCATCGGCGCCGGCGGCGGTGTCGGTTCGATCGGCATCCAGTTGGCCAAGGCGGCCGGCCTTACAGTGATCGCCACCGCGTCACGCCCCGAAACGGCAAGCTGGGTCAAGACGCTCGGCGCCGATCACGTCGTCAATCACCGCGAACCAATGGTTGAACAGGTTCGCGCTTTGGGCTTTCGGCATGTCGACCACGTCGCCATCTTCAATGACATGCGCCATTGGGAAACTGCGGTTGAATTGATCCGGCCACAGGGCGGGATTGTCTCGATCGACAATACCGATGTGGCAATGCCGATGGCGGGAATGAAGACGAAGGCTGCCAGCCTGCATTGGGAATTCATGTTTGCCCGCGCCATGTTTGCGACGCCCGACATGATCGAGCAGCACAATTTGCTGAACCATGTGGCCAATGAAATTGACGCCGGACGAATTCGCACCACGCTCAGCGAGGTTCTTTCTCCGATCAATGCCGCAAATATTCGCGCCGCCCATGCCCTCATTGAAACCAAACAGGCAAAGGGCAAGATCGTCGTTCATTCATTCTGATCTGACGTCGCGTTCAAGCCTGTTGGCTGCGCGTCCGGCCCTGTATCGGGGCCGGACATCTTACAGCTTCTTTATCAGGTCCACGCCAAACCACTGGACCGACAGCGCCGACAGGGTGCCGTCGTCCTGCATGGCAGTGACAGTATCCTTCAGCAATTGCTGGAATTCAGGATCGCCCGGCTCGATGGCAAGCGATGCGGGCCCGTAGACAGCGGCTGCCCAACAATCTTCAGCGGCGCTCCGTTTTTGATCAGGTAAAGGAAATACAGGCGGCTTCCGCCGTATCATATCCCACGATCAGCGGATCATTGATCTTGTAAACCGTTGGATAATTGTTGGCAAAGCCGATGGGCTCCTGTTTCATATATTTTTCGAAGATTGAACCCGTCAGCGCACCAATGCGCTTTCCGGTGGCATCCGCCGGAAAGGCCATAACCTTGCCGCGCTCCTCAGTTGGCGTCATTCCGCCAACCGAAAGATCCCAGCCGCCCTTCCAGTTGCCGACCGTTATGAGATCCCAGTTCGGCGTGACAAACTCAAGTTTGACACCAAGCCGCTTGGCTATCTCTACGGCCACACCAGGATCAAAACCCTGCCACCGGCCACTTTCATCCTTTCAGGAATAGGCGCCCAAGCCGGATCTGTCGCAATCCGGATAAGTCCTTTGGACTTGACGCGTTCAATCACTTCGCCCGCATAGGCTGCATGAAACCCAAGGGACAGTGCCAGAAGCATCATCAAGACATGCTTCAATCCTACGGACCCGCGCATAAAATAGTCCCTTCAATGTAAGAATCGGCCAAACAACAGTGAAAAACCGGGCAAGGCATGGGCTGACATTTCATAAAGTGCTGCAATACAGCAAATGACGCAATACTTGCCTGAAATGCAATATATTTAGTTGATCAGAAATCCATGGAGAAACTGCGCACCAATCCGAACGTGAACCTGTATTGGTCGCGTGAACCCAAGGCTGTAACCGGCGATTTGCCGGCATCGCCGACAAGCCTATTGTAACCGGCGCCTGTTTCGACGGCCCAGTTCTGTGCAAAATCATAGCGCGCAAGTGCTGCCACGCCGACAGACTTGAAGCCGGCGCCCGCCTTGAAGGCGGACAGACCGGACGCAGTGGATTCCGGACCGGTAACCCCAAAATAGGTCTGGTTGTATTTGGCGCTGGCAAAGGAAGCGCGCGGGCCGAATGACAGCGTGACATCATCAAGCGGACGCATGATTGCATCTGCGCCCACTTCGCCAACAAAAGCATGATGCCCGATTGCGCCGTAACGCACGTCGCCGAAAATGCGCGCATTGTCCCAAGCGTAGGAGAGTCCTGCACCCAATTCTACTGCTGCGTCAATGTCATACAGGCCCAGCAATGCCGGATCATCCTTGGCCTTTCGTGCGCCGAGATAGCGGAAGGATGGCGCTATGCCAAAGCCGGTTCCATCCCCTCCGCCAAGCGAAAAGCCGTTTTCGAGACGCAAGTAGCCAAAATGAAATATCGGAAATCCTGTATAAGTATATCGATCAGAACCTTCAAAACTGGGCTGGGTTGAAACGCCGCCGCCCAGTTCAAACTCAAATCCGGGCACTGCGTTTTGAACAAGGGGAGCATCCTGAGCGAAGCGTTCTTCCATGATGGAATCGGCAGCGTAAGCCGGTGCAACCGAAGCGGCAGCCGACGCCATGAAAAAACATGCCGTTAAACGGGACGCATTACGTGATTTTACCGAGATTGGCATGCTTCGCTCCAGAAAGTTTGCTGATTACTGATCTGCAACCAGGTTAAGCTTGGATATGGCAAGCGCCACGTTCTAGCCGGTATCGCCAGAAACACTCAAAGGCTGAAGGCCGATTTCTTTCGCCTGCCCGCCCACCAGTGCATTCGCGCCAAGCCCGATGCCAAGCGACAGGCCGGTTGACACACCAACATAAGAACCTGCCAAAGCATGATCACCAATTGTAATTCCGGCCGGGGTAAATACCACCCACTTAATAAACGATTTTCCGGAAATACCAACATCAAGTCCCAATTTATTGATTGATCCAGTATAGTTTTCTGACTTTCCATCAGAACCTGAGAACATGCAGGTCAGTTTCTTGCTGGATCCGATCAACAATCCGATACCACCTTCAACTTCACATTCCAGTGTTCCGATTTTATCGCCGGTAACTTCGGCCGAGGCAGGTGAACTTGCCATGGAGACGGTAGCTGCCAGAATGGCGGCGCTCATAAACCTATTCGAAGTTGTCCACCCGCTTAAAAGGCATCTCATGATCCACCGGCAATTCAATCCAGCTTTTGACCGGCATCGAGCATCAACAACGACCGGCGAGATGCCGGCAACCATTGACCTGGCTGCGCCCGTCGATGCATTCTGGTCCCGCAGTCCGCCTTTCGCAAATCAAGGTCCGGATTCGCCGGATAACGGTCCAGCGCCCCCAAAACTAGAGGACAAGTCAATCATGAATACTCCCACGGTCGAAAGCCTGCTTCAGGAATGGATCGCAGCTTTCAATGCCCACGATCTCGACAGGCATATGGCGCTTTACACCGAGGATGCGACATTGTTCGGATCGGTCGACAAATTGCATGTCGGCCGGAATGAAGTCAGGAATTATTTTGGCGGTCGACCACCAGGCGTTCGCGTAAAATCCTATCCCATGCCGTTGATACGGGACGTCGCTCAGGATGTCATCGTCACCGCAGGTCATGTGGATTTTGCAGACGACGACCTCCCCATGCCCTATCGCATGACCTGGGTACTCGTCAGGCTGGACGGCAACTGGAAGATTGCCCAGCATCATGGCTCACCAAGGCGGGAATGACCACCCGCGCAAATGATGCGCCCGGTTCGGGCAAGATTGCCGACAGGCATCGGCGCGCCCTGCGGCCATTCGGCATTCAAGACCGGGGTCCGGCAATCAAGTCAGTCAGGACTGAGCTTGCCTCGGTGCCGGCAATCGCGAGGTCACGCACGCTGCTCATATGGTTGCACCCGGAAAGGTCAATCCGGGAGCACGAAAGTCCCTGCTTTTGCAGCACTCTGGTGAAATCATCGGCTTGCTGATGAAATGGCGGTGTTTCCTCGTCGCCGACAAGGATCGTCGCACGCGTTGCCGGATCATATCGATGTGTCATCGGCGAGAAGGCGACCATGTCCTCATCGGTGATCGTTATTTCATTTGCGAGGAAGGAAGATTGCAGCGGCTTCAGATCATAGATACCGCCGAGCAGCAGGGCGGCATCGATTCCAGAGGAAATTTCGGGGTCATTGAACAGGAATGTGGCGAGATGAGCGCCAGCGGAATGACCGCTGATTGACAGACGTGATGGATCACCGCCGAAGCCCGAAATGTGGTTGACGACCCAGTCTTTTGCCCGCCGGATTTGACTGACGATCGTTTCCATGGTCACGGCAGGCATCAAGTCATAATCGACAATAACGGCAATCGCACCGGCCGCCGTGATGGTGTCGGCCACACAGGAATAATCGCGTTTGGAAAACATCCGCCAATAACCGCCATGGATGAACATGTGCACAGGTGCGGCAGGCTCAATCACGGCCGGGAAGAACAAGTCGATTGTCTCGGCGGCACTTGGCCCGTAGGCGATATCGGCCTGCATTGGAATGGTTTTGCGCGTTTGCACGCTCCGGCTTACAATATCTTCGACAATCTCGTCGAACGCTCCAACGTGATCGCGGATGCGAAACGGATCTTTGCTCAACGCCCCTACTCCTGCAAATTTCGAATATTGTTTGTCTTGCGCTTCACTTTTCCCGGAAGCGCTTTCATATCGACCCACGCCGATTCCATCATGGTTATCGACTGTCGTGCCTCACGTCACCCCGGCGACCACTACAATGACCTTTTTTGTTACTTCGCAGCCGGAACCCATGCGGGATTCGGGCTGAAATCAACCCATCATCCATGACAGAGCCATGGGGCTCAGCGGCATGCGAGCGTTTTCTATATTAAATCCTATAGGATATTGGATTGTACAACCCAAGTCTTCGTGTTAGCGATTTAACCCGACAAACTGAAAACCATAACGCGACATGACCTCGGCCGAAAACATGCAACCATCCGCTGCGAGCACCCATATTCACCGGGCCAACGGTCTGGCCGGTGATGTCTATGAGGCAATATTTGCCCGGTTGATGGCGCTCAAAATCGCACCCGGCGCGCGGATCACCGTTGACGACCTGGTCAAGGAATTCAACGTTTCCCAGACACCCATCCGGGAAGCGTTGGGTCGGCTTGAAGGTGAAGGCCTTGTGGAAAAGACCCATCTGGTCGGCTATCGCGCCGCACCGCAAATCACCCGCCGGCGTTTCGACGAACTTTACGAACTCAGGCTGTTGCTGGAGCCGCCTGCCGCAGCCAGGGTCGCTGTTACGGGCGATACCGGCAAATGCGCGGCTCTGCGCGAAGCTGCTGGCAAAATGGCGATCGGTGACGGCAAGGATGCGCGGCTTCGCTATTCGGCATTTGCCCGCCACGACGCCGCTTTCCACGATATGTTGTTGGAAATGGCCGGAAATGCACTGGTTCGCCAGACGCTGGCGTTCCAGCACACCCATTTTCATATCTTTCGGCTGATGTTTCACAACCGCGTCACAGAAGAAGCGCTCGATGAACATGAGGCCATACTGGCGGCTATTGAAAACGCCGATGCCGATGCGGCCGCAGAAGCGATGCGCCGGCATGTCGAAAAATCGCGCGACCGGCTATTGCCGGCATTCGGTTGAGACCTGTCATGCGCCCGCCAATTGCCGACAGGATATCTGCCGGCAGTACAAATCAAAATGTGAGGAGAACATAAAATGCCAGGCAAGAAAATATTGATGCTGACCGGGGATTTCACCGAGGAATACGAGATCTTCGTTTTTGAACAGGCCATGGAGGCCGTCGGCCATACCGTCCATGTCGTCTGCCCCGACAAGAAAGCCGGTGATATTCTCAGAACATCGCTGCATGATTTTGAAGGCGACCAGACCTATACAGAAAAGCTTGGGCACAACTTCGTCATCAACAAGACGTTCTCCGAGGCCGAAAAGCAGCTTGATCAATATCATGCCGTCTATTGCGCCGGCGGACGCGGCCCGGAATATATCCGCACCGACAAAAGGGTGCAGGCCATCGTCAGGCACTTCCACGAGGCGTCCAAGCCGATCTTTACCATCTGCCATGGAGTCCAGATCCTGATCGCCGTCGATGGCGTCGTACGCGGCAAGAAGGTTGGCGCATTGGGCGCCTGCGAGCCGGAAGTCACGCTGGCCGGCGGCACCTATATAGACCTGTCGCCCACCGATGCGCTGGTCGACGGCACGATGGTATCGGCCAAAGGCTGGACGGCGCTAGCCGCATTCATTCGGGAATGCCTGAAGGTGCTGGGCACGGAAATTCGCCACAGCTGATACGGCTCACAACGTACTCAGCCGGGCGGGCAGAACCCGTCCGGCATTTCCGGTTCTTGCCGGGTGGAAATGCCAGGCCTTGAACTGCGTCGGCTTCAAGCTTGGCGAAACAGGGGTTTGACCCGCTGAGCCGCCGTCATTCCAACGCGATATAATCAATCTCCATGAACCGGTCGACTTCCGGTATCCAGCGTTCGCTGACAAATTTTGCATGCGCCGGGTGGTCATTGTAGCTTTGGTAGGCGGCTTGATCGGCAAACTCCATCGAAAGGCCGAATGCGTAATCATTTTTCGCGCTGATCTGCCGCAGCTTTTCAAATTTCTGCACGCCGGGGATGGACCGCAAAGTGTCCGCAGCATCGAGAAAATTCCTTTCAGCATCCGAACCCGCCGCATGCTTCAAACTGAAAACCACCGTATGACGGATCATCTTTTGTCCCCCGATCTGTCCAGATCATAAATCCTGATTGCATTGTCATTCAGCATGAGCAATTGCTCGTGCGGCTGGTATTCTGCAAGGGCTGCACGAAAGGCCGCCGCCAACGCGCCATAGTCTGTCCAGAGCTTCTCAATCGGAAAATTCGAGCCGAACAGGCACCGTTCCGCGCCAAACATGTCCACCGAGGCGTGAATGACATCGGCCACATGCGCCGGATCATTGCGCTGGATGAAGGTTCCCAACCCGGAAAGCTTGCAATGGATATTGGGCTGGCCTGCCAGCATCGTCATGCCTTCACGCCATTCTGCCCTGCGGGCGGCAGACAGATCCTCAAACATGCCGGTGTGCTGCAGAATGAACTTTACCGACGGAGAAGCCGCAGCCAGCTTGACGGCATCCTCCATCCGGCTCGCAACGACCTGCAGGTCGAACGTGAAACCCAGCTGGGCGACATGGCTGAAATTGCGGCGAATCGCGTCGGCGTTCATGATATCCGGCGTCGCTGCAAAGCGGTAGAGCGGATTTTCATGCCAGTGAAACTACGGGCGATTGCATGCCGGCATTTCTGCATTCACCTTTATAGCCCGACCCACCGACGTATCGGCCGGGACACACCAAATCAGGCGACCTGCGCCGCACCGACTTTTTCGCCGAAACTTGAAAAGAACTCCCCGGCCAGTTTCTTGGCGGTGGAATCAATCAGCCTGCCGCCCAACTGGGCAATCTTGCCGCCGACCTCGGCCTTGACCACATAGCTCAGCACGGTCATTCCGTCTTCTTCCTTGAGCGATACATCCGCCCCGCCCTTGGCAAAGCCGACCATGCCGCCCTTGCCTTCACCCGAAATCGTGTAGCCATGCGGAGCATCAATGTTGGATAGCGTCACCGCGCCCTCGAATTTGGCCTTGATCGGCCCGATTTTCAACACGACCACTGCGGTCATGTCCGTATCGGAGAGCTTTTGCAGGTCCTGGCAGCCGGGAATGCACTGCCGCAGGATCTCGGGATCATTCAGCGCCTGCCAGACCGTATCGATGCCTGCATTGATGGTTTCGCTGCCGTTCATGTCCATTTCTTGTTCCTTTGCTTCAAACCGGCGTGACGTTTTCGCGCTGGCCCTTGCGGCGCAAGGTGATGATTTCGGCGAGGATGGAGAGCGCGATCTCCTCGGGCGTAATCGCGCCGAGATCGAGCCCCGCAGGACCCTTGATCATCGCCAGGCGATTGGCGCTGATTCCTTCCGCCTCAAGCCGTGTCTTCAGCACCGCCATCTTCTTGTGACTTCCGACAAAGCCGATATAGGCGGCATCGGTTGAAAGCGCAGCCTTCAGCGCGGTCTCATCGCCCTTGCCCTGCGTCGAGACAACGATAAAACGGGGAGCAATCGGCAGACCGTCCAGATCAAATCCGGCCAAGCGGATGTCAGCCTCCGACGCCTGTTCCAGATCGGCGTCAGCCGCAGCGATCGAGACGTGAAATCCGAACTGGCCGGCGAGACCGGTCAGCGCGAAAGCAACCGGGCTGGCGCCGAGCACCACAAGTGCGGGGCGCGGCAGGACCGGCTCGATGAAAATATCCATGGTGCCCTGGCTGGGGCAGGAATTCTTGGCAAAGCGCACACCGTTGCGATTGTCGCCCGCAGCAACGCCAAGATCAGCCAGAAGGTCTTCCGGCTGTACGGAAACCAGGCGCGGCTGACCGTCGGCCAAAGAGTCTCGGGCAGCCTTCAGCACTGCGCCGCGGGCGCAACCGCCGCCGATCCAGCCTGCGGCAATCGAACCATCGGGCCGGATGATCGCCTTGGCGCCGGCCTTGGCGGCAGTCACCGAAACCGTCCGCACCACCGTGGCGAGCGCGAAACATTCATCCGCGGATTTCATTTGCGAGACGAGGTCCATTACATCAACATGTGCGGTCATGGTCTTCTCCCTCATAATTTTGCCAGATAGGGTTCAAGGGCAGCCAATGACGCCAGCGTATTGGCCGGGGCCAGCAGGTCGATATGGGGCATGGCGGCCTGCATTCCGGCCGCAACGGGCGTATAATCGTGCCATCCCATCATCGGATTGAGCCAGGCAATCCGGCGGCAACGCCGGGCCAGCGCCGCCATCTCGGTTCCCAGCAATTTGGCGTCGCCGGTTTCGTAGCCGTCCGAAACGATCATCACGCAGGTGCGGGAATGGATGACGCGGCCGGCATGCCAGCGATTGAAGGTTTGCAGGCACTCGCCGATCTTTGTGCCACCGCCGGCGCCCTGGGCCATCAGCGACAGCCGGTCGAGCGCGCGGGCCGGATCGCGCTCCTTCATGGCGTCTGAGACATGGGCCAGCCTGGTATTGAACAGGAAGGCCTCCGCTTCGCGGAATTCATCGAGCACGCCATGGATGAAGCGCAGGAAAACCCCGGTATAAAGACTCATTGAACCGGAAGCATCCAGAAGGACGATAAGCCGCAACGGCTTCGGCTTGTGCTGCCGCTTGACCAAAGTCACGGGCACGCCGCCATGATTGATATTGGCATGGATGGTGCGACGCAGATCCAGCCGGTAGCCCGACGATCGCGCCAGATCCCGCCTTGTCAGGCGGGTGCGCATCGCCTTTGCCAGTTGCGCGGCGATCAGATGCGCCTGCCTGATGTCTTCAGGATTGTTGAGCTTGCGGAAATCGGTCTCCTGAATGGCGTCGGCGCGGGACGCCCCTTCCATCCGCCCTTCCGAGCCTTCGCTGCTGCCGGCCTCATCGGTGGATGGAACCTGATCGCCAATCTCATCGCCGCCTTTTTGCGATGCCGCATCGGCAATGCTCTTCAGCGCCGGGTTGCTTGCAGGCTTTGCGGAGCCCGAAACGAGCGAGCGCTGGCGCACGCGTTTGGCCAGCCAGAAAGCATCAAACAGGCCTTCGAACTTCTGCCAGTCTTCCCGCCTTGCAGAAAACAGGTGTCGGAAGGCCGAGCGCATCTGGGCGGGGCGGTCGGCAATGCCTCTTGCCATCAGCACCGCTGCATCCTGGGCTTCGCCCAAGCCGACCACAAAGGCATTTTCACGCAATGTCGCGACGAAAGCCGCCAGCTTGCCGGAAACCAATCTGCTGACTTCGTCGCTTTCCTCCTTGGTCATGGGCGGGCCGCAGCAACTCATTCCAGCCTCCCCAGCAACCTTTCGGTCACTTCACGGGGCATTCGCGCCTTGTCTTCCTTGGTCTTCAGCAGGCAAAGCAGGGTTTCATGCACCGCGTCCGGAGAATCCTGCAGGTTTTTGACATCCAGGCCGACCAAAGCTGCCGCCCAGTCGAGTGTTTCAGCCACGCCGGGCACCTTGCGCAATTCCTGCTTGCGGATCTTTTCCAACATGCGGGCGATTTGAAGGGAAAGCGATACACCGGCATCGGCGACATGGGCCATGATGATGCGCGCCTCGCGGTCGACATCGGGGTAATCGACATAGTGATAAAGACAACGGCGGCGCAGCGCGTCCGACAGTTCGCGCGTGCCGTTCGATGTCAGCACGACATGGGGAATGGAAGTGGCGTGGATTGTACCAAGCTCCGGAATGGATATCTGGAAATCCGAAAGCACCTCAAGCAGGAAAGCTTCAAACTCCTCGTCGGCCCGGTCCACTTCGTCAATCAACAGGACGGGCGAGCGCTTGCGGCGAATGGAGGCCAGCAAGGGCCGTTCGAGAAGATATTTTTCCGAAAAAATCTGGTCTTCCACCGCCGCCGCGTCACGACCCTGATGGGCCTGGATTGCCAGCAATTGCCGCTGGTAATTCCATTCATAAAGGGCCGCAGCCTGGTCAAGGCCCTCATAGCATTGCAGCCGGATCAATTCCGTGCCGTGGACGGCGGCCAGCGCACTGGCAACCGATGTCTTGCCCACGCCAGCCTCGCCTTCCAGCAAAAGCGGCCTTTTCAGCATTTCCATCAATTGAATGGCCGTCACCAATTCACCATCGGGAATATATCCCGACAGCGTCAGCCGTTCGGCTATGTATTCACGCGAAGCCAAATCCCCGCCCTCGCCCGTTCCGTTGCCGGAGCGGGCGAGTGTTATAGTATTGTCATTGCCATCCGGCATCGGGCGTCCTCCGGTCAGGCAACCGCACCAAGCGCCTTGGCGGCCCTCCAGTTCCGCCAGTAATCGTGCGGCATCTGGATATGGGTGCTTCCCAGGAAGGAGAAAGCATCATTGACGGCGTTGGAGAAGGCCGGCACGCCGCCGACATTCGGGCTTTCGCCGACGCCCTTGGCCCCGATCGGGTGATGCGGCGACGGAGTGACGGTGAAGCCTGTTTCCCAATGCGGTGTTTCAACAGCGGTTGGTATGAAGAAATCCATGAAAGAACCGCCCATCACATTTCCGGTCTCGTCATAGCTGATTTCCTGTCCCATCGCGATGGCGAAGGCTTCCGTCAGCCCGCCATGCACCTGGCCCTCGATGATCATCGGGTTGATCCGCGTGCCGCAATCATCCAGCGCGTAGAAACGGCGGATCTTGTAGACACCGGTATCGACATCGATTTCCATGACGCAGATATAGGCGCCGAAGGGATAGGTCATGTTGGGCGGATCATAATAGCTGACCGCCTCAAGACCAGGCTCCATGCCCGGCGGCACCGAATGATAGGCCGCCCAGCAGATATCCTTCATCGACTTGAATTTCTCCGGCAGTCCCTTGACCCGGAAACCGTCGATATCCCATTCCAGATCGCCTTCATGGACCTCGAGCATATAGGCCGCGATCATCTGCGCCTTGGCCTTGATCTTGCGCGCGGCCATGGCAATGGCCGCACCCGCAACCGGCGTCGAGCGTGAACCATAGGTTCCAAGGCCGTAAGGCGCCGTATCGGTATTGCCTTCCTCGACCATGATATCGTCGGCCGGAATGCCGATTTCAGTGGCGATGATTTGCGCCCATGTGGTTTCGTGGCCCTGCCCCTGGCTCTTGGTGCCCACACGGGCAATGCCCGCACCGGTCGGATGCATGCGGATTTCGCAACTGTCAAACATCGCAATACCGAGGATATCGCAATTCTTCGACAGGCCGGCACCCACGATTTCGGTGAAGAAGGATACGCCGATCCCCATGATGTCACGGGTTTCGCCGCGCTTGAAGGCCTCGCGCTTTGCCGCCTGCTCCTTGCGCAACGCGTCATAGCCGACAAAATCCATCGCCTTGCGCAGTGCGGTGTCATAGTCGCCGGAATCATATTCCCAGCCAAGCGCAGAATGATAGGGGAACTGCTCGGCCTTGATGAAGTTCTTCAGCCGCAATTCCGCAGGGTCCATTCCAAGCTTCTGCGCCAGGATATCCATGCCCCGCTCGATGCAATAGGCAGCTTCGGTAACCCGGAACGAGCAGCGATAGGCCACCCCGCCCGGCGCCTTGTTGGTATAGACGCCGTCGACCGAAACATGGGCCGTCGGGAAATCATAAGAGCCGGTGACGATGTTGAAGAAGCCTGCCGGCCATTTGGAAGGATCGGCGCAGGCGTCAAAGGCGCCGTGATCGGCCAGGACGTGAACCCGCAGGCCGGTGACCTTGCCTTCCTTGGTGGCGGCGATTTCCGTGGTCATGTGGTAGTCGCGGGCAAAGGATGTGGAAGTGAGGTTTTCCATCCGGTCCTCGACCCATTTGACCGGCTTGCCGGTGACGATGGAGGCGACGGCCGAGCAGATGTAACCCGGATAGGCGCCGACCTTGTTGCCGAAACCGCCGCCGATATCGGGTGCAATCACATGGATCTTGTGTTCCGGTATCTTGGAGATCAGCGCGACCACCGTGCGGATGACATGCGGCGCCTGGAAGGTTCCCCATATCGTCAATTCGCCATTGATCTTGTCAAAGGAACAGACGCACTGGCAGGTTTCCAGCGGCGACGGATGCGTCCGGTGGTAGGACAGCATCTCCTTGATGGTCACGTCGGCATTGCGGAACGCTGCATTGGTCAGGTCGCTGTCGCCCACTGTCCATTCGAAAATGTGGTTGGGATGCTTGCGCGGCCCGTGGGCGCCTTCCATCTTGTCCTTGATGTCCTCGCGCAGCACGATCGCGTCCTTGTCCATGGACTTGAACGGATCGACGATCACCGGCAGGGCTTCATATTCCACCTCGACCTTGTTGATGCCGTCATCGGCGGCATAGCGGTCGGTGGCCACCACGAAGGCGACTTCCTGATTCTGGAAAAGCACCTTGCCGTCAGCCAGCACCATCTGCACGTCGCCGGCCAGCGTCGGCATCCAGGCAAGATTGACGCCCTTGAGGTCTTCCGCTGTCAGCACCGCCAGGACGCCGGGCACTTTCAGCGCTTCGGCTGTATTGATCGATTTGATGCGCGCATGGGCGTGCGGCGAGCGGACGAAATCTCCGTGCAGCATGCCGGGCAGCTTGACGTCATCGACATAATTGCCCCTGCCCTGCGTGAAGCGGACATCTTCGACCCGCTTGCGCTTGCAGCCCATGCCTTCAAGCCTGGCTTCGCGTTCTTCCCGCGTGGGAGTCATGTCATTCATTCTGCCGCCTCCTGGAATTCAGTGCCGTTGATCTTGGCAGCGGCATACTGGATCGCCTTCACGATGTTCTGGTATCCTGTGCAACGGCACAGATTGCCGGCAATGCCGAAACGGATTTCTTCCTCCGTCGGTGATGGATTTTCCTCAAGCAGCCTGCGGGCCCTGAGGATCATGCCCGGCGTACAAAAGCCGCATTGCAGCCCGTGCATCATCCGGAAGCCTTCCTGCAACGCCGACAAAGTGCCGTCGGCATTGGCAACGCCCTCGATGGTGGTGATCGACGAGCCTTCGGCCTGGACCGCAAACATTGTGCAACTCTTGACCGACATGCCGTCAATATCGATCGTGCAGGCGCCGCAATGGGATGTTTCACAGCCGATATGGGCGCCGGTCAGCATCAGGTTTTCACGAATGAAATGAATGAGCAGCGTCCGGGGCTCGACGAGCCCCTCCACTTCTGCGCCGTTCACCGTCATTTTAACATGGGTTTTTGCCATTTCTCTCTCCCTCAGGCTGCAACGGCAGCGGCGCGCGTCAGCGCCCGCATGACCATGATGCCGCCGACATGCTTTTTATATTCAACCGGCCCGCGGGCATCTGCGGCGGGCTCCATGATTGCGATGGCAAGGGCTGCGGCGCGCTTCAGGGCCGCCTCGTCCAGCGAGGTTCCGATCACCGATTTAGCCGCTTCCTCAGCCAACAGCGGCGTATCGGCAAGATTGGTGAGCCCGATTGCGCATTGGGAGACCTTGCCGCCCTCCATCGACAGGACAACGGCAGCCGCAGCCGTTGCATAATCACCAACCTTGCGCTTGAGCTTTTCATAGGCGTAGCCGTGACCGGCCGCAGCCGCCGGCACCAAGATTGCCGTCAGGATTTCACCCTGTTCAAGCGAGGTGAAATAGGCAGCCTGATAATACTCCGTTGCTGGAACCGAACGCTTGCCGGAAGGACCCTCCAGTTCGTAAGTTGCCCCCAGCGTCATCATCAATGCCGGCATGTCATTGCCGGGATCGCCATTGGCGACATTGCCGCCGACCGTGCCCTTGTATCGGACCTGCGGATCCGCGATCAGCAAGGCGGTCTGCCTGAGAATTGGCAGTGCTGCCGCAATATCCGGCGAAGCCACGAGATCGGCCTGGGTGGTCATTGCGCCGATCACCAGCCTGTCGCCATCGCGCTTTATGCCGCGCAATGCAGAAATGCCGTGCAGGTCAATGAGATGTTCGGGCGTGGCCATCCGCAATTTCATCATCGGAATCAGGCTGTGTCCGCCTGCCAGCGGCCGGGCTTCATCGCCAAGATCGGCGAGCAGCTTTACAGCATCAGCCAGCGAACCGGGCCGATGATAGTTGAATTCTCCGGGTATCATGTGTTCCTCCATCCCGTTCGCTTCTCCTCGTGGCGAACGCTCTGGATCAAGGCTGTGGCGCATCTTCCCGGCGTGCAAGCGAACAGGGGCGGACCATCACACGAAAGGCGATTTTTCGCATGAAATGCGCCGAAACGCGCACGAACTGCGTCAGGAACAATGACCTAATGACGTAAGGTGCTTCGTTTTGAGAGGCCCAGCATCGCTTTCAGATCAGCAATTTTCGCGCGGCTGACGGGTACCAGATGCGGTGTCGGCCCATCCAGCTCGATGACGGCGCCGTCGCCCTCCTTGCGCAGTGACGCGACATGGCCGATTGCGACGATATAGCTGCGGTGAACGCGGCTGAAGACGACCGGATCCAGTTGCGCTTCCGCCTCTGAGATCGCCCAACTGCACATTCGCTCCCGCATGCCGTCATGAACCCAGGTATAATGGGCGTCGGCCCGGATCGAGCGAACCTCGCCGATATCGATGAAGTGCGTGGCATTGGCCGTTTGCACCGGAATTTTTGTCGCCGGGCTGAAATTGGCGACTGCCGAATTCAGCGGCGTCATTGCACCATCCATCTGCAGATACGGCGCAGGCGCGCCTGCCACTGCCGCCGCTTCAGCCTGGCTGCGCGATTCGGGCATCAACAACAGCAGGAAGCCCGCCGCGATGACGAAGCACAGAAAGGCGATGATCAACGACAGGATTTGCGGCGAGGCCTCAAGGCCATTGGCCATGTCGGCCATGTGGCCCGATCCTGCGCCGGTGACGAAATGCATCCCGTACATTGCCGTGTAATGCATGCCGGAAACGGCCAGGCCGAAGGCGACCGCGCAGATAGCCAGGCGCATGCCGCCTTGCGGCGCCAGATAGATCAGCAGTCCGCCATAAGCCGCAGCCACGGCAATCAGCACCGACAAGACCACCATCGATAGATCGTGCCTGATCGTGAAATTGCCCGCCAGTCCGTGAATACCGACATAATGCATCGAACTTATGCCCAGACCGAGAAGGACGGCGGATGCAATGACGCGCAGGCTGGAGGGCTTGCCGACACTGACGAAAAACAAGGAAACACCGACAACCAGCGCGCAAATCAGGAAAGACACGATGGTCGGCAAGACGAGATAGCTCGCATCCGGCGGCAGGGGAGCCGCAAGCATGCCGATGAAATGCATGGTCCAGATACCCACGGACAGAAAACCGGCAGCCCCGACCAGAAGCACGCGCCGATTGATGCCGACCGTGCCGCGGATGCGGGCCGCCAATCCGAAACCAGTATAGCCGCCCAATACCGCAATGATAATCGACAGCGTTACAAGATAGGGGTCGTGTCCTTCAAACATTGTTCCTCAAGCCGTCTGCTTGTCATTCCGGACGGCATCTCCCGGCCATATGTTTACATGGCAAGCGGACTCGATGACAAGCCGGATTGCCGTGCGCCATGCCCATAGGATAACGGAATGTTTGATTGCAACATGCTGCGATACGCGCTCCACTCAACGAAGAATAAACTTCACCTGCCGAATTCGTCCCGCAAGACAATGCAAAAGCCGCTTGGTCTAGTTCGAGGCGAACCTGTCTGGCGCCGCCTTGCAATCCGGCATGTTATCCGGCCGCATGGCCAGCAAGGCCGAAAGCCCGCAATTGCCCCTCACCATATCGTCCAGCGTGACAAGATCGAGTTCGTGGTAGAACGCCTCCACTGCTCGCTCGATATAGGTGCGCAACCGGCACTCTTCGACCAAAGGGCAGGTATTTGTTTCACGATCAAAGCATTCGGCAAACGGCACACCAGCCTCGAAAATCCTGAAAACCCGGCCCATTGATATCTCTGAAGGCAGCAGATTGAGCGTCAGTCCGCCGGACCGGCCGCGCAGTGTCTTGACAAAGCCGTTCTGTTGCAACTTGTGGATCACCTGTGAAACATGATTGCCGGATGCATTGCAGGCTGTTGCAATACCCGTAGCCCGCACGGTACGCGCAGCGTTTACGGCGCAGTACATGAGAATTCTGCTTGCAAGATTGGTACGGGTCGTCAGGCGCATCGGTTTCCCACATGTTTGCTCTTCATCCAGAATACTTGAATTTCGGATGCAGTATTTGATCCATGTCACATCAAGCGCGGACAAATGGCTATAAACCACATCCCTGATACAGCTTTACAGGCCGGCATGGACAGGAAGACACGATCGAAACCCGACACGGGTGAAGCAACGCTGGATCTGCTTGTGCGCCCGGCACGAATGCATTTGCGCCGCGCCGCCGCGCTTTCTGTCATCGCGGCGCTGCTGTGGCCGTTGCAGGCAGCGCTGGTGGCGCTCGGCATTGCCGGCTTGCTGCCCGGAATGACTGGCCCCGGCCCTCTTGCCGTCGCAGGCGGCTTCGTCGCTTTGGGCTTGTTGCGCGCCGGCATTGCAAGCCTCTCAGAAGCCATCCTGTTTGACGCAGCAACCGGTGTCGTGCGTCAAATTCGTGCCGGCATTGTCGCCCGCGAGGCGCAACGGACGACAGGTCCCGGCGGCGGCGCCGTCGCAGCACTGGCGGGCGAAAAACTGGATCTGCTGGCGCCTTACATCACCCGCTACGCCCCGGCGCGGGCCCGCGTTCTGCTTTTGCCGCCTCTCATTCTTGCGCTGGCTTTCTGGTTCAGTTGGGCGGCCGGACTGGTATTGTTGATCACCGGTCCGCTTATTCCACTGTTCATGGCATTGGTCGGCATGGCCGCAAAGGAGATCAGCCAGCGGCAACTGGCCGAGATCGGCACGCTCAATGATCTTTTGGTGGAGCGCCTGTCTTCACTCGTCGATATCCGGTTGCTCGACGCGGGCGGTGCGGTGACCGATGACCTTGCCGTACGCGCCGAAAACCTGCGCGCCCGCACGATGGCAGTTCTGCGGGTGGCGTTTCTTTCGTCGACCGTGCTTGAACTGTTTTCGGCCATAGGGGTGGCAATGGTGGCGGTCTATGTCGGGTTTTCGTTGCTGGGAGCCTTGTCTTGGGGCAGCTATGGCATGCCACTTGCGCCTGCCGCGGGGATATTCCTGCTGCTGCTGGCTCCTGATTTTTATCAGCCGCTACGGGATTTGTCGTCCGCCTGGCATGACAAGGCCGCAGCAAGCGCAGTGGCGCAGGAATATGCCGATTGGACAAAAGTGGAATCGCCAGAGCTTTTGGGCGTCGGCGCGCAAGCCCAAAAACTGCAAGGCCCTGCGGAAATCGCCATCAAGGGACTATGCCTGGCCCAGCCCGGGGGTCGTTCGATCCGCTATCCCGACTTCACCTTGCAAGCGGGCGGGAGCCTGGCGCTGACCGGACCCAGCGGAGTCGGCAAGACGACCCTACTGCGCGCCCTTGCCGGATTGGTTAAGGCAAAAGAGGGACAGATCACGGTGGCCGGGACGGCGCTGGATGCCGAGAGCGCCGACGGCTGGCGCGCGCGGTTGGGCTGGATGCCGCAGTCACCACATTTTCTGGGCGCGAGCCTTTGGCAGAACATTGCCCTGGGGCGATCCGGCGACTTGGCCGGGGCTTTGGCCTTGGCGCAGGCGGATGAACTGATCCCGGGCCTGCCGCACGGATTGCAGACCCGCCTGGGTGAAACCGGCAACGGCCTTTCGGGCGGTGAGGCGCGGCGCTTCACGCTTGCACGCGCTGTTTTTGCCGGCCCCGATGTGGTGCTTGCCGATGAACCGACTGCCGATCTCGATGCCGAGACCGCAAGCGCGGTCACAGACGGGCTGATGGCCTTGGCGAAAGCAGGCTGCACGCTGATTGTTGCAACCCATGATCCGGCGGTTGCCGCACGGATGGACCGGGTGATCGCATTGGAATCCCGGTCATGACGGCGCTGCTGCATATCCTCAAGCTCATTATCCATAGCCAACGCCAGGCGCTGCTGCGCGGCGCAGCCCTCAGCCTGGTCGTGCTGTTGGCCGGGGCGGCTTTGCTGGGCCTGTCAGGTTGGTTCATTACTGCGGCGGCAGCGGCAGGATTGGCGGCGACAGGCGCGATTTTTGATGTGTTTCGACCCTCGGCGATGGTGCGGTTCTTAGCGCTGGGTCGCACGGCGGCACGCTACGGCGAACGTTTGCTGACTCATGACGCCACCTTGCGCGCGCTTGCCGAAATCAGGGTCAGGCTTCTGGCCGCGCTGGTGCACGCGCCCTATGACAAGCTGGCGCAATTGCGCGGGGCGCAGATATTGAACCGCGTCATGGCCGATGTCGATGCGCTTGACGGCGTGCCGCTGCGACTGGTTCTGCCGATTGCCGGCGGCATTGCGGCGCTGGCTGTCTCCAGTCTGCTTTTGGGTCTGCTTGTCGATCCGGTCGCCGGTCTCTGGGTGATGGTGAGCTTTACCTGCGGCAGTCTGGCGGTTCTGCTGTGGGTCTCCCGAAACGCCCGGACGCCATCACGCCGCGCGGAAATGTCTTCGCAGGCTTTTAAAAGCCGCCTGATAGACATGATACGCGCCCGGGCCGATCTGGCCGTTTACGGACGGTTGGCGCATCAAAGCGACATGGTAATGGACGCCGACCGGCGGCGCGATATCGATCGCTTGATGCTTGACCGTATCGAACGGCGCGCCGGTTTTGCGCTTTCGGCCCTCGGCACGGTGACTGCAGCGGGCGCTTTGGCGATCGGAATGTGGCTGGCGCAGCAAGGGAGCATTTCCGCCCCTTTGGCTGCCATCGGTTTTTTCGTCAGCCTCGCTCTGATGGAAGCCGTCGCACCTCTTCGCCGCGCCGTGGCCGATCTCGGCCGCATGATGCTTGCGGCGCGGCGCGTTCAGGCCAGCCTTTCCCAACCTGCAAGCCCGGCTGCAACCGGCAGTTCCGGCCTCGACGGCGCTGCAGCTCTGGTATTGCGCGATGTCGGCTTCCAGCGTCCCGGCAGCCGGCGTCCAATCTTGAGTGAAGTATCCTTTTCCCTCTCAAAGGGTGAGACGCTGGTGATTACCGGGGCCAGCGGATCGGGCAAGAGCACGCTTCTGCTGCTGGCGGCGGGATTGCTGAAACCGCAGCACGGCAGCATTTTGTTGCAGGGACGCGCGCTTGCCGACTGGGCCGAGCCTGCAATGAGGGCGCGTCTGGCTTCGGTGCCGCAGCGCTCGGGCCTGATGGCCGGAACCATCAGGTCGGCATTGCGACTTGGCGCACCAACCGCCCCCGATGAGGAACTTCAGGCGGCGCTGGAGGCGGTCTGCCTGGCCGAAACGGTTCTGCCCAAAGGCGGTCTCGACGCAATATTGGGGCCTGGCGGCATCGGCTTTTCCGGCGGCGAGACACGGCGCATCGCGCTTGCCCGCGCGCTGTTGCGTCGTCCCGAGGTTCTGCTTCTCGATGAACCCACCGAAGGCCTGGACGACGCCACAGCGCGGGCCGTTTTGGCGGGCATCCGTATTTTTCTGCCGAATGCAGCAATTCTGATGGCCTCGCACCGCGCCGCTGAAATCGAATGGGCGGGGAACCTTCTCAACCTGACAAAAAGTCACATCTGAAATGTGGGATTTATTGATTCAAATCAACCACAGGACACTTTGGAAGGTTTACACATATTCGAAATGCAATATGTAACTTGCGGCTATTAGCCCGATTTATTGGAGCAAGACGACATGGAATTCGGCATCGTTGAACTTTCACGGCTGCAATTCGCCCTGACGGTCATGTATCACTTCCTCTTTGTGCCGCTGACACTCGGTCTGTCGATCCTCGTTGCGATCATGGAGACGGTCTACGTTATGACCAATCGCCCCATCTGGCGTCAGATGACCAAGTTCTGGGGCACTTTGTTTGGCATCAACTTCGTGCTTGGCGTTGCCACCGGGATCACGATGGAATTCCAGTTCGGCATGAACTGGAGCTATTACAGCCATTATGTGGGGGATATTTTCGGCGCTCCGCTGGCGATAGAAGGGTTGATGGCCTTCTTTCTCGAGGCTACCTTTGTCGGGCTGTTCTTCTTTGGTTGGGACAAGCTGTCCAAGGTTGCCCATCTTGTCGTGGCATGGCTCGTCGCCATCGGCTCCAACTTCTCCGCATTGTGGATCCTGATCGCCAATGGCTGGATGCAAAATCCGGTGGGCGCGCAATTCAATCCCCAGACCATGCGGATGGAAATGACGGATTTCTTCGCGGTGTTGTTCAACGAGGTTGCGCAGGCGAAATTCGTCCACACCGTTTCAGCAGGCTATGTGACCGCCTCAGTCTTCGTGCTGGGCGTCTCGGCCTGGTATCTGCTGCGCGACCGGCACACCGAACTGGCCCGCCGGTCGATCACCGTCGCTGCCGCCTTTGGCCTTGCCTCGGCCTTTTCCGTTGTGCTTCTGGGCGATGAATCCGGTTATTCGGCCACCCATAGCCAGAAGATGAAGCTCGCCGCCATTGAAGCAATGTGGGAGACCCACCCGGCGCCCGCTCCCTTCAATCTGATCGGATTTCCCGATCAGGCAAAGCGCGAGACGCACTACGCCATCGAGATCCCCTGGGCCATGGGCCTGATCGGAACACGGTCGCTGACCACCGCAATACCCGGCATCAACGATCTCGTGGCGCAGGCGGAAACACGCATTCGCTCGGGCATGATCGCCTATGACGCCTTGATGACGATTCGGGCCGATCGCGACGCGATAGCGCCGGAGGTCAAGAAAACCTTCGAGGACCATTCCGCCGATCTCGGTTTTGCCTTCCTGTTGAAAAAATATGTCGATGACCCGCGCTTGGCAACGGAAGAACAGATCAAGATGGCGTCCAATGACACCGTGCCGACAGTCTGGCCGCTGTTCTGGTCCTTCCGCCTGATGGTTGGCCTTGGCTTCGGCTTCATAGGCACAATGATCTATTTCTTCTATCGCGCCTCATTCAAGGGCATGAACTTCCCCCGTCCGGCATTGCATCTCGCCGTCTGGATGATACCGACACCCTGGATTGCCGCCGAACTTGGCTGGTTCGTCGCCGAGTTCGGACGCCAGCCATGGACAGTGGACGGCGTACTGCCGACGGCAATGTCGGTTTCGGCGCTGTCAATGACCGAAGTGGCGCTGACGCTGGTTGGCTTTGTCTTGTTCTACACGGTGCTGTTCATCATCGAAATGGGCCTGATGCTCAAATATATTCGCAAGGGCCCCTACCTCGATGTTCCGGAAACGGAAGCCTGGGTCGTCAGACACCATGATCGGCTGGCCGGGCGCAAAAACGCCGACGCCATCGCCATGCCAGCGGAGTAAGAACCATGATCCTGCATGAACTTGTAAGCTATGAACTGTTGCGCGTGATTTGGTGGGGCCTGCTCGGCGTATTGCTGATCGGCTTTGCCCTGACGGATGGGTTTGACATGGGTGTGGGCGCGCTTCTGCCCTTTGTCGGCAAATCGGACACCGAGCGTCGCGTCGTGATCAATACGGTCGGCCCGATATGGGAAGGCAACCAAGTCTGGTTCATCCTTGGCGGCGGCGCAATATTTGCGGCCTGGCCGCCGCTCTATGCGGTCAGTTTCTCCGGCTTCTATCTTGCGATGTTCGTCATCCTGGCGTCGTTCATCGTGCGGCCGGTCGCCTTCAAATACCGCTCCAAGCGGGACGATCCCCGCTGGCGCAGCACATGGGACTGGGCGCTCTTTGCCAGCGGGGCAATACCGGCGCTTCTGTTCGGCGTGGCCGTCGGCAACGTCATCCAGGGCGTGCCGTTCCATTTCACCGATGACCTGCACACGATCTATGAAGGTGCGTGGTACATGAAGTTCATTGGCCTGCTTGATCCCTTCTCGATTTTGGCCGGTGTCGTTTCGCTTGCCATGCTGATCATGCATGGCAGCGCCTGGCTGACGCTGAAAACGGAAGGACAGGTACAATTGCGCGCGCGTTCGATCGGTTCGGTCGCAGCACTTGTGGCAATTGCCGCCTACGGCCTAGCGGGCATCTGGATGGCCTTCGGCATCGAAGGTTACCGGATCGTCGGCGACTATGCGACCAACGGTCCGTCAAATCCGCTGCATTTCGAAGTGGCGCGGAGCACAAGCTGGCTGTCGGCCTATGCCGACCGTCCCTGGATCATCGTGGCTCCCCTCATGGGCTTCCTCGGCGGCATCCTGACCTTTTTCGGATTGCGGTCAGGTCGGGAAATATCCACGCTGCTGTTTTCCAAGATGGCAATTCTTGGGGTGATCTCTTCGGTGGGGCTGACCATGTTTCCTTTCATCATGCCCTCTTCCAGCGATCCGAGATCGTCGCTTACCGTTTGGAACAGTTCCTCTTCGCATCTGACGTTGTTTATCATGCTGGTGGCAACAGTGATCTTCATGCCGCTGATCCTGGTTTATACAGCCTGGGTCTACAAGGTCCTGTGGGGCAAGGTTACCGAGGCTGAAGTCTCCGAAAATTCGCAGTCGCTCTATTGAGCGACCGGCGGAACATGAAGCATTGCGGCGATTTGCATTTCATTGGCGGCGTCGCTGCGTGAACAGGACCAGCGTTTCGCTTCGGCGGACGTCGGGAAATCTAAATCCGGTCGTCATGATCCTTCGTGACGGATCGACCAAAAGGACGGATGAAGGGACGGCAGACTGGCTGAACCGGACTCATGTCGCTCAACACCTACAGGACACTGAACATGTGGTATTTCGCCTGGATTCTCGGTCTTCCCCTCGCCGCCATCTTCGCCGTGATGAATGCGATGTGGCTGGAACTCAAGGAAGACGAACGTCTCATTGCCTCCGGCAGGACGCAAGCGCCCAATCCGTCCGCACGAAACTCTTGACCGCTGGTTGAGACGCTTCAGACACGGATCATGGGCGCCGCACGGATAATCTCCGTGGCTGTTTGTAACGGCGAAACGGAGCGCACCTTGTCGCTGCTGGCGCCAGGCAAGCACCCTGCCCGTCCCAAGCCGGAAATCTGACAAAATCCAAGGCGGCTTTCCGCAAAATGCGACAGTACCGTGCTTGCGCTCACGCCCCTTGCGGCAACCGGCGTGATATGCGTAATTGCCACCATTGCCCCGATTGCCGCCCTGGCCCCAAAATGGATCACAGTTGACATGACAACCGCGACGCGCACCGGAACTCATTTGGCCGTATTGGTCGTCTTGGGCTTGACGCATCTGTTGAACGACATGATGCAATCGTTGATTCCGGCTGTCTATCCGATCCTGAAAGAGACCTATGCGCTTGATTTTGTTCAAATCGGCATCATCACCATGACGTTCCAGATTGCCGGCGCCATGTTGCAGCCGGTGATTGGCATGGTGACAGACCGGCATCCCGCGCCCTATTCGCCGGTTGTGGGGATGATGTTTACCCTTTCCGGTCTGGTCAGCCTCGCTTTTGCCCACAGCTATGTGGTGATCCTGGTTTCAGTGACCTTGATCGGCATCGGCTCGTCGATCTTTCATCCCGAGGCGACCCGGATAGCCCGCTATGCCGCAGGCGGCCGCCAAGGGCTTGCTCAAGGTATCTTTCAGGTTGGCGGACAGGCAGGCGGCGCACTCGGGCCGGTCTTTGCCGCCCTGATCATTGTGCCCTGGGGCCAGCCAAGCCTGGCATGGTTTGCCGTCTCCGCACTTATGGCCATGATGCTTCTTACCTGGATCGGCAGCAAGCAGCGCCAGATCAGCGCGGAATTCTTTGCCAACCGGACGGCGAAAAGCAAGGACGGCGCCGCGACCCTTCAGCATGCGCCATTGACCATCGGCCTCGGCCTTGTCGTTCTGACCTTCCTGATGTTCGTCAAGAATACCTATGTCGAGAGCTTTCGCTCTTTCTACACTTTCTATCTGATCGAAAGGTTCGGCCTTTCCATCCCGTCTGCGCAAATGATGCTGTTCGTCTTTCTGCTGGCCGCGGCGGCCGGGGTGCTGATCGGCGGGATTGTCGGCGACCGGATCGGACGCCGCCGGATCATCTGGATTTCGGTGATGGGACCGCTGCCATTGACGCTGATCCTGCCCTATGCAGACCTGTTCTGGACCGGCGTGCTGACCATCGCCATCAACCTGATCATGGCCAGCGCTTTCGCCTCAATCCTGATTTATGCGATGGATCTGCTGCCCAATCGGATCGGCTTGATCGGAGGCCTGTTTTACGGCCTGAATTTCGGAATTGGCGGCATTGCGGCAGCGCTGCTTGGCGTTCTGGCTGACAGCTATGGCATCGAGGCGGTCTATCAAATCTGCTCTTTCCTGCCGATTGCCGGGTTGTTTGCCTGGTTCCTGCCGCGCATTGACGACGGGCCGACAAGCAGGAGCTTATAGAGAACGATCCGACCCGCCGGTTCTCAATCATTCTTCCGGCGATAGATAAACAGGTCATAGAACGCCATCACCAGCGTGATGGCGATCGCCACGCCAAGATCGACGCGCGGCACCTTATAGGCAAATATTCCAAGAAATATGCAGAGAATGACAAAGGCCAGGATATTGATGCCGCGCTCAAGCATGGTCGTTCTCCTTGTTGCCGTCTATCAGCTTTCGCTCCAGCCACCTGGCCGTTCGCAAAAGCCGCGCATCGCCACCCCTGGGTCCGATCAACTGCACTCCCATGGGAAGTCCCTCTTCACTTTCAAACAAGGGCAGCGTGATCGTCGGCGTGCCGCACAGGGTCCAGATGGCGTTGAAGATCGGATCGCCGGTGCTATCAAGGCCATGCGGGGCAGGACCGGGTGCAGATGGCGTCAGAATCGCATCGCAACGCTGGAAAATTTCATCAAGCGCTGCGTAAAGATAATCGGGCCAGTCGAGCGCCGCAATATAGTCATGGGCGGTGACGCGGTTTCCCTTCTCGATGGCGCTGACAATGGTTGGCGACAATTGATCAGCCCCGTCGCGCATGTAGCGGTGGTAGCATTTTGCCATCTCCGCATAATGTATGGTCTGTCTGATCGCGGCCGCCTCGCCAAAGGGCGCGGGTAGATCGGCATCAAAACTGGCGTCACCCAGAATGGATGAAAGCTCTTCCATCGCCAATTGGCAGGCAGTATCTGCCTTGTTCCAATTGGGGCTGCGCACAAAGGCAAATTGCGGCCTGACCGGCGGCTTTGAGCGGGCGATTTCCAGCAGCCTTGGAAAGGGCGCCGGTTTGGTCGCCTTGTCGGCGCCATCATAGCCGAACAGCACTTCCGCCAGCATTGCCGCATCTTCTGCGGATCGGGCGAAAACCCCGATCCGGTCCAGTGTCGGCGATTCAGCAAGGACGCCGGTCCTCGGTATGGTTCCTGAAGAAGGCAGAAACCCTGTCACACCGCAAAATGCAGCCGGCCTGATGACAGAACCCCCGGTTTGCGTGCCAATGGCCAGAGGCGCCATGCCGGCCGCCACGGCAGCGGCAGAGCCGGAAGATGAGCCTCCCGGCGTATGAGCCAGATTGGCTGGATTGGCGGTCTTGCCCGGATGCATGAAGGCAAGCTCTGCAGTTACCGTCTTGCCGATGATAAGGGCGCCCGCCGCCTTGAGCTTACCGACAATGGCTGCATCATGTTCCGGCGCCCGGCCGGCATCCAGAACGGTGCCGTTTGCGGTCGGTATCCCCGCTGTATCAATTATGTCCTTGATGGCCACCGGCAAACCGTGCAGGCGGCCGAGCACCCTGCCTGACAACCGGTAACGATCCGCACTTTCCGCCTGGGCCATGGCGTAGCCGGGATCGAACCACTCGAATGCCTGTATCACGCCGTCAGTCCGGGCAATGATGTCCAGGCATGCCTGCATGACTTCAGTTGCTCTGAGAGCGCCGCTTGCCAATCGGTCTCTCATTTCCACGGCGCTCATGGCTGCGATCATGTTGTCAATGGCCATAAAAGCGATCCGGCAGGTAGAAGACAATCTGCGGAAAGACGTACATCAGGATCATGCTGATAAAAACCATCAGCAGAAACGGCATCACGCCTGTGAATATCTGCGTCAGCTTGACTTCAGGCGGCGCTATTCCCTTCAGATAATAGGCCGACATCGCCATTGGCGGCGTCAAGAAGGAGGTTTGCAGGTTAAGCGCAACCAGAATGCCGAAGAAGAGCGGATCGATATCGAAGATCTTCAAGAGCGGCAGGAAGATCGGCACGAAAATGATGATGATTTCAGACCATTCCAGCGGCCAGCCCAGCAGGAAGATGATCAGTTGGGCGAGAAGAAGGAACTGCAACGGCGTCAGGTTCAGGCCCGTGACGAATTCACTGATGATCTGCTCGCCGCCGAGATAGGAAAACACCGAGGAGAAAGTATAAGACCCGACAAACAGCCAGCAAACCATTGCGGTCGTGCGCACCGTCAGATAAACGCTCTCGCGCATTCTTTGCCAAGTCATGGCACGGTAGGCAACCGCAAGCGCCATGCCACCCAGAGCACCGATCGAGGCGGCTTCAGTCGGCGTTGCCAGGCCAAAAAGAATGGAGCCGAGGACGGAAAGAATAAGGAAAGCCAGCGGGAAGAAAGACGTCATGATCAAGAAGACGAGCTTGACTGCGGGCATATCCGGCACTTCATCGTCAGTCGGTCGCGGCGCAACACTCGGCTGCAGGATGGATCGGCCGACCACATAGACAAGATAAAGCCCGACGAGTGTAAGGCCAGGCAACAAGGCGCCCGCATAGAGCTTGACGATGGATACGCCCGAAGCCGCCGCATAGACAATCAGCATGATGGAGGGCGGAATGAGAATGCCCAATGTGCCGCCGGCGCAAATGATGCCGGCTGCAAAGGAATTGTCATAGCGGGCCTTGAGCATGGCGGGAAGCGCCAGCAGCCCCATCAAGGTGACAACGGCTCCGACAATTCCGGTGGCGGTGGCAAACAATGCGCAGGTTATCAATGCGGCGACACCCATTGAGCCGGGTATGCGCTTTGAGGCAATGTTGAGTGTCGTAAACAACCGGTCCACGATGTTGGCCCGCTCGACGATGTATCCCATGAACAGAAACAGCGGGATGGCGGTCAGCACCTCGTTGGACATCACCGAATAGGTCTGGTTGATGAACAGGTCAAATATCCGGTTATTGAACAGCCCCTCCAGCCACTGCGAACCACTGTCCCACAGACTGGCGCTGTCATCGAGGCGGTAATAGCTGCGCCACATTCTGGCGGCATCGAAATAGGCGAAATAGCCAAATCCTATTCCCATCGCCATCAGCGTAAAGGCGATGGGAAAACCCAGAAAAACCATGAAAATGAACAGGCCCAGCATTAACAGGGCTACTTGAGGATCTGTCATATGTGCCTGCCCGTTTCGGCCTCGTCGGCCTTTTTGATCAAGAGGTCCTCGGTTTCCTTAATGTCTTCGTCCGCCTCAAGCCAGATACCAGTCCTGATGCAATGAATGCAGCGGAAGACCTGGGCAATGCCCTGGATGAAGAGCAGGATTCCGGCTGCCACCATCACGGATTTGAACTGATAAATCGGAATTCCGGCCGGGCTGCTGACGCTGACCTCGGCATAACCCCAGGACCGCGACGAATATTTCCATCCGGAAATGACCAATGCCGTCACACCCGGGAAGAAAAAGATCAGATAAAGTACGAGATCCACCATCGCCTGGGTTCGCGGCCGCCAGAGCCGATAGAGAAAATCGCCCCTGACATGGCCGCCGCGCGAAAGCGTATAGGCGCCTCCCATCATGAAGAGCGAGCCGTACATGATGAATGACATGTCAAGCGCCCATGGCGTGGGATCATTGAGCACGTAGCGGACGAAGACCTCGTAGCCGGTGCCAAAAGCCATCAACACAATCAGCCAAGCGAAGGCTTTGCCAAAACATGCCGATACGGCGTCTGCAAAACGGATAAAATTGATCATGGCCGGTTGCTTCTCGTTTTACGGGAAGAAACGGCGAGGACTACCCCGCCGTTTTGACGACTTCGAACGATAAGCGCTGTCAGAGCTTCAGCTTGCCAGGGAAGTAATGTTCATAGGCCAAGGCATAGTCGGGCGAGTTCATGAGTTCGTAATAAGTAACCCGCTCGACCCAAGCGCGCTGGCTATCAAGAACTTTCTTCATGAATTCGTCTTTTTCGAGTTCCGGGATCAATTGATCCCACGCCTTCAGCTGGGCATCCAGAATGTCCTTGGATGTCCTGAGAACCGTCACGCCGGCGTCATTTTGAAGCTTCAGCAAGTCGGCGGAGTAATTGTCCATCGCATTGGCCGTATTGGCTGTTGAAGCCGACTCGACGCCATAGCGAAGCACCGCTTGCAGATCCGGGCTCAAATCATCAAAGAAATCCTTGTTGAACAGGAATTCAAAGCTCTCGGAAGCCTGATGATAGGATGACAGATAATAGAATTTGGCAACATCCTGAGCGCCGAAGCGACTGTCGGATGAAGGATTGTTGAATTCAAAAGCATCAATGACGCCGCGTTCCATGGCGGGAACGATTTCGCCGCCTGGCAATTGCGCGACCGACATGCCCATGGCCTGCATCAGATCTGCTGCAAGCCCGACAGTGCGATATTTCAGGCCCTGGATGTCGGCAACAGAGTTGACTTCCTTTTTGAACCAGCCGAAGGGCTGGGCAAACATCGGGAAACCGAGGAAACCGACAACGTTGAGGCCGAGGATATCCTGGGTCAATTCGCGGTAGAATTCTGCGCCGCCGCCCTGATTGAACCAGGCGAGCATTGTCGTGGCCGAGCCGCCGAAAACCGGGCCGGTGCCAAAAAGTGATGCGGCCTTGCTCTTGCCGTACCAGTAGACAGGGACCGAGTGAGCAGCATCAATGACGCCGTCATTGCAGGCGTCGAGAACCTGGAAGGCGCCGACAACCGCTCCGGCAGGTAACAGGTCGACCTTCAGGCGGCCTCCCGACATTGCTTCAATACGTTCGACATATTGGCGGGCAAAATCCATCCAAATGTCCGAAGCCGGCCATGATGTCTGCATCTTCATGACGATAGGCGCCTGCGCCAAAACCGCAGGCGCAGACAAGGCTGTTGCTGCTGCTGCGCCTCCAAATATTGCACCATTCTTGATAAATGAACGCCTCGATACAATCTTGCTCTCTTGGTCAGTCATACCCACTCCTCCCAGAGTTTTATAACTTCTAAGTTACATGAACTCATTCAATATTCAGTACCTGAAACGAAAAGGCAAGGCAGCTGCATGATACTTTGGTCTAATGCCGTTATAACCCAGACTGTCGGCAACGAGCAAACCTGGCGATGGCGCGGTCCGGCCGGCCCGCCCGTATCCCGGATAAAGCCATCAGAACAGTCTTCGAGCCTGGTTTGCACCATAGCGGGCTGCCAGAAATAAAACGAAGATGGAAACGGCTGAAACGAAGCCGGCGCAACGCTGCGCCGGCACTGTCCGATTGCAAGGATGCCTCACAGCCTCCGGCATTTCGATGATTCGCCTGCTACGCTGGCGCAGACGAGGGCTTTGAAACCACAGCCGCCATGTTCTGTTCGCTTCGATCCTGATAGGCCAGCAGGCGCAAGGCGTTGACCACCACGACCGTCGAGCCTTCATGGAAGATAACCGCCGCGCCGAGTTGCAACCCCAGCAATGTAGCGGGAACCAGAATGGCGACCATGCCGAGGCTGATCCAGAGGTTCTGCTTGATTGTCCGGCTGGTGCTGCGGCTGAGGCCGATGACGAATGGCAGTCGCTCCAAAGCGTCGCCCATCAAGGCGACATCGGCAGTTTCAAGCGCCACGTCAGAACCTGCAGCTCCCATTGCGATGCCGACCGTGGCATTGGCCATGGCAGGCGCATCGTTGACACCATCACCGACCATGGCAACCGGTTGCTCCGCCCGCAACTGCTTGATGGTGGCAACCTTGTCCTCCGGCATCAGGTCGCCCATTGCCTGATCAAGGCCCACCTCTTTAGCGACGGCGTCGGCGACGCGGCCATTGTCACCGGATATCATCACCATGCGGGTGATGCCGAGTGCGCGCAGGCTCGCAATTACGCCCTCTGCCGAGGCGCGCGGCCTGTCCATCAGCCCGATTACCCCAAGATATCGATCCGCCCTGCGCACCACCATGGTCGTACGCCCCTCACTCTCAAGATTTCTGGCAACATCCGCCACAATGCCGGGAATAGGCGATCCATCAATTTCGGCGAATAGCGCTGCCTTGCCGACATAGACCTTGTCGCCCGCAATTTCCGCAACAAGACCACGTCCGGTGATACTTTGAAGCTTGTCGGCCGCAACCACGGTCGCCTCGCCCCCAAGCCTTTCGGCGCCATCGCGAACCACTGCCGCCGCCAGAGGGTGATCGCTGAGCGCTTCGACGGCAACCGCGACCGCAAGCAATTCCCGCTCCGTGACGCCTGAAGCCGGAATCACATCGGTCATCCGCGGTTTGCCCTCCGTCAGCGTCCCGGTCTTGTCAAAGGCGATTGCTCCGAGCGTGCCCAGGTTTTCGAGCGGGCCGCCGCCCTTGACCAAAACCCCGCCGCGCGCGGCTCTCGCGACACCGGCTAGCACGGCGCTCGGTGTGGAGATGGCAAGCGCGCAAGGGCTTGCGGCGACCAGAACCGCCATTGCGCGATAGAAGCTGGCGCTGAACGCCTCGTCGATCACAAGCCATGCAAACAGCAAGAGACCAACGGATATCAGCACCACCGGAACAAAGATCCGCTCAAAGCGGTCTGCAAAATGCTGTGTCGGCGATTTCTGGGTTTCGGCCTCTCCAACCATCTGTACAAGGCGGGCGAGCGTACTGTCCTTGGCTAGTTTGGTGACCTGAATCTCAAGGGCTCCGCCGCCATTGATCGTGCCGGCATAGACGCGGAACTCGGCCGCCAGTTCGCCCGCTTTCGATGCTGCCTCGGCAGCATCGATGACGGCGTTTTTATCCACCGGAACGCTTTCGCCGGTTACTGCGGCCTGGTCGACGCTGCTTGACCCGAGGATCACGAATCCGTCGGACGGAATGCGCGAATTCGGCCGAACGACGACAACATCGCCGACGACCAGTTCGGCCACAGGGACTTCCCGGAGGGTACCGCCCCGCCGGACTTCGGCCGTTGGGGGCGCAAGTTCAGCAAGGGCAGAAATGGCACGGCGCGCCCTGCCCATCGCATAATGCTCCAGCGCATGGCCGATGCTGAACAGGAAGAGCAAAAGCGCTCCCTCCGCCCATTGGTCGAGCACCGCCGCACCTGCTGCGGCAACCAGCATCAGGAAATCGATCTCGAAACGACCGACAAGCAATGATTCAAGGGCTTCGCGGAGCAGGTAATAACCGCCAAAACCATAGGCGGCCACATAAAGGAGAAGCGGAACCCATGCAGGGATCGACAACAGGAACGATGACGCAAAGCCCGCCGCCAGCAGCCCGCCACTGACAAAGGAAAAGATCAGTTCCGTATTTCTGCCAAAAATGCCGCCATGCTCGTGATCGTGTTCCTCGCCCTCTTCGCCATGATCGGGAGCAATTGCCGGCTCAGTGGCAGGGAAAATGACGCCCAGGCCGTCGAGGCCCTTGCGCAGGGCGGATTCTGACGTCACCGCCCTGTCGAACTCGATGCGCACCGGGCCGGCAACATTGGCCACAGCCTCCAGAACACCCGGCATCTCCTGTAAATATTCCGTGACGGTGCGGGCACGGCTCACATTCTCAAGACCATTCACCTCCCAAAGGACATGGCCATACTGCTCGGTCAATTTGGCGCCGGCACTCTTGGCAATCTCCGTGATCCTGGCGAGGCTGATGGTCGCGGGATCGTAATGGATGCACAGTTTGGCGGGCTGGTCTGCCGTAGCAGCAAGCACATGGACTTTCGATAGCCCTTCACGGGCAGCCAGATCCATGACCAATCGCTCGACGCAGGCATCCTGTTCGTCGGGTATGTCTGGCAGCACAATAGGAAGGTCGAGTTGCAGTTTGCTTGCATCCAAGGTCGCCATTGGCGTGAGGTCTTTCATTCTGGAGGTCAATTCGCCAAGATGGCCACGAAACCATTTCACGCTTTTCTACGGATTGTTCCCTCAAGATTCGTGGCTTCCGCGATGGTGTTGGAGATCGTCCCATATTTGCGGACATTCTTGTGCAGCAGGTCCAGCCGTTGGTCGGATTCGTCGGTGTCGACGATCAACTCGTAGGTGATGGAAACCATTTTCGGCGGGCTATCCTGCCGGACGCCATGCAGCGTGACATCGACGCCGCGCAGATGAAAGTCGATCATTGGCGTTACCCGCTCGATGCCCTTGATCATGCAGGCGGCGACAGAAGCGAGAAGCAATTCGGCAGGATTGAAGGCATCCGGCCGGCCGGCCATGTCGGTGTCGAGGACAATCCGCGCCTCTTTTGTCGAGGCTTCCGCCCCGTGGCTGTCTATGCGGCGCGCCGCCACCCTGTATTCAAGCATAAAAACCTTCTTTCAAGAACGTCTATCGACGTCTTCATGCGGTACTCATTGGCATCGGCAGGAATGCTCGGCAGCATTTTCCCAATGAAGGACGCATGCCGCAGCAGGATTCCGAATTCGATTCGGCCGGATCGCCAGAGCGACAGGATACGGCATCCTGGCTGATTTCGCCACTGCAGCCACAAGTCGCACCCATCTCGGCCGTTTGCTTGGAAACATCGCCTTGGGCCGACGAGCCGCGTTCTTGAACTTGCCAGACCATGCATCGCCCCGCGTCGGAAGAACGGTTCGCTGTTTGCGCAAAGCATCGCTTGGCAATCAAGCAAGCAAAATTGACCTCCGCTGTCTGCGTGATGGATCAGGCCATGCGGTGGATCAGCGGTTTGGCCGGGACGATCTGCGCAAATGGCTGCAGACGGGCCCCAAATTGATCCGGCGCCTGGCATCGGACCCGCAGATTCCGGGTCGGTCGCCCGGTCGGATTCCATATATTTTCCTTACGCCGCCCCCTCTCCTTCCCACCCGACATCTGACCTGACCACCGGGTCATATCCGCTCCTGACATCGAAAGGAGTCCGGACATGTTCGATATTTTCTTCATCGCGCTCGGCGCTGGCACATTCGTGGCGCTGGCGACCTTTGCGCGCAGCCTCCAGAGCCTATGAGGTTCGCCATTTTAAAGCGGCCCTTGGCGATGCATTCGCGCTGACAATGCCGTATTAGCCGTTGAAACCGTCACCGACCATGGAACATATTTGCGGCGGGCGCATTTAGTCACGTTGAGACAGCGAGGGGTTGGACGATGACAGCGAAGCGGATGATGATCCTGCTCAACCGGGATGGCGGAACCATTCGCAGCATGAACCCCGCTCAATTCGGCGATCATGTCGCCGAAACGCTTGGCGGCGCCGATGCGGCAGACTGGCCGGTTCGGCTGGTAGACGGGTCAGAACTCAAGGACGCCCTTGATTGGGCGGCTGGCGAAAAAACCATCGGAGGCATTATCGCCGGCGGCGGCGACGGAACAATTTCGACCGCTGCGACTGCATGTTTCCGCTCCGGCAAAACCCTTGGAGTTTTACCGCTTGGCACCATGAATCTCTTTGCACGCAGTCTGGGCCTGCCGATGGACCCCCGCGCCGCAGTTTTGGCGCTTGCGAAGGCATCGCCGCGCAACCTGGATATCGCCACCGCGAATGGAAGGCCCTTCATTCATCAATATTCGGTCGGTATGCATGAAAGTCTTGTGAGTTTGCGATTGCGGCTCGACACTTCGACCCGGTTCAGAAAAATCACATCGACACTGCGCGCTCTGACAGAAGTCATCATGGCCCCTCCGCGCTTTCGTGTTGAAACACAGATTGGTGCCCAAAAACGCAGCGCCATGGTTTCGGCGGTCTCCGTGTCCAACAATCTTTTCGGTGACAGCCCCGTTCCCTTCGCACCATCCCTGGATGAAGGCGTACTGGGTATCTACCACGGCAGGGCGATCAGCTCTGCAAACGTGCTGCGCATGGTTCTGGATGTGGCGCGTGGCGCACTGATGACCAACGCCTATGTCGATGTCGATTCTGCGGAAAAAGCCATTCTCCGGTTTCCAACCAAGCGCCGCCGCAAACGGGCGTCAATCGATGGTGAAATCATCGAGCTGGAACAGGAAGTCGAATTTGTCTGCCACGCCGGAGCGCTGCGCGTTCTTGTCCCTGCAGAGTATGATCAATCCTCCGACCAGCAAGGATGAATGAAGGAGAGGAGAAGTCAGAAGAAAAACGATTGAGCCGGGCACTGCGGCGATATGGTTTTGCGAGATGACCCAACCCAGCCCCTTTCGCTGGTTCAAGACCAGCCCCGAATCATCCGCCTGGCGGTAATGATGTTTGTCCGCTTTCCGCTGTCACTGCGAAATGGAGAGGACCTGCTCCAGGAACGGGGCATTGAAATCAGCCACGAGACGGTCGGATTTTATTGGAACCGGTTTGGACCGATTTTTGCTGCCGAGATCAGAAAGAACCGCATCCGGAAACAGCGCGCCTTTTCTAATTGGCAGTGGACGAAGTTTTGGTGAAGATTAACTGTGAGAGCCACTACCTGTGGCGGTCTGTTGATCACGAAGGTGAGGTCCTTGAATCCTACGTCACCAAGCGAAGAGATCGCAAAGCGGCATTGAAATTCCTTAGGAAATCAATGAAGCGTTTTGGCAATCCGGAAATTATCGTAACGGACAAACTCAGAGTATATAGTGCCGCGATGACAGTCATAGGCAATGCCGCTCGACGGGAAACGGGACGCTGACTCAACAACAGGGCGGAGAATTCGCAACCGTCGTTCCGACGACGAGAGCGCGCCATGACAGGTTTTCGGCAGAAGTGACCTTTGCAGAAATTCACCGCGGTCTGTTTCTCCGTCTGAGAAAACGCCAAATTCAAATACGCCATGGCGTTGAAAGAAGGACGCATGATACCTCTCATTGTTCACGCGACCAGCCTGCTTTGATGTACTCGATGATTATTGATTCATGGACAAAACCGCCGACAATCTAAAAGACATTGCGGGACGTTCCGCATTCTGGATTGTTATGAATAACGATTGTCATCGAGGAATCTTCAACTAATTTTTGGATATTGCTGTTTCCAAGGCCAGCTTTGCCATGCAGAATTTATAGCAGTGATCGAATTCCGAACAGGCTAGGCAATCATCCCATTGGATAATGTCCGATTGGATGGTGCGTGCTGAACGGGCCAAACCGGCACTATCAAGCTCGAACGAAAAGACCTTTCCTTGCATCTTTTCATTGACAGAAAAATGCAGGCTGTCATGGAACATCGTTCCATAGCAATGCTTGTGTTGCTCCATTTTTCTCATTTCCCCACCTCTTCCTAGACTTGAAAATGTTTCCTGGTTCTATTTGCAAACGCCACAAGCGAGAGCATCACTGGTACTTCAACCAGCACTCCTACCACCGTGACAAGTGCAGCACCTGAGTTGAGGCCGAATAGTCCGATGGCTACTGCAACTGCCAGCTCAAAGAAATTGGAAGTCCCTATCATAGCGCAAGGAGCCGCAATCTTGAACGGGACTTTCATCACCCATGCCGCGCCATAGGCGATAGCGAAAATACCGTAAGACTGGATCAACAGAGGGACCGCAATCAAAGCAATAAGGACGGGTTGAGCCAAGATTACATTGCCCTGAAAGCCAAAGAGCAAAACAACGGTTGCAAGGAGACCCAGAATAGAAAATGGTTTTATCCTTGCGGTAAACTCTGAAACAGCCTCACCGGACTTTCTGCCGCGCATAAGAGCGAACCGCGTCAATGCGCCAGCAACGAGAGGGACAACCACATAGAGTACAACACTGAGAACCAACGTATCCCAAGGCACAGGAATGTCGGTCACGCCCAGGAGCAAGGCCACGATTGGGGCATAGGCAAAAATCATGATCAGGTCATTCACACTAACCTGAACCAATGTGTAATTGGCATCGCCCCGTGTCAGCTGTGACCACACAAATACCATTGCCGTGCAGGGCGCAGCGCCCAACAGAATAAGTCCTGCGATATATGAATCCGCTTCAGTTGGATTTATCATGTCGATGAAAAGATACTTGAAAAACAACACACCAAGCGCAGCCATGGTAAACGGTTTTACCAACCAGTTCACGACAAGGGTAATCAACAGGCCTTTTGGCTGGTCGGCGACATTTCTTATGCTTGAGAAGTCAACCGACACCATCATCGGGTAAACCATCGCCCAAATCAGAACGGCGACCACCAGATTAACATGGGCATATTCAAAGACAGCAAGCGTTTGAAATACATCGGGGAAAATCCGGCCAAGAACAATGCCGAGCGAGATGGAGAGCGCGACCCAAAGAGAAAGCCATTTTTCAAAAATCCCAATTCCTGATGGCGCGGCCTGATTGTGGTTGTAAACGGTCTCACTCATGGCATTATCCTCAACAAGCGCACGCAATTTCATCAATAATGGGCTGACAAAGCTCTGGGCGCCCGCCACAACAGTCTTCCATCAAAAATGCCAGAAGCCCTTGCAAAGCACCAAACTCTGCAAAGTATCGAATTGTCCTGCCCTGCCGTTCGTTACGAACAAGCCCTGCATTGAGCAATACTGTCAGATTGGCAGACATGGTGTTTTGTTTTACATCAAGCCGCTCACCCAATTCGCCCGCCAATAGTCCTTTCGTTCCCGCATTTATCAGGAGCCGAAAGACATCAAGCCGTGTTTTTTGGCTAAGAGCAGAGAACGCTGAGATTACTTTGCTTGATTCCATACATCATGATTATTTGATATAAATTAACCCGTCAATCGTTATGTTAAGAATGCCACGCATTCGTCGAAAAGAGCAGCTTGGCCTGTCTGCCCTTAGATGTTGAACGCGGTGTTGAGATCTGCCACGAAACTGTGCGTTCCTGGTGGATCCGATTCTGACTTATGTTCTCCACCGAAATCAGAAAAGCGGCTCTATCAATTGCGTGCTTTTTCCAATTGGCAATGGCACCTGTACGAAGTTTTCGTGAAGATCAATGGCGAGGATTTCTGTTTGTGGCGGTCTGATGATCCGGAAGGCGAGATCTTGGAAACGGCATCAAGGCGACCCATGGCGGTTATTCTGACAATGCCGTTAGAATAATCCAACCCCGCCACACATTGAAACGCCGCAGCCCTATACGTTGTCAACGCTGATCAGGCTCTGTCTCCCAGCGAGGCGCGAAAGCAATCAATGATGAAGTCTTCCAGAACCCGTAGTCTGCGAGGTCTTCGGGTATGTCTGGGATAAAGGAATACGATATCCGCACCCGGATAGAGCCAGTCTTCAAGTACAGGAACAAGCCGACCCGAGGCGATGTCCGGAGCAACCAGATATTGGATCATTTGCAATACTCCACCGCCCGATGCAGCCATTTCCACTGCGGGTTCGCTGGCTTCGAATAAGGCACGACAGTTCAGATGAACCTGAGTAACCGTACCATCTCGCCGAAACCGCCATGGAAGGGCTGCACCCGTTGTTGAAGATCTGACACCAATCACCGGATGGTGGTGCAGATCATCTGGCGTCTTGGGGATGCCGTACTCAGCCAAATGGTTCGGCGCAGCGACGGTTACAAATGGACTGCGCCCAAGCGGACTTGCAACAAGATCGCGGTCTGGCACTTCGCCAATGAAGACAGCGCCATCCAGCCCCTCACTCACAAAATCCGGAAGTCCGTTTCGAGCAATCAACTCCATGGTGAGACTCGGATGCGTATCCAGAAAACCGGGCATTCGAGGTGAGAGAATCTGGTGCGCAAAGCCAACCGGCGCCTGCAATCGCAGATGGCCGGCAACTTTGCGCCCGGCGTCCTTGATTTCATCTTCAAGGTCATCGATCTCCGACAGAATGATGCGAACCCGTTCGAGATAGCGATTGCCCTCATGGGTCGGCTTTACGCTGCGAGTGGTCCGCCGCAAGAGTTGGACGCACAAATGCGCTTCCAGGTCCTTGATTGCGGTACTTGCAACACTGCTCGAAAGGCCAAGTTCATGGCTGGCCTTCGCGTAGCTGCCAAGTTCGGCCACGCGCTGGAAGAGATACATGCTGCGAAGTCGATCCATATGATTATCCTGAAATTCAAAATAGTAAATTCTATTATCCTGAAATGATCAGTCAATGCAATGGCTCTATTGGAGACCATCCGGACTCGATCCGGTCAATTCCAAGAAGGAGCAACCAATGACATATCAGAAGAGACACGATCCATATGGTCCCGTTCATAAGGGTATCCGCGCCGCCCACATGCGCTGCCTCATTGCCATAGGATCAGCGGACGCTGCCAACGACGCCGCGATCGAGCACCTGGTCGCGGAGATCTCCGACCACCTGATTATGTGTCACACGCATCTTCAGGACGAAAACTTGGTGCTGCATACCGCACTGGACACACGCCGCCCCGGCGCTAGCGCGCATGCAGCCGGGGACCATGATGATCATCTGCAAAGCTTCAAGGAGTTGAACACGCTGTTGTCACAACTTCTCTCGGTCGCACCTGATCACCGTGCGACGGTGCTCGCTGAACTTTATCATCGCTTCGGGCGCTTTGTGGCGGACGACCTACTGCACATGGACCATGAGGAACACGTGCTCCTGCCCGACTTGCAGGCAGCTTTCACGGACGAAGAACTACAAGAACTGGAGGGGCGCATCGTTGCCTCGATCGCACCGGACCATATGGTTTTGTTCTTGCATGCGATGCTGGAGGCCCTGCCGCAAACTGATAGCGCGGCGATGCTCAGCGCAATGCAGGCAGGCATGCCGCCAGCTTCCTATGCGGCGCTCATGCAGGCTGTCAAAGATCGTCGCGAGGCCCGAAATCCGGTCGCTGTTGCAGCCTGAAACCGCTCGACCGGTGCTGAACCGGTGTCACCACCATGAAAACGGAAGGGTTCCATGTGATTTTCCTTTCCCTTGACGCCCTTCGCAGGGCGTCACGCTGCCCCATGCTTAATCGCATGTTTCAGCCGACAATTTTCTTCTGTTTCACGGAACAATCGCCGGACGAAGACGTTGAGGAGCCATTCGCAATGGGTCTGAAAATTGCGAAAAAAATCTCTGGTCGAATAAAGGAAACCGAGCGATGGACAACAAGAAAACACTTGACGATCTCTTCTTCGATACTCTGAAGGACATCTATTTTGCAGAGCGTCAAATTCTCATGGCTTTGCCCAAAATGGAACGCGCCGCACAGTCGGAAATGCTCGCGGAGGCGTTTCGAAAGCACAAAAATCAGACCGAGGGGCATGTCGAGCGCCTTCAACAGATTTTTGAAATGATGGGTAAACCGGCGCGTGGAAAAACGTGTGACGCCATTCAGGGCATCATCGCCGAAGGCGAGGAGATCATCGAGGAATTCAAGAATACGCCTGCACTCGACGCCGGCCTGATTTCGTCTGCGCAAGCTGTAGAGCATTACGAAATGGCACGTTACGGCACGCTGAAGGCATGGGCTGAAAAGCTTGATATGCAGGATGCAGTCAAGTTGCTTGATGCGACTTTGCAGGAGGAAACAAAGACCGATTCCGATCTCACCAAGCTGGCGCAGGCAGCAATCAACGGCATGGCGAGAAAAGCGGCTTGAAATCACCGTTTTCGGTATCCCGGCGACAGTTTTCGCCGGGATCTTCCGCAGTGCTGGAAGGATTATGCAGCTCTGGCGTGTCCAGCAACACGCAAGCGGGTCAGGTTCAATCAAGGTCGAAGAACTCTCGGTACCGGTCAACCTACGTCTGCCCCTGACAAATATAGCTCGCGGCATTATGACGACCGGCGATATCAGACTAAAATTTCCTAAAGCCCGAATGCTGATCATGTAACTATCTATCATGACCCAACGCAGCCCCTTTCGCTATTTCAAGACCAGTCCCGAAATCGTCCGCCTGGCGGTAATAATCTATGTCCGCTTGCCGCTGTCACTGCGAAATGTCGAGGACCTGCTCCATGAACGCGGTGTTGAGATCAGCCACGAAACTGTGCGTTTTTGGTGGAACCGCTTTGGACCGATGTTCGCTACCGAAATCAGAAAAAAGCGGGTCCATCAATTGCGTGCCTTCTCCAATTGGCAATGGCATCTGGACGAGGTTTTCGTGAAGATCAATGGCGAGACTCACTACTTGTGACGAGCTGTTGATCACGAAGGCGAGATCCTGGAATCCTACGTCACTAAACGGCAAAATCGCAAAGCAGCGTTGAAATTCCTTAGGAAATCAATGAAGCGCTTTGGCAATCCGGAAATCATCGTAACGGACAAACCAGGATCATATAGCGCAGCGATGAAAGTCATAGGCAACGCCGATCGACAGGAAACGGGGCGCTGGCTCAACAATAGGGCGGAGAATTCGCACCTGCCGTTACGACGACGCGAGCGTGCCATGGCAGGTTTTCGGCAACTGCGAAGTTTGCAGAAATTTGTCGCTGCCCATTCTTCCATCTAAAACCATTTCAATCAGGAGCGCCATCTTTACAGCCGAGAAAACTTCAAACTCAAACGCGCCATGGCGTTGAGCGAATGGCGTCAGCTTGCGAGTCAAATAATGTAGACCGCGCCATTAAGACGGCCTTAGATGGTTATTCTGACAATGCCTACCCGATTGCTCTCGATGTCGCGTCGATTGCACGACGGTTCGTCGCGATGGTGGTTGCTTCTGAAGCACAGGGATTGTAGCTTCGATCCGGCACTATCTGCCATGTTGGTGACCCTGACATCATGCGACACAGGCAGTCAGACTCGTCCCGCCTCAATCAACATAGCCAGAAACTTGCTGCGGTTCATTCCAAACCGCTTTCACTTGCGGAGTATATGCATTGCGCCACCTGTTTCGCGGAGTCGTAATTTTGTTCACGCTCGGGATCGTCGGCCTGATTGTCGCGATTGTGTCGATTGCGCGGCCCTTTCCGGCAATGCCGCCGGAGACGGACGTCTTCGGCTTTACTAGTGAGCGGGAGCAGAGCGCCACAGAGCTGCCACCGTTGCAGCAGTTCCGCGCGCGTGATGGCGACGCACTTGCCTACAGGTTTTATGATGCACCAAGCGAACGGATACTAATCTTCATTCACGGTTCCTCATACCACGGCGGCGGCTATCACGAGCTGGCGACCTATGTCAGCGCGGCAGGAGCCGCCAAGGTCGTCCTGCCGAACATGCGGGGGCACTATTTCTCAGGGCGACGCCGGGGCGACGTCGAATATATCGGCCAGTATGAGGACGACATCGTCGACCTCATAAGGGAACTTCGCAAGCAGGGCCACAATGGGCCCATCATCTTGGGTGGCCATTCGAGCGGCGCCGGCTTCCTGCTGCGTTTTGCGGGAGGGCAAGGTCCCAAGCAAGAGATTATTGCGGGCTACATCGCCATGGCTCCGATAATTCCGCGCACAGCCGCCGTGCGCGGCGGCAATGCGGGCGGGTGGAACGTCATCGATCTGCCCCGCATCCTGGGACTCGTGGCCCTGAATTTCATAGGTGTGCACGGTTTTGATGGACTTCCGATCATCGCCTTCAACAAGCCCGCAAGCGCATGGAACGGGACCGAGACCCTTGCCTATTCCTGGCGGCTCAATGTCTCTTACCATCCTCGTAACGACTATGAGTCAGACGTGAGGGCGATGCCCTCCAATGCGCTGGTACTCGTCGGCGACAAGGATGAAGCTGTCGACAGCGCTGCGCTGCTCGATCTGCTTAAGGCCGCCGGCTACCGGGGCGGCGCAGAAGTCCTTGCGCAGAGCACGCATTTCGGCATTTTCCACAATGCCGAGGCGTTGAAACGGACGGTTGATTATGTCGCGAGTGTTCATGCACGCTGAAGCAAGTGACACCCTGCTGAAGCTGCGAACACTAGTCTCATAAGCAGGGCAGAACATATAGAAGTGTCGCACCCTTCTCAATCGAGCGCCGTGGGAGCTTTGTCCGTGTGCCGCCAATCGACCGCCTGAAAACTCTCTTGCAGGAGATACCAGAGGAAATTCATTGAGCCGGGTGAGGCGGAGATGTAGTTTTGCGAGACGACCCAACGTAGCCCCTTTCGCTATTTCAAAATCAGGCCTGAAATCATCCGCCTGGCGGTGACGATGTATGTCTGCTTTCCGCTTTCACTGCGAAATGTCGAGGACCTGCTCCATGAACACGGTGTGAGATCAGCCACGAGACAGTCAGATTCTGGTGGAACTGATTTGGGCCGATGCTCGCCGCCGAAATCAAAAAAGGGTGCCCATCAATTGCGTGCCTTCTCAAATTGGCAATGGCAGACACTTATTCATCCGCCAACGCCGTTCATATTCGCTCCGAAGCAAGCGACCTAGGAATGGCCCGCCTTCTGAACCGATAACAGCAATAGAAACATGAATTTTGTAACCGGCGACAAAATGAGGAATTGGCCTCCTGCAAAATCGAACAGGTCGTTTCAAAAGTTTCAAGTTTAACGGCAGCCAACCTTGCCGCTTTGCAACTTCGTCCAGCTGGTTAGTCGGTGTGATTTGCAGAAGGACACTTCAATGCCTTCCATTTCATCCGCGCGAAAAAGCCACTCGGCTTCACACCCTAAGGAAGCTTAAGTCGCGATTGCCGCGACGACGAATTACCACTTTATTCAAATGCCTGCGCAGCTTGGGTTTCTATCAGGATAAGTACCGGGTTGGCGGGGCTTGAGCTGTTGGAGCCACGATGACGACCACAAATCCTGATCGAGCAGCAGAAAACGAATCAGACCGAAAAAATCCGGCCTTGCGTCTGACGTAAGCTCTCCAATTTGTGCGTGTTTTTCATAAACTGCTGGATCAGGTGAGCATCGCATGGAATTGCATCAGCAAAGCAAGCCGGGCACCTCTTTCAATCTCGCGGATAGTTCACGCTTTAACTCACTGGCAAAAATAGATAAATGGCACATTTGAGTCGTTTAAACTGATCGAACGAGAAGGCCAGTCAATCCCCCCACGCTCGTGACATGAAAATAAAAGTGCGCGACAGATTCCTGAACCCCTTGACATAAATCGGGATTGGCCGGACGCTCCTAGTTGTCCGGCCCCGACCCGACGCCAACAAGCAGCAGTAATACCTCTTAAAGGAACACAGCAGCTTTCAGAATTAAATCGCAGAAATCCGTCTGCGGCTGGAAACTGCCAATATGTGTTCAATCGCCCTTCAATCCCAACACGGGAAACAGATGGGTTAACGAGAGGTCTATGAATATGCTTACTGCTGACAATCTGAATGAGTCTGACATTCCGACCATCGATGCGCCCGGCATTGCAAGCGGCATTGCTGGACTTCCTGTGCGACACCGCGTTCGAATTCGCCAGCCGGTAATCGCCGAGATATCCGAACCCACGGAACTCCCGCTGCCGCCAGTTAGCGCCCAGCACAGCGCCCTGCCCGTTCGGATTCGCCACCGCACTCGATCTCCCGGTTTGGAACAAGCTGCCGGTCACGACGGTGCGCCTGATGCAATGACAGAGCTACAAGCCTTACTGCCGAAAGACCTCAAGCCGATGATTGTTGAACGGCCGATTTCGGAGATCAGGGGCTATGCAAATAACCCGCGAAAACACTCTGATCGCCAGATCATACAGCTTGCGGCAGCCATTTTGGAATTTGGTTTCGTCAATCCGATCATCGTTGGACCCGATTTGGTGATTGTCGCGGGCCACGGACGGTTGGAAGCGGCCAAACACCTCGGACTGCTGGTTGTTCCGACAATCGAGATCAAGCATCTTGATGAGAAGCGCCTAAAAGCCTTCCGCATTGCCGATAATCGTCTGGCAGAGCTGGCCGAGTGGGACGACGACCTGCTCAAGATAGAGTTATTGGATTTGTCCACCATCGACCTTGACTTCAGCCTCGAACTGACCGGTTTTGCCAGCGGCGAAATCGATATTATTATCGATAGTGCAACCGTCAAGGCAAAGGCCGATCCCGCAGATGACATCCCGGCAATCGCCGGGGAAGCCGTCAGTCGCATTGGTGACCTTTGGCAATTGGGTCGTCACCGACTGATCTGCGGCTCGAACCTGGATGGCGGCGTCCTTGATCGTTTGATGGGCGGAATCAAAGCCCGGACGATCTTTACCGATCCGCCCTATAATGTCGCCATCCAGGGTCATGTCAGTGGACTTGGCAAGGTTCAGCATCGCGAGTTCGCCATGGCATCTGGTGAGATGTCGAAGACGGAGTTCACCGACTTTCTCGCAAACTCATTGGGATGCCTTGCATCCCAGCTTGTCGAAGGCGGCATTGCCTATGTGTGCATGGATTGGCGTCATATGGGCGAATTGCAGGACGCCATCCCGCGGGCGGGGCTTACCCTCCTCAACCTCTGCGTCTGGACCAAGGACAACGGCGGAATGGGCAGCTTTTATCGCTCCCAGCACGAGCTCGTCTTTGTCTGCAAGAAAGGGACCGCGCCCCATCAAAACCTGGTGGAACTGGGTCGGCATGGGCGCTACCGCACCAATGTCTGGTCCTATGCCGGTGTCAATACGATGAAGAAGGGCCGGGCCGAGGAGCTCGCCATGCACCCGACGGTCAAGCCCGTCAGCCTGGTTGCCGATGCCATTCGCGATTGCACCCAACGCAATGAATGGGTGCTCGACGGATTTGGCGGCAGTGGCTCGACGCTAATTGCTGCAGAAAAGTCCGGTCGCTGCGCAGCCTTGGTGGAAATCGATCCGCTGTACTGCGACGTAATCATCCGGCGGTTTGAAAAGCTGACCGGGACAAAGGCCGTTCATTTTGAAACCGGGTTCAAATTTGACGAACTTGCCAAGCTGCGCAAGGAGAACGCCGATGTCTGACAAACTCAAACCACTGACTGGACCTGCCTATGACATTGGTTATGGCAAGCCGCCGCAAGCGGGCCAGTTCCACAAAGGCCAATCGGGAAACCCGAAAGGCCGGCCGAAGAAAAATATATCGATGGCAGACACCCTGAATGATGAGCTGAAAAAGAAGAAGACTGTACTCATCAACGGCAAATCCGAGAAAATGACCCAGCTGGAAATCATGATAGCGCAACTGGTTGGAAAGGCAGCCAAGGGTGATGCGAAGGCAATTCGGGACGTGCTGTCGTTCGGTTTGAAGTCCGCAGGCGAAAACAGGGACACCCGGAAGTCCTCAGGAAAGCAAGTAGCAGAACATCAAGTCCAATCGGTGACCGACGATGACCTGATCTGGATTTCGGATCATCTGGCCCATCTTGGCATCGGTGTTGGCAATGCAGGTCAACCGGACAATGACGATGACCGCAGCGATGGTGGCGAGTCGTTGTCAGAAAATGAGGAGGGCTGAGAATGGTTGATCATCTGGATAGCGAGAAACTGCTGAGCTTCGGTAACAGGCTCCTCCGCACCGATTTCCTTGCTTTCGTCGGCCGCGTGTTCGTGCACCTGCATACCGGACAAGCCATCAAGCATGGCTGGCATATCGAGGCCATTTGCCATCACCTCCTCCTGGTCGAAAAGGGCGAAATCGCCAGGCTCCAGATCCTTGTCCCTCCCCGTCACCTGAAATCCATCATAACATCGGTAGCCTACCCCGCCTGGCTTATTGGCAAGAAACCCGGATTGAGGGTTCTTGTTGCCAGCTATGGCGATGACCTCGCTTCCAAACATGGGAAACACTGCCGTTCTGTTATGGAGTCGCCCTGGTACAAAGCAGCATTTCCGGAGGTCGAACTGACACGCGCCGTGGCAGAAGATCTGGAGACGACCAAGGGCGGCGGCCGCAAGGCTGTCTCGCTCGGCGGTGCCGTCACCGGTTTTGGAGCCGATCTCATTATTATCGACGACTTGATGAAGGCAGCCGACGCCAATTCCGTAACCGAACGACAGCGGGTACGGGACTATTACAGCCAGACGCTTTATTCTCGTCTCAACGACAAGCAGCAAGGAAGGATCATCTCGATCCAGCAGCGCCTTCATGAAGATGATCTTGCAAGCCATCTTGCCGATAGCGGCACCTTTACAGAACTGATCCTTCCTGCAATTGCCGATCAGGACGAGGAAATCTCGATCGGATCGGGAAAATCTCATTTCCGCAGCAAGGATGAAGTGCTGTTCCCCGCTAAAGAACCGTTGGAAACCCTCGCCACTATCCGGCGGGCAATCGGTGACTACGCATTTGCCGCACAATATCTGCAAAACCCCGTGCCGCCGGGCGGCAACAAGTTTCGGCTGGAATGGATACAAACCTATGACGAAGGCGACTATGACGAGTGTCCGGAACGCGAAGATCTGTTATCCATCGTACAAAGTTACGACACGGCAGTGTCGGAGGAACCGACAGCTGACTATTCCGTTTGCTCGACCTTTGGTCTTCGCAAGGATGGCAAATGGTTGCTTTTGGACATCGACCGGCAGCGTCTCTCTTACCCCGACCTGCGCCAACGCATGATTGCGAAGGCGAAGCACTGGAACACCGATGTTCTCCTGATAGAGAAGGCAGGGACCGGTATTGCGATTATCCAAGACCTGTTCTCCGCGAATAGACGCCATGAACTGCAACTGAGAAAGACCCAGATTATTGGCATACTACCGAAGGGCGACAAGGAAAGCCGCTTCTTGATCCATTCTGCAAGGATTCGGGAAGGCGACTATTTGTTTCCAAAAAACGCTCCCTGGATGGCGCACTTTAAACATGAGTTGATGGCCTTTCCCGCAGGCCGTCATGACGACCAGGTTGATTCCATCAGCCAGTTCATGACCTGGGTGCAATCCCGCAATGGACACGGGCATACTGGAACAGCGCTCAATGGCGGTCGGCCAGTCAGGCCCAGAGCTGTTCGGACGAGAGACGGGGCATATTTCGAGTGAGTGTGCACAACTATCAAATCTTGGAGCAAAAGCAGGGTAAAAAATGTAAAGTATCCGTGGGTACAAAAGCCAGCTGTCGAGGAGAGGTCTGGCGTTCACGGATTAACGATTTGGTCCGCATAAATTTGGCCTGAGCCAATGACCGAATTGGGGCCGACAGCGGACGGTCTGCTGCTAAGCTAGATCTAGTGAAAACGGACATTCGACCGGCAGATCAAAGATCGCCAGTCTGTCGATCTTGCGACGGCGCTCGCTCCACCAGCCCAGCTGCAAGTGATGCTTTCGAAGATGACCGCGATCTTCCTCACGTGCATAAGGCGCCAGTCTGGCGCCGGACCATTTTTCGACACTGGACCCCGGGTCGATTTCCAGGGCACGTCGGATCGAGGCGGCCGCCTCGTCCATGCGGGAAAGAGCGGCGAGACTAGCGGCTTGATAAATACGCATCAAGGCAGAGTCCATGCTGCGGAGGCGAGCGAAAGTTGAGATCGCCATGTCGTAATACCGTGCATCAAAGTAAAGCTGCCCAAGCTGTGCGGTGTACCATTCGTGATGATGTGGATTAAGCCGCATGGCCTTAAGTGCCCATTCAATGCCTTCAGCGGCGTGACCAGCATAGCTTAGGCACAAGCTGAAATCGGTAATGACTTCAGCATCATTTGGATTGCAGTCAACGGCACGTCGAAACTCTTGCAATGCCTGCTCATGGCGATTCGACAACATGTCGTGGCCGGCTAGCGCCCACAAAGCCCAGGAGTCCGAGTCATCTATGCCGACCCCTGCCAGCGCCCACTCTCTTCCATTTTCCATGGCCAGGTCATAATCGTCTACCAGCCCGTACATCGCGTCAATCATATAGGACCAGGCCATCTTACCATAGGCTTTCGCAAAGCTGGGATCACAGGCAATAGCCTGATTTAGCAGCGTTCGTACCCGCTCCATGCCATCGTGAGTGAAGTCCCAGGTGTCCAAAGCTTGGGACAACAGATCGAAGGCAATGAGACGTTCGGCACCCGGAAGTTTGTTGCGCGAACCAAATGCCTTGCGCAATCGACCGCCGTAGCCTGCCATAAGCGTTGCGACAATGGTCTCGGAGATCTCAGTTTGTACCGCGAAGACGTCATTGGTGTCGCGTTCATAGCGGTGGCTCCAGATCTGCCGGGCCTCCAAGCCTGCGATAAGTTCAACTGTAACTCTGACACGACCGCCGGAAACCTGTGTAGTCCCCGAGAGCAAGTAGTCTACGCGAAGTTCTTTGGCGATCATGGGCGCAGGGAGGGTGTTACGCTTGTATGTGAAAGAGGAAATCTGGTCGATAACGATCAAATCATGGTAGCAACCTAGTCCGAAGATAATCGCTACGGTGAGTCCATCTGAAACTTGCTCATTACCGTCGGCGGCGACAAAAGGGATCACCGCGATCGAGGGCAATTTAGCAGGCTCAGCGGAAGGCGGGCTGAAAGAATCGGGATGCGCGGCAAGCGGCCTTTCTCCGCTCATTATCTCTGTCCGGAGTGCAGTCGTTTCCGCGGCTGGGGCCACTCCGAATTCGTTGGCAAGCAGCGTCTTGCAATATTCGAATTGTTGCAAGGCAAGCGCCATTTCTCCGGCGCCGTGATAAGCCCGCATCAGCAACCGGTGCGATGCTTCTCGCAACGGGTCGAGCTCGACTAGCCGGCGGGCAGTCGTGACCGCGGAATGGCCGTTCTCAAGTTCGCAGGCTCTCTCAAGAACGGCAACGAGGCGGTTTTCAATGCGACCCCGTTCTGCGGCAAGCCAGGTCTCAAATGCTTCCTCTCGGATTGAGGTGTCGGCCAGCAGTTCGCCTTGGCACTGATCGACAACTGCACTTATCTCGGTCCCGCTTGCTGCGCCACCCAGCGCCAGAAGGTCGGTTACATCGGTTGCGATAAGCTGCAACTGGACCAGGTCATCCTGGGTTTGGAGGACCATGGCCTCGGCCTCGCCGAGCTCCTTGCGTAGCACGGCAAGCGATTGGCGCAAGCTCGAGCGCGCTTGCTCCTCGCCTCTGTCCCCCCACAACAGCCCGCACAGCCTTTCGCGGGTCGCTTGGCGACCGGGAGACAGAGCCAAAATAGCGAGCAGACCTCGATTTTTCTTCGTCGGTATGACAATTGAACCGCCGTCAGTACCAATCAGCTTGAATTCTCCCAGCAACCGAAGTCGCACACCGTTTGCGCCGTTCAGCAACGCCCGATTTTGCGCAGCAGATGTCATTATTTGCGCACTCTTACGTTCATTTCACGGGCCTTTGATGGGCATATTGCATGACAGACATAGGGTTTCTCCCAGCAAGACCAGTAACACCAACGTTGCTGGGCAACCAGCGGAGATACAAAATGACGATTTATCCTGCCTATGGAGCCGGAATTCAACTGGCCCGCCGATTTTCCCTCCATGGCATCACCGGTCAACTTCAGGCTTGGCTCACCGCGCGGCGTGCGGCCCGGGTTAAGCGAAATGCCACGGGTTGCCCTAACAGTGCCGATGGCCATTTTGAAAACGAGCGCAGCTTCCGGCCGCTCATATCCTACCATCCGGCGGTGGTGTCGGTGTCCATCCTGGCATTTCCTGCCTCCAGGTCCGGCTCTCGCTGATTGTCGGATAATTGCGGTTCTCCACTTGAATGCGTCGAACGCTGACCTGCCACGACGCCGAGCCTCTCCCGAGGCCGCTTAGCAGGATCGAGTGCCGCAGACACGAAAAGCTGTCAGCAACCCGGAGCATCACATGCCATACCTTGCCGCATCCAGGACCGCGCCTGCAAATGCCGCCACTGCAATGCTGCTGTTTGCCGCCCTATGTTGGGGAGCTGGGGACGTCGCGCAGAAGACGGTTCTCGAACATCTCGGACCTTATACCGCCAATGGCATAACGTGCCTCATCGCCAGCGCCGCGCTTTGGCCTTTCTGTGTTCATGAAAGGCGCAAATTCACGACCCTCAATCGGGGCGGCCTGCGCCTGATGCTACCTATATCACTTCTGTTTACCGCAGCGGCGACCTTGAGCCAGATCGGTTATGGCGGGACTTCAGTCTCGAATGCCAGTTTCATCGTAAACGTCGATACGGTTCTCGCCCCATTCTGCGCCTGGGCGCTTGTTGGCGAACGGCCGCCGTCCCTGATCTATCTGGCGCTCTCCGCCACGCTAGCCGGAACTTTCGCGATGTCAGCCTTCGGAATGACGGCGCTGGCTTGGGGAGATGGCATGTGCCTTGCTGCTGCCTGCTCCTACGCGCTGTGGCTTCCGCTGGTCGGCAAATTTGTGACGGCCTACGGGCGGCCGGTACTTCTGACCGCCGTAGCGAATCTGGTGTGCGGCTGCGTTTGCACAACGATCGGCCTCGTTGGAGAACCACAGTCGATCGCTGCCTACCTCAAGTGCTTGCCTGATCTTCTGCTTCTTGGAATAGCCTCAAAGGCGATTGCCTTCGTGTTGATGGCCGTGGCTCAGCGCCACGTGTCGTCTGCCGTCGCCGCCATCACGGTCAGCAGCGAGTCATTATTCGCCACTCTTTTCGCCTATCTTTTACTTTCCGAGAGCCTTGGCGCCACAGCGATTGTCGGTGCCGGGTTAATCCTTCTCGGATCGATGCTCGTCAACTTTGCCTGTCAGGGCCGGAATGTTTCTCTCAGCCCGTCAACATTTCGGCTCTGCTGGTTTGCTCGCAGTCGGACCCTTAATTACTGCTTCCGCCCCTGGCTGCATGCCGCGACAAGCAAAAGCCCTCGCCTCGGAACAGTTGAATGTCAGGGAGGCGACCCGGACCGGCGGCCGAATGCACACCTCGGTTAGGAGAGCGACGGTGGGGTGTTTCCACACATGGCGGTGCTACAGCGCCGTGGCGCTATGTCGAGACATATTGGCGCGAGCCTGCCCTGCGATCCCAACACACAGGCTCTAGCTGGATCGTCAACGAGTTACGTCGGTGCGTCGGAAAGCCATATGATCGGTGGCTGAGCGTTCGTGCTAGTAGGGCGTGGCGGACACAGACCCTGTAGTAATGGCCGGTTGTGGCGCGGCTGGGAACTTCAGGTGAGCGCCAATGTCTGCTTCCGGGCGAAAGCAATTAACGCCTCCTTGGCCGAAATCAGGGCGCAAAGCTGTCATAAATGTCGAGATCGATAAACGGCAGCGTCGGGCCACAAGCGCAATAGGTCCCGCTTGCGAATGAACTCCTCCGCGCCTCCCAAAACTTCGATGCATTTATGTCTTTTCTCTTCTTTTCCAGCAAGGAAATTACCCCGAAAACTCCAGTCAACATCGATTCAGTTTTCTGGAATCAGTCTCTGCGCATGGTGCGCAGAAGACTGTTCAGACAAACCGAACCGCCTCTGTCCCCGAAGCAAGCGATCCCAGGATGCTCGCCTCGCCAACCGGCAACAGCTAAAGAACCACAAATATTGTAACCGGTCACAAAATGAGGATTTGGCTTTCTGCCAAATTGAGCAATCGTCTCAATGGCTTCAAGTTTCCCGCCGGCCAACATTGCTACCGTGCCCATTCGAACGCCATACCGGGCTGCGTGACTGACAGAAATACCCGTCATTGCCGTCCATTCAACCAACGCGAACAAACCATTCGACATCTCGGCAGAAGGAAGCATTGGTGGTCTTAGAGCGGGGGCAAATTTCCGCTCTGTGCAAATGCCTGCGCTTCGCGGGCTTCTGTCAGTACAAGCACCGGATTGGCCGGGCTTGAGCGGATGGAGACCAAGATGACGACCACAAAGCCTGATCAGATTGCCGGTACGTTCCTGAAGACATCAACAAAAAATACCGAAGTGGGGCAGTCGCTTCCAAATCCGGCAACTACCTCGGTAGAAATGCCATCTGAACCAATCCAGGTGAGACACCGGGTTCGCGTCAAGGCAGATGGCAAGACAGCAGATGGTATACACCCTTCAGACGGTATCCGGGAAAGCGCATCACCGTCCACCGCAACCGACGCAGACCTGGACTCACCTTCCGCTGCGAACGCAAAGTCAAAATCCAAATCGGAACTGATGATCGAACTCTTGAAGTCCAATGACGGTGCGAGCGTCGTTGAACTGATGGAGGCGACGAACTGGCTGGCGCATTCGGTTCGCGGCTTCCTCTCTGGCACGATCCGCAAGAAATTCGGACTGACGCTGTCCAGCGACAAGGCAGGCGATGGAACCCGCCGCTACCGGATAGACATCGAGGTCAATGGGTTCGCTGACCATGATGAACTGAGAAAAGGTGGTGAGGAAGGTGGGCAACCCGCCGGGCCTTCGACTGCGGACCGGGTGGGCTGATCATGGCTGCCAAACCCAATCTGGAACAAAAGATCGCTGCACTCGCCGATCTTCCTCGCCAACAGCTGGTGGAGCTTTGGATCTCTAATTATGGCTGTCCGCCGCCGTCCGGTGTTCGCCAACCGCTACTGGTGCGCGCGGCTGCCTGGCATCTGCAGGCAAGCCAGCAGGGCGGATTGTCTTCTGCTGGACGGCGTTTGTTGAAAAACGCGATCAAGCAGATCGCATCGACACAGAAGGACAAGATTGGCGGGGCGGTTGGCGGTACGCTCCAATCGGCATCAGGCCAGAGGTCAGACCCAGTCGTTTTGCTGCAACCACCTTCCGCTGTTTGGAGGGCACCACCAAGCCCACGGCCCCTGCCCTCGCCCGGTGCTCGCCTGATCCGCGACTGGAATGGCAAAAGCCATGTCGTCGATGTCATCGAATCTGGATATGTCCATGAGGGTGAGACTTATCGGTCCCTGACCGCCATTGCCCGCAAGATCACCAGTGCCCATTGGTCGGGGCCAAGGTTCTTCGGGCTATGACCGAGCACCGCAAACTCCGCTGTGCCGTCTATACCCGCAAATCCAGCGAAGAGGGACTGGATCAGGCCTTCAACTCGCTGGATGCCCAGCGGGAGGCCTGTGTTGCCTATATCACATCGCAAGCCGGGCTGGGATGGAAACTGGTACCAGACCTCTATGACGATGGCGGGATATCGGGCGGAACCCTGGAGCGGCCATCGGTCCAACGGCTGCTCCAGCATATCAAGGAAGGCCGGATCGATGTGGTGGTGGTCTACAAGATCGACCGCCTGACCCGCTCCCTGATGGACTTTGCCAAGCTGGTGGAAATCTTCGACCAGCATTCCGTCTCCTTTGTCTCCATCACCCAGCAGTTCAATACCACCACCTCGATGGGGCGACTGACACTGAATGTGCTCCTGTCCTTTGCCCAGTTCGAGCGAGAAGTCACGGCCGAGCGTATCCGGGACAAGATAGCTGCGTCCAAGAAGAAAGGAATGTGGATGGGAGGCAAGGTTCCGCTTGGTTATCGCGCCGTGGATCGAAAACTGGTCATTGACGAAGTGGGAGCAAAGCAGGTTCGATATATCTTCAAGCGCTATCTGGAACTAGGCCCTGTTGACAAAGTGGATTCCCAAATCATCTGAATTCTGATTCAAAGCTTCCTTTTGGGAGGCTGATATGGCTCGTGGTGACCTTACTGACGCTGAATGGAAGATTATCGGGACACTATTGCCGTCAGAGCGG
>JBGSIT010000029.1:0-25245 GCA_041742335.1 Rhizobiaceae bacterium
CGCTCTGACGGCAATAGTGTCCCGATAATCTTCCATTCAGCGTCAGTAAGGTCACCACGAGCCATATCAGCCTCCCAAAAGGAAGCTTTGAATCAGAATTCAGATGATTTGGGAATCCACTTTGTCAACAGGGCCTAGTTAGCTCGCATTTCATAAAATAAAGCACAACAAATTTTGATCCGTTTCAATTTTTCGATTGCAAAAGCCCGGATAATCTCTACATCATTTCACATCATTTCGGGGAAGAGGTTCAAATTGCGTTCCACGCTCGTCGATATCGCCAAGGAATCGGGGGTTTCCACAGCCACCGTCGACCGCGTGCTGAACAACCGTCCCGGCGTCACGGAGCGCACCAGAACCATTGTCATGGATGCCGCCAGGCGGATCGGCTATTTCGGAGAAACCGATTCTCCCAGGCACACCATCCGCCTCGATTTCGTCCTGCCGGCCGGCACCAACACCTTTATCCAGAATCTCAAGAACGAGTTGGAGCGGCAATGCGCCGGAATGGCCGACATTGAGGCCTTCGTGCATTCGGTGGAAGGCTTCAACCCGCTTTCGCTGGCTGCCAAGCTTCATGAGTTGGAAGACCTCGCCCGCGGTGTCGGCGTTGTGGCCTTTGATCACCCCACGGTGCGCGAAGCCATGCGGTCGCTTGCCGAAAAGGGCGTCAGCGTGGTCACCATGGTATCGGACATATTGCATGTGCCGCGCATCGGCTATGTGGGCATCGACAATCGTGCCGCCGGCCGGCTTGGCGGATATTTGCTGGGCCGCCTGCTGGCGCGAAACACACCGCAAAAAATCGCGCTTTTTGCCGGGTCCATGTCCTATCGCGGCCATGAAGAGCGGGAAATGGGGTTCAGGCACATCATCGCCGAAGAATTTTCCCATCTCGAAGTGGTCGAACTGCGCGAAGTCAGGGATGACAGGGTCAGGGCCTATGAGGAAGCCACCGCCTTGTTCCAGCGCTATCCGGATATTGCCGGCATCTATAATATCGGCGGCGGCGGCACCGGCATCGGCAAAGCGATCACCGAGCAGGGCAAGGCCAATTCGGTCGTGTTCATCGGCCATGAATTGACCGTGCATTCCAAAAGCATGCTGCTCAATGGCACGATGGATGCCGTCATCGACCAGAATCCGAGGGTCGAAGCGCGCGAGGCTATCGCCATGCTGAAACACGCGATTCTCAAGGAACCGAATGAATATCACGGGCCGCGCCTGCAGGTTATCTTCCGCGAGAATATTCCGGAATATTGAGTAAAAACAGAAACTAGCTGATTAATATTTCTTGCGGTAAGCCGAGGTCTTGTTGCCGCGCGGCCCGCTTTGCACCGGCGTATTGGTGCGGTTTTCATCCTGCAGCTTGCGCCAGCGCTCCAGCCTTTCGGCCGGCAGCGTTCCAGACTTGACGGCGGCTTGCACCGCACAGCCGGGTTCGTGGGCGTGGGTGCAGTCGCGAAACCGGCAGGACGGCGCCAGTTCGGTGATTTCGGCAAACAAGGTGTCGATGCCGAAGGCGGAATCACTGACATGCAGCGTCCGGATGCCGGGCGTATCGATGATCCAGCCGCCGGCGGGCATGGCATGCAGCGACCGCGACGTGGTGGTGTGGCGCCCCTTGGCGTCATGCTCGCGAATGCCGCCGGTCTGCTGGGCGTCTTCCGCCTCGTGACCTGCCAGGGTATTGACCAAGGTCGATTTACCCACGCCGGATGAGCCGACCAGCGCGATGGTCTGGCCGGGTCCGCACCAGCGGGCAAGCGCTGCGGCCGCATCGGTGGATTTGGCATTGAGCGCGATGACGGCCAATCCGCGCTGAAGACCTGCGGCTTGCTGCTCATAGGTCGCGACATCATCGGTCTTGTCGGCCTTGGTCAGGATGATCACCGGTTCGGTTGCGGCCTGGTTGGCCAAAGCGAGATAACGCTCCAGGCGCGCGACATTGAAATCCGCATTGCAGGAGGTCACGATGAACAAGGTGTCGATATTGGCAGCGGCCAGTTGGGTTTCATGCCGTCCTTCGATGCGCCGTTCGAGCACGGAACGGCGATCAAGGCGGCGAACCAGCAAGTTGGTGTCGGGCTCGACCAGAACCCAGTCGCCCACTGCAAACTCGCCAGTGTTGCAATCGGGCGGCAGCATCAGCTTGCCGCTTCCCGATGTCGAAAGGGCTGCCAGCTTGTTGCGATGAACGCCGGAAATGCGCCGGGGCGACAAAGCGGTTTCCGCCGGGCCGACCTGGCTTGCGAAAAAATCAGACCAGCCGATATCGGCCAGTGCGCCAGCCTGAGGGTCGATCATCTGATCAGTCATTACATCTGCCATGAAATCGGCGAAGCGGGCAAATTCAACTCTCCGGTAAAAAGACCTCCTGCTGATAGCAGATGAGGCCATCAAACGGCAATTGCCTTCAGCAAATGAATTGTCGCAACTGCCCCTGCGCCCAACCCGCCTGCTTTAAAAGATCAATCCCTGCCCGCAGTCTGGCCGGGCCGGAAATGGGCCATGAAAACGGCAAGCTGGTTCCAGACCATTTCGGTATGCTGGGTCCGTGGCGTCGTCATGCGGGCAGCGACAATGTTGAGGCTGGTCCTGGCAAAGGAACTGTCCAGTTCGCTCAACTGTCCGCTTTTCAGATAGGCGTCACAGGAAGCCCGCGGAAGCCAGGCCACGCCGGCGCCTTCCAGCGCCAGAGCCAGCGCCGCCGGCACCAGCGCCGTCTCGCAGGTAACCTGAACCTGGCAGCGCGTTGCCAGATCCGGCAGGATTTCCCGGTCAAGAACGGTTCCGAAGAACACATCCGGCGGATAGCCGATAACGCGCAGGATCGGCAGCCCGCCATCGACCGGCGAAAAGGGTGACGCATAGCGCGACGACATGACCGGAACCAGTTCCTCCGGCCCCAGCAGCAATCGCTCCATCAGCGACTCTTCATGCCTGTCGACGGATCCGGACAATTCATAGACAATCAGCATTGACACCTGCCGGGTCATCAGCAGAGCATAGCAATCCGCGCGGTTGGCAGAGCGCAGCCGGATGGAGAGATTGGGCCTGGAATGCTGAAGACGCGCAATGAACTTAGGCAGGACGCCGGATGAAATGCTGTGCTGGGCGGCAATGGTCACCCGATGCTGGGCAGAATCCCATTCGCGCACGTCGCGACGCAATTGCCTCAGTTCGCTGGCCAGCAGCCGCATGTCCTCGATTTTCCGCATGATCCCCGGCGCGACCCTTGCCGGTCGGCGCGTCCGGTCCAGAACCGGCGCACCAAGCCAAAGCTCGATCTGTTGTATCCGCCTGGTAAAAGCCGGCTGGGTGACATTGCGCATTTCCGCCGCCTCGGTCAGCGTGCCGGCTTCCGCCAGCGCCACCAGATCATCCAGCCATTTCATGTCCATGCGGGCAGCTCCGGTTTGTTATATGCAACATATGCATACTAATGCGCCAAATCGGCATTAGAAGGGCATGGTTTCATGCTATAGCATCATTTTTAATGGAATTCATAGAGGCGCGCCCTCAGCCCGACGGCCTTGTATCGTAAGGAAAAATCGATGAATCTCGGACGATTTCCGCGCATGCGCTTTGCGCATCTCCCCACCCCGCTGGAACATATGCCCAATCTCAGCCGATTGCTGGGCGGACCGGAAATCTGGATCAAGCGCGATGATTGCACCGGCATGTCAACGGGCGGCAACAAGACCCGCAAGCTTGAATTCCTGATGGCCGAAGCCCGAGATCAGGGCGCTGACATCATCCTTACCCAGGGCGCCACCCAATCAAACCATGCCCGCCAGACTGCCGCCTTTGCCGCCCGGATGGGACTGGACTGCCATATCCTGCTCGAAGACCGGACCGGCAAGACCGACAAGGATTACACCGAAAACGGCAATGTGCTTCTCGACCGCCTGCATGGCGCGTCCATCGAGCATTTTCCAACCAATCCCGACATGAACGGCGAATTGCTGAAAGTTGCCGATCGCATGCGCTCGGAAGGCCGCAAGCCCTATGCCATTCCCGGCGGCGGCTCCAACCCGACCGGCGCGCTTGGCTATGTCAATGCGGCAATCGAAATGACGGTGCAGGCCAATGATCTGGGGCTGCGGGTCGATCACGTCGTTCATGCAACCGGCAGCGCCGGCACCCAGGCAGGCCTCGTGGTCGGCCTTCGCGGCATCAATTCCGGCATTCCGCTTTTGGGCATCGGGGTTCGCGCCCCCCAGCAGAAGCAGGAGGAAAACGTCTTCAACCTGGCCGTTGCAACGGCTGAAAAATGCGGCTGCCCCGGTGTCGTCAAGCGCGGCGACGTCGTGGCGAATTGTGATTATGTCGGTCCGGGCTACGGTTTTCCCGCCGCAGACACAATCGACGCCATCCGCACTCTGGCCCGCACCGAGGCTATTTTGCTTGACCCGGTCTATTCGGCCAAGGGCATGGCCGGCTTGATTGATTTGTGCCGCAAGGGGTTCTTCAAGAAGGGCGAGAATATCATTTTCGTTCATACCGGCGGCTCTGCCGGCCTGTTTGGATATCTCGACGATCTTGTCGCTGGCGATCCAGCCCAAAAAGGGGAGTGACTGATTGATGGAGGCCGTCTTTGATGGCAGCTTCACCCAGCAGGAGCCGATACCGGCTGCCGGCATCGAACGGGCGACGGCGATCATGCAGTCGGGCCGGCTGCACCGCTACAATACCGCACCCGGCGAGATATCCGAAACGGTGCTGCTGGAGCTGGATTTTCGCGATTACACCGGCGCGCGCTACTGTCTGGCGGTCGCCTCCGGCGGCTATGCCATGACCACGGCGCTCAGGGCGGCCGGATTGCAGCCAGGCGAGCCTGTGCTGACAAATGCATTCACCCTGTCTCCTGTTCCCGGCGCAATAGCCGGCGCCGGCGGAAAGCCGATATTCGTCGAAACCACCGATGCCCTGGTCATCGACCTTGCCGACCTCTCCAAAAAGGCCTCGTCCAGCAAGGTGCGCTTTTTGTTGTTGTCGCATATGCGCGGTCACATAGTCGACATGGAGGCGCTGACTGCGCTTTGCGATCAATCAGGATTGAAGCTGATCGAGGATTGCGCCCACACGATGGGCGCTTCATGGAACGGCGTCAAATCCGGCCGTCACGGCCTGGCGGCCTGCTATTCGACCCAGACCTACAAGCATATCAATTCAGGCGAAGGCGGCTTCCTCATTTCCGACGACGCCGAGTTCATGGCGCGGGCCACCATCCTGTCAGGCTCCTACATGCTATATGGCCGCCACGAAGCGGGGCCGCCGGAAGCCGCCTTCAGCGACATCCGCCTGGACACGCCCAATTGCTCGGGCCGGATGGACAATTTGCGGGCCGCCATTTTGAGGCCGCAGCTTGCAATGCTTGACGCCAATTGCCGGCGCTGGAACGAGCGCTATCATGCCATCGCCGAAGCACTTGCCGATGCGCCGGGAATCGTAATCCCGCAGCGGCCCGCCGCCGAAGGCTTTGTCGCCAGCTCCTTCCAGTTCCTCGCGCCCGCATTCGGCCAGCCCCAGATGCTGGACTTTTTGGGACGATGCCAAAAGCGCGGCGTCGAGTTGAAATGGTTCGGGGCCGAACAGCCTGTCGCCTTTACCAGCCGCTACAAGAGCTGGCGCTATGCCGGCGACCAGCACCTGCCAAAGACCGACAGGATCCTCGATCAACTCTGCGACATGCGCCTGCCGCTGACATTCAGCGTCGAGGATTGCACGCTGATCGGCACGATCATCGGCCAATGCGCGAAAGCCACGGCGATTGCCGACCAGCGCGGCGAACTCTCAAGCCGGCAAATCGGGGAGGTTTCATGAGCAGACGCAGCCGTCCGATCATCGGCATTCTCGGCGGCATGGGCCCCGACGCCACTGTCGACCTGATGCGGCGCGTCATCGTGGCGACGCCTGCCGCGGATGATTGCGACCATGTGCATCTGCTGGTCGACAGCAATCCCGATATCCCCTCCCGCATTGCCGCCCTGATTGAGGGAACCGGCGAAAGCCCGGCGCCCGAGATCGTCAAAATGGCAAAACGGCTGGAAGCCGCCGGCGCAGCATCATTGGCGATTGCCTGCAATACCGCCCATTTCTACGCGCCCGACATTCGCGGCGCGGTTTCCATTCCGCTTCTCGACATGATAGAACTGACTGCGGAAACGATTGCGCAGATGGCGCTCACCCATCACCGCGTCGGTCTTCTCGCCTCCACGGCCGTGCTCAATATCGGGCTTTACGAGAAGGCCTTGTCACGGTCCGGAATTACCATAATATCAGCGCGTCGCCAGAGTGACCTGATGGATATCATAAAAGCCGTCAAGCGTGGCGAAACCGGGCATATTGCGCGCCACGCCTTTGCGAGAATTGCAGCGGAGATGATGGAAGAGCGGGTTGATCTGATCCTGATCGCCTGCACCGAATTGTCGTTGCTGGCCGACAGTATCAACCCTGAAACGCCGTGTCTTGACGCAATGGATGTCTTGACAAGGGAAATTGTGCGGCAGGGCCTGGGAGGGCAACTGCCGAACATAACGGAGGATAAGCAGATTTCGCACGGTTAGCAGATTTCCTTGCGATTGGGTGCCGCCCGGAAAACCCCGGAAAGGGGGATGGGCGGAAAATCAAAAAATAGAAAAATAGAAAGGGTGAACCAGATGTTTGGAAGACTTATCAAGAGTGTCGCGGCGGCTGCCGTGATCATCGGCTTGGGGAGCGTTGCTGCCTCGGCCCAGGACAAAACCGTCATTATCGGCCATTTCGGGAATGCCACACCGATGCAACTCGTCGGGGCGTCCGATGAATTGTTCAAGGAAACCGGCTGGAAAATCGAATACCGCAAATTCCAGGCCGGCACGGACGTCATTGCCGCCATGGCTTCGGGCGACATCAAGATCTCCGAACTGGGTTCATCGCCGCTGGCAATCGCCGCCACGTCCGGCGTCGACCTGCAGCTTTTCATGATTTCCGATGGTATCGGCAGTGCCGAAGCGCTGATTGCCCGCGACGGCACGGGCATTGAAAAGCTTGAAGACCTGAAGGGCAAGAAAGTCGGCGTGCCGCTTGGCTCCACCGCGCATTTCTCCCTGATGGGTGCGCTTGAAAATGCAGGCATTTCGGCCAGTGACGTAACCATCCTCGGCATGAGCCCTGACCAGATCGCCGCTGCCTGGTCCCAGGACCAGATCGACGCGACCTTCATCTGGGATCCGGTCCAGACCAAGGTCAAGGCCAATGGCAAGATGATCATCCATGCCGGTGAAGTCACCGGCAAGCCGACTTTCGACGGCTGGGTGGTCAACACCGAATTCGGCCAGGAAAACAAGGATTTCATGGTTGCCTTCGTCAAGGCGATTGCCAAGGCCAATGAATCCTACACCAGCAATCCGGATGCCTGGACAGCCGATTCCGAGCCGGTCAAGGCCATAGCCGCGCTCTCGGGCGCCAATGCCGCCGACATTCCGATCATCCTGAAAGGCTATGCCCTGCCTTCCATCGAAGAGCAGGCATCGGACGCCTGGCTCGGCAAAGCCATGGTCGGCAATATGGCGACCACTGCCAAGTTCCTGATGGAGCAGAAGAAAATCCCGATGGTGCTGGACGATTATTCCAAATTCGTCAATCCTGAATTCCTTCAGGCTGCGATGAAATAGGCGCGCCGTTTGGCAGTGACCGCTTGCTTACCCCCGCAGGGCTTGCGGGGGTAATTTCCAGATCCAGATGTCAGGCAGCCTTATGTCTCAACTCGATATTGAACATGTCAACGTCATTTTTCCGGCAGGACCCTACGCGCCCCCGGTACAGGCCCTCAAGGACGTCAATCTGAGCATCAGCGACGGCGAATTCGTTGTTGCGCTCGGCGCGTCCGGATGCGGCAAATCCACCCTTCTCAACCTGATGGCCGGTTTTCTGGCCCCTTCGGATGGCAAAATCCGGCTGAATGGCCGCGGTGTCATCGGACCGGGCGCAGACCGGGCCGTGGTTTTCCAGCGCCACGCTTTGATGCCCTGGCTCAACGTCATCGACAATGTCTCCTTCGGGCTCAAGCTGCAGGGCATCGGCCGCGAACAGCGCCTGCAGACGGCGGCCAAATATCTCCAGCTTCTCGGCCTTGAGGGCTTCGAAAAGCGGCCCGTCTACGAATTGTCCGGCGGCATGCAGCAGCGCGTCGGCATCGCCCGCGCGCTGACCAGTGATCCGGAAATCCTGCTGATGGACGAACCGCTGGGCGCCCTTGACGCACTCAGCCGCGAAAAGGCCCAGGAGCTGATCCTTTCGATCTGGCGCGAGACCGGCAAGATGATCTTCTTCATCACCCACAGCGTCGAGGAAGCCCTGTTCATGGGCTCAAGGCTGGTGGTGATGTCGCCGCGACCGGGCCGCGTCACCCACACATTCGATCTTGATTTCTGCCACCGCTATTTTGAAACGAAGGATGCGCGGGCCATCAAGGCTTCGCCTGATTTCATCGCCATGCGGGAAAAGGTATTGGGGATCATCTTCGCCGATGAACTCGAATTGGGGAGCGATCATGTCTAAAGACAATGCGACGTTTTTTCAAAAACTGATGCGCGCCAAGCCGACCAAGCCGGGTGAGATCTACGGCGTGCCCGGACAGGGCGACAGCCTGGCCATCTCTGCTGTCAGCGCGCTGATCCTGTTCGGACTCTGGCTGCTGGTCACCGAAATGGGCTGGATCAAACCGCTCTTCGTGCCCTCGCCGCTGGCCGTGTTCAACACCTTTGTACGAACTGCGACCGAAGGCTTTGCCGGCGCCACGCTGATGGAGCACACCATGGTCAGCTTCATGCGGGTTTTCGGCGCCTTTCTGCTGGCCGCCGCAATCGGCGTGCCGCTGGGCCTTGCGATGGGCATGAGCCGCGTCGCCCGCGGCATTTTCGATCCGCCGATCGAATTCTACCGGCCCATTCCGCCTCTGGCCTATTTGCCGCTGATGATCATCTGGTTCGGGATCGGCGAGACCTCCAAGCTGCTGTTGATCTTCCTCTCCATCCTTGCGCCATTGGCGCTGGGAACCCGCGCCGGCGTGCGCTCGGCGGCCATCGAACAGGTTCACGCGGCCTATTCGATGGGCGCATCGCGCTGGCAGGTTCTGCTTCATGTCATATTGCCGGCCGCCATGCCGGAAATCCTGACATCGATGCGCATCGGCATCGGTTTTGGATGGACCACGCTGGTGGCCGCCGAAATGATCGCCGCCACCCATGGCCTCGGCTATATGGTGCTGACGGCTTCGCAGTTCCTGCAAACGGCCACCGTGATCATGGGCATCATCATCATTGCGGCCATCGCCTATGCCTTCGACATGCTGATGCGGTGGCTGGAACACAGGCTGGTGCCCTGGAAGGGCCGGATGTAGGAACGGACCATGGCGCTGCACTATCTCAAGAAGGCCGAACGCACGGCAAAGACCGGCGAAGACGATGTCCGCCTGAAGGTCGAAGCCATGCTGGCGGAAATCGAAGCCGGCGGCGAGGAAGTCGCCACGCGTTTCAGCCGCGAACTTGACGGCTGGACCGGCGACATCGTTGTATCGCAGGAGGCAATCGACGCGGCGGAGGCCCGCCTGCCGGCCCAGTTGCGCGACGATATCCGGCTGGCCCATGATCATGTCCGCCGCTTTGCCGAAGCCCAGAGGGCGGCGATCCTGGATACCGAGATCGAAATCATGCCGGGTCTGATGGCGGGCCATCGCAACATTCCGCTGGAGACGGCGGGATGCTACGTGCCCGGCGGGCGCTACGCCCATATTGCCTCGGCCATCATGAGTGTGACGACGGCGCGCGCCGCCGGCGTCAAAACCATCGTCGCCTGCTGCCCGCCGCGCGCGGCAGGCGGCATCCACCCTGCCCAGCTTTTTGCGCTGAAGGTCGCAGGCGTGGACCGCGTGCTCAATCTCGGCGGCGTGCAGGGGATTGCCGCCATGGCATTCGGCCTGTTCGGCGGCCCAAAGGCCGACATATTGTGCGGACCGGGCAACCAGTTCGTCGCCGAAGCCAAGCGCATTCTGTATGGCCGGGTGGCCATCGATATGTTCGCCGGGCCGACCGAAAGCCTGATCATCGCCGACAATACGGCGGATGCCGACATTGTCGCCGCCGATCTCGTCGGCCAGGCCGAGCACGGTTATAATTCGCCGGTCTGGCTGATTGCGCTTGATGAAGCACTGGCGCGGCGCGTCGCCGACATCGTGCCGGCCCTGATCGAGGCCCTGCCCGAACCCAACCGCCAGAACGCCGCTGCTGCCTGGCGCGACTATGGCGAGATCGTGCTGGCCGACAGCCGGCAGGATGCCGTCCAATGTGCCGACGCCTATGCCTCCGAGCATTTGCAGGTTCAATGCGCCGATCCGGAATGGTGGCATGACCATCTCAACCACTACGGATCACTGTTTTTGGGCGAGGAAACCACGGTTGCCTTCGGCGACAAGATTTCGGGGACAAACCACATCTTGCCGACCAAATCGGCAGCGCGTTATACCGGAGGCCTGTCGGTCGGCAAATTCCTCAAGACCTTGACCTGGCAGAGGATGACGCGGGACGCCAACCGGACCATCGGTCCGGCCTGCGCCCGGATCTCCCGCCATGAAGGCATGGAAGGCCATGCCCGGTCCGCCGATATCCGCCTGGCCAAGTGGTTTGCCGGTGAGAATTTCGACCTGACCGGCGCTGACTGATGACGCAGCTCGCCTTCAGGCGCAAAGGCCGGGGCCGCACGCTTGTGCTGGTGCATGGCTATCTGGGCGGCAGCGCCATGTGGACCGCCCAGATCGACCGACTGTCTGCCCATTTCGATGTCATCGCGCCTGATCTCGCAGGATTTGCCGACAGCAACAGGATCGAGGCCCCGGACTCGATTGACGGCCATGGCCGGATGATCATGGATTTCCTCGATAGCCTCGGCGTCAAGGAATTCGACCTGATCGGCCATTCGATGGGCGGCATGATTGCCCAGCAGATGGCGTTTGATTTCCCAGACAAGGTCACATCGCTGGTGCTGTTCGGCACCGGCCCCGTCGGCGTGCTGCCCGGCCGGTTCGAAACCGTCGAACAATCCCGCCAACGGATCAGGACCGAGGGGCTGGAAGCCACCGCAAGACGGATTGCCGCAACCTGGTTTCTCAACGGCAAACAGGCCGAGGCTTTTCCGCTCTGCCTTGAACTCGGCAAACAGGCCAGCCTTCAGGCGGCCTTTGCCAGCCTGAAGGCTTGGGAAAACTGGGATGGAAGGGAAAACCTGAAATCGATTTCAGCCCGCACCCTTGTGTTATGGGGCGATCATGACCGCTCATACCAGTGGAGCCAACCCGAAGCACTGTGGAAGGGCATTCCCGGCGCAAGCCTCTCGGTGGTGGCCAATGCGGCCCACAATGTCCATCTGGAAAAGCCTGCGCTTTTCAACATGATTGTCGAGGATTTTCTGGGGGTTGGAAGCCCTGAAAACGGCATGTCCTGATGGGAAATCGCGATGGTCCGCCTTTGACCATTCGATACATTTGAACCACCACGTACATGCATTTTTTTGATTCTTACGGCGGCCTTTGCGCATTCCACTGAATCCGCGGAACTATTGCGACAGCAAGCAATGCAATCGCAACCAAGGACAAGACTGTGGACCTTGACAAAATGTGCAATTTACGTATTTTACACATAAATGGAGATGCACTGATGTCCCAATCGCTCAGAGTACCGGCAACCACCTTTTCGCGGTCTTTCGCACGCTATCAAGACGAGGCGATCGCTGCAAAGCTTATCGAAGTGACCAGCCACGGCCGGGTCGTCGGAGGCTATCTTTCAGCCAGTGAGCTTGAACACTACAAAACATTGAAACGCATGGAGCGCGAAGTTCTCATTGTCGGAGAACTGGACGCGGACACCTTGTCGGGCATCGAAAATGCCCAATATGGTGTTGAACCTGAGTGAAGCTCCCTGCCCCGGTTCCCGGCCTGGTGATCAGATACTCGTTTCTCTGGGCGGAAGAGTATCAAGCAGGGAAATATGAGGCCTCCAAGGACCGACCCTGCACAATCATCCTTGCCGCCAAAGTGAAAGGAACTGCCGCGATTGAAGTGGTTGTCGTTCCCAACCCGATCCTGCCGACAGTTCATCCTCGCTTGAAGTGCCTTCCGGTATCCTGAAAACATTGGGACTCGACAATGGGCGGCACTGGGTGCGGTTGACGCAACTCAATCGCTTTATCTGGCCCGGTTACGATCTACGTCCAAGACCTGACAAACCAGAGCGGGCTGATTACGGGTTGATTCCTGAAAAGTTCTTCGATGAGATTAAAGCTGCCATCATTGCGGAAGACAGGAAGAAAAAGCTCTCCTTGACGCCACGCGATGAATGACCGACATGCGTAGCGGATCTTCGGTAAATCCCGTTGGTTTCGCAAGACTGCCCCGGCACGGCACTCCCTGCGGAATTGCGGCGGCTGAACGGCAAGTTTGCGATTTGAAATAATTGTCAAAAATTTCCACCCCATTTTTCCGCGCCCCCGAATCACATGCGACAATGGCCTCATGTTCCCGTCTTGGAGTCGGCACGAGACGTTGTGTCGGGGCGGGAGCCAGCGCTTTCATTGTCTGTCCGTAACGTGTGGGCAGGCATCGGGAGGGTCGGAAGACACGGCGGGTGTTAATCTGCCGCAGTTGTTTCCCTCGCAGGTGAGAGCCTGCGGCTTGGGTCAGCCATGCAAGCGTCCGGTCTCCGGCGTGCAGCGAAACAGGTCTTTCGGACAACCGGGCTTGCCCGGCAAACGCTGCTGGTCACGCGAAACGCGGAGCCAAAACTATATATAAAAGAAGGCGATGCGTTTCGCGTGGTCCTCCTTTCACCCATCAATCCGGAGCAGTCCTGCTTGCGGGATGATCTCGCACGTCCATCAGGACCATCGAACGGGAAGCCAAGCCAATGAGCGGGATCGCAATCAACAGGCAGCGCATCGGCAATGCACCGCTAAGACCGGACTGCACGTTCCGCAGCGATGATCGCCAGTGCATTGCGAACGATCTGCAACTCTTCATCCGCAGGCACGATCCAGGCGGCGACCGGGCTGGCAGGCTGGCTGAGGCGGGTCTTGTTGGCCTGATTGGCCGCCTCGTCAAAAACCAGGCCGGTCCAGCCAAGGCCGGACATGATTTCGCGGCGGATACGGGCGTCATTTTCACCGATGCCGCCGGTAAAGGCCATGGCGTCCACACCGCCCATGGCGGCAATCATCGAGCCGCAATGGCGCTGCACCCAATAACAGAAATGCTCGATGGCAAAACGTGTCTCGGGACTGTTGAGCTGACCAAGCCGGCGCATGTCGGAATGCCCGCCCAGACCCAGAAGTCCGCTTTGGCGATTGACAATGTCCGACGCCTTTTCAATGCCGAAAAGGCTGGCGATCTTGAGCACCGCATTGCCGTCAATGCCGCCCGTCCGGGTGCCCATGGTCAGCCCGTCCAGCGGCGAATAACCCATCGTCGTGGCGACCGAACGGCCATCCCTGATGGCGCACAGGCTGGCCCCATTGCCGAGATGCAGCGCCAGCAGGCGGCGCGGCAAGGGTGCTGCAGAAATCTCAGGCAGCGTTTCAACCAGACCGGCATAGGATATTCCGTGAAAACCATAGCGCCGGATGCCAAGCGCCTCGATGTCAGCCGGCAGGGCATAACGAAGTGCCACTTCGGGATTGGTGGCATGAAAGGCGGTGTCGAAGGACGCATATTGCGCCAGACCGGGAGCAAGATCGGCAAGCGCCTCGATGGCCGACAGATTGTGCGGATTGTGCAGGGGCGCCAATTCCGAACAAGCCCTGATTTCGTCGATCACCGATGCTGTCAGCCGCGCAGGCTCTTTCAGATTGCGTCCGCCATGGACGACGCGGTGGGCGGCGGCGGAAAAACCGGACATCTTCAGACCGCAAGCCGCCAATCCGTCAAGAATGGCGCCAAGCGCGGTGAAGTGATCCCGCACCTCGATCGGCGTGGTCTTGGCGTTCACGGTGAACTGGCCAATGCCGCCGATCTCGGTGATGCTGGCAGCAGCCAGACGGCCAAGACCGGGTGCAAAAACGGTGACCTTGATGGAGGAGGAACCGGCATTGACAACCAGAATGTCGCTGCCGTCAGCCCGCGCCTGCACGCCTCAACCCCGCGTGAGCGGCGCCATGTCGGCAAGATCGATGCCGGCGACCGCGACAGGCTTTTTCATTGCGTCGCGCCGGAATGGCTCGCCCAGTTCCTGGTTGATCATGGCTTCGATCAAGGTGGTCTTGCCATGCTTCATCTGGTCTTCGACAGCCTTGGAAAGCATCTGGGTCAACTCGTCCATGGTCCGGGCCTGCACGCCCTGCAACCCGCAGGCCTTGGCAATGCCGGCATAGGAGACGCCCTCGTCAAGCTCGGTGCCGACGAAATTGTCATCATACCAAAGCGTGGAATTGCGCTTTTCAGCACCCCATTGGTAATTGCGGAAAACCACCATGGTGATTGCAGGCCATTCAGGCCGGCCGATGGCGGTGAGTTCGGTAACCGCAATGCCGAATGCGCCGTCGCCGGCAAAGCCGACCACCGGCGTATCCGGGCAGGCGATTTTGGCGCCGATAATCGACGGCAGGCCGTAGCCGCAGGGGCCGAACAGGCCGGGAGCAAGATATTTGCGTCCGGCTTCGAAGGAGGGATAGGCATTGCCGATGGCGCAATTATTGCCGATGTCGGAGGAAATGATCGCCTCGCGCGGCAACGCTGCCTGAATGGCGCGCCATGCCATGCGCGGGCTCATCCACTTCGGCTTGGCATCCCGGGCGCGCTGGTTCCATGTCGTGCCCGGATCGTCATCTTCATGGTCAAGCGAGCTGAGTTCCTGCGCCCAGGCCGATTTCGTCTGGGCGACCAGACCGCGCCGCTGTTCGCGGTCGGTGTCGCCGGCGCTGTCGGAAAGCCGCTCCAGCAGCGCCGTGGCCACCTTTCTGGAATCGCCGATGATCCCGACCTTGACCGGCTTTGTCAGCCCGATGCGATCCGGATTGATATCGACCTGGATGATGGCGGCATTGCGCGGCCAGTAATCAATGCCGTAGCCGGGAAGCGTGGAGAAGGGATTGAGCCGGGTGCCCAGCGCCAGCACCACATCAGCCTGGGCAATCAGCTTCATGGCCGCCTTGGAGCCGTTATAGCCGAGCGGCCCGGCAAACAGCGGGTGGGAACCCGGAAAGGCGTCATTGTGCTGGTAGCCGCAGCAGACCGGCGCATCCAACCTTTCGGCCAGCGCCATAGAGGCCGGAATGGCATTGCCGAGAATGGCGCCGGCGCCATTGAGGATGACCGGAAAGCGGGCATTGGACAAAAGCGTCGCCGCCCTTTCAATGGCGTCATCGCCGCCCGAAGGCCGCTCGAAATCAAGGCTGGTGGGCAATTCGATGTCGATGACCTGCGTCCAGTAATCGCGCGGCACATTGATCTGCGCAGGCGCCGAGGCGCGGCGCGCTTTCATGATGACGCGGTTGAGAACTTCGGCAATGCGCGAGGGATCGCGGACTTCTTCCTGATAGGCGACCATGTCCTTGAACAAAGCCATCTGTTCGACTTCCTGAAAGCCGCCCTGGCCCAGGGTCTTGTTGGCGGCCTGAGGCGTGACCAGAAGCAGCGGCGTATGGTTCCAGTAGGCGGTTTTGACGGCGGTGACAAAATTGGTGATGCCCGGACCGTTCTGGGCGATCATCATCGACATTTCGCCGCTGGCGCGGGTATAGCCGTCGGCCATCATGCCGCCCGAGCCTTCATGGGCGCAATCCCAGAAGGTGACGCCGGCTTTCGGAAAGAGATCGGAAATCGGCATGAAGGCCGAACCGATGATACCGAAAGCATGCCGGATGCCATGCCTCTGCAAGATTTTGACAAAAGCTTCTTCGGTGGTCATTTTCATGGTCGTCTCGCTCCCCGCGGCCGGATTTTGTTGATTTTGACTCTAGATCTTCAAGGCCAGTCTAGGCAATGGCATGGCCTGCGGTTAGGGCCAGTCGGCCCCTGCTTTTATATCCAGTTCTCAATCGCTTCGGCGATCAGCCGGATGCCTTCGGGAATCTGGTTCGGCGAAATCGAAGAATAGGCGAGGCGATAGAAATTATGCCTCATGCCTTCCTCGTCAAAAAACACCCGGCCGGGTTCAATCAGCACCCCCCTCGCCTGCAATTGTCCGGCCAGAACCCCGGTATCGACATGGTCGGGCGCCCGCATCCAGAAACTCGATCCGCCGGTCGACGACGACCCGGCAATGGTCAGTCCGTGTTGCCGGATGGCCAGATCCATCACCACCCGCCGTTTCTGATAGGCCTGCGCCATGCGCTGAACGAGGGCATCATAATGGCCCAGCGACAGGAAGTTGGCGACCGTCGTCTGGATATGGCCGGGCGGGTGACGCAGCACCGTGGCGCGCAGCGCCCTGACCTCGCGGATGAAGGTTTCCGGCCCGATGACATAGCCAAGCCTGAGGCCGGGAAACAAGGATTTGGAAAAGGAACCAATATGGATGACGCGGCCGTCGCGGTCCAGCGATTTGAGCGCCGGCAGCGGCGGTTTGAGAAAGGACATTTCGAACTCGTAGTCATCCTCGACCACCAGGAAATCATCTTTCGCGGCGCGGGCCAGCAATTCCAGGCGTCGCTCCATCGGCAGCGTGGCATTGGTGGGGCAATGATGGCTCGGCGTTGTGAAAACCACATCGACGCGCGGCGGGATGGAGTGCGGCGGCAGGCCCTTCTCATCGACATCGATGGAAACAACATTGCAACGGGTCTGGTTGAGGATGGTGCGCAGGCCGTGATATCCCGGGCGTTCCATCACTGCAGTCCGGCGCTGGGTCAAAAGCACCTGGGCGGTCAGCCACAAGGCGTTTTGCGCGCCCATGGTCAGCATGATCTGTTCGGGTCGCGCCAGAATGCCGCGCCGGGGGGCAATCTGGTCGGCGATATAACCGACAAGCTTGGGATCGTCGCGCTCGTAGAAGTCGGCTGTCAGGGTTTCGAAGTCTTTCCTGCCCAGCGCCGAAATCGCGCAAAGCCGCCAGTTCTGGTGATCAAACAGGGTCTTGTCGGCCTGACCATAGATGAAGGGATAAGGATAGGCGCTCCAGTCAACCGGCTTTTCCGACAACCGCGTGCCGGAATAGCGTCGCCCGATCGCCCGGTTCCAGTCCACGGTCTCCTCGTCGATCCTGACTGCCGGCTTGAAGGTCGAGCGTTGCGGCGCGGTAGGGGAAATGAAATAGCCCGACCGGCCCTTGGCGGTGAGATAATCGTCCGACAGCAATTCATTATAGGCAAGGGTGACCGTGATGCGGCTGACGCCGAGATGCTTTGCCAGTTTCCGGCTGGAAGGCATCTTGTCGCCGGGCCTGAAGCGGCCCGACAGGATGGCGCGACTGATCAATTGACGGATCTGTTGCTGCAAGGTTCCGGCAAAACCCGGATCCAGAAAGAACATCTCCATGGAAATCAACATTCAGTCTCACTCCGGCAATCTCCGCAAGCACAAACCCGCCTGCAGATCGCAATCAGTGAAACCCGATTAATGCCGGCAAAACAATGTCTATTTTGCCGGCATGCGATCAAATCCGGGGAATATTCAGCCGTAGACCTTGGTCAGCGCATTGTCGATGGCTTCAGAAATCTGGTCGATATCGTCAGGCGTCGAAATCAGCGCGGGCGCAAGGCACAGCGTGTTGTTGAAGCCGGGCACGGACCGGTTCGTCATGCCGATGATGACGCCCTGCGCCATGCAATCGGCAACGACGGCTGCGACCATCTTCTCATCGCTCGGCTCACGGGTCCTGCGGTCGGAAACCAGTTCCATGCCGCAGAAAAGACCCTTGCCGCGAACGTCGCCGACAACGGCGTGCTTCTCGGCCAAAGCGTGGAAATTGTTCATCAGCCGCTCACCCATCTTCAGGGTGTTTTCAAGCAGGCCTTCGTCCTCGATGATCCGCATGTTTTCAAGGGCTGCCGCCGGTCCGGCAGTGCAGCCGCCAAATGTCGAGATGTCGCGGAAATAAGACAGCGGATCGCTGGCGTCATCCTTGAACTGCTCAAAGATTTCTTCGGTTGTCACCATGCAGGAAATCGCCGCATAGCCGGAGGCCAGACCCTTTGCCATGGTGACGAAATCGGGCTTTATGCCGTAATTCTGGTAGCCGAACCACTCGCCTGTGCGGCCGACGCCGCAAACGACTTCGTCGATATGGATGAGGATATCGTATTTCTTGCAGATCTCCTGCACGCGCGGCCAGTAGCCTTCGGGCGGGGTGATCACGCCGCCCCCGGCGGTTACCGGTTCAAGGCAGATCGCACCGATCGTGTCGGGACCTTCGCGCAGGATGACCGCTTCGATGGCGTCGGCTGCGGCAATGCCGTAATGGGCGGCATCGGGATACTGATTGCGATATTCAAGGCAATGCGGCACTTCCACGAAGCCGGGAACGAAAGGACCATACTGTATATTGCGCTGCTGTTGGCCGCCGGCCGACAGCGTGGCGATGGTCATGCCGTGATAATCACGGTCGCGATAAAGGATCTTGGATTTCTTGCCGCCGTGATGGCGATAGGAGATCTGGCGAACCATCTTGAAGACCTTCTCATTGGCCTCCGAACCGGAATTCGCATAATAGACCCGACTCATGCCCGGCATTTTTTCCATCAGCTTGCTGGCAAACATCGAACCTGGAATCGAGCCTGCGGAACCGGCGAAATAGTTCATCTTGATGAGCTGGTCGCGCACGGCATTGGCAATGCTTTCGCGGCCATAGCCGACATTGACGGTCCAGACCCCGCCGGAAACGGCATCGAGATATTCCTTGCCGGTGGCATCCCATACCCGCATGCCGCGACCTTCGACCATCACCCGCGGGTCGATCGTTTCAAACGGCTTGTGCTGGATCAGATGATGCCAGAGATGAGCCTTGTCGGCGTCAATGACTTCACGAATGTCATTCGGCTTCATACCAATATTCATGGAGAGGACTCCCTAAGTTGCGCTCGCGCGACAGATCCCGATTTTCAACAAACCTGAATAATACTGACCGATCCGCAGACCAGCGGATATATCCAGTCATTCAGGGACTATAAGTCCAGAAAGGATATCACAGGAACAAGCAACCCGGCACCGTTTTACGTGCCGATACTGCGCTCCAGGCAATTCAGCCAATTGTCCCGCGCCAGCTTGGCCAGAAGCGCCTGGTCATAGCCATGCTCGGAGAATGCCGCCAGCAGGCCCTGCACGCCGGTCACGTCGGTGATGGATTTCGGCACGACGCAGCCATCGAAATCAGAGCCAAGGCCGACATGGCCTTCGCCGAGATGCTCGATCAGGTAATCCATGTGGCGCAGCAATTCATCCCACCCCATATCGGGTGATGCACGGCCATCTTCGCGCAAATAGAAGGTTGCGTAATTCAGGCCGACCAGGCCGCCGGAGTCACGGATCTGGCTCAATTGCCGGTCAGTCAGGTTTCGCGGCGAGGCGCAAAGGGCGTGGACATTGGAATGGGTGGCGACAAGGGGGGCGTCAGACAGCCTTGCCACATCCTCAAAGCCTGCCTGGTTCAGGTGCGAAAGATCGACGACAATTCCCAGCCTGTTGCACAGGCGCACGAGATCCTTGCCATTCTCCGTCAGACCGGGTCCGATGTCAGGGTCACCCGGAAAGGTCATCGGCACGCCGTGACCGAAAATCGTCGGCCGGCTCCAGACCGGCCCCAACGAGCGCAAGCCCATGTCGTAAAACAGATAGAGCGCATCGAGATCGGGCCCTATGGCTTCCGCGCCTTCCATATGCAGGACCCCGGCAATCACGTCATTGCCCATGGCATGACGAATTTCGCCGGCGCTGCGGCAGACCGCAAAATCATCGGGAGCGGCGCGCGCCATCCAGTGCATCAAACCGGCCATGTGGATTGCGGCAGGTTGGGCAGCCTGATGCGGCATCAAGGGCGGCATCGGCATGTCATAGGGCGGATTGGCCATGATCGTTGCAAAATTCGGCGGCGGGCCGCTGGAGGCGGGCGGCACGAAAATGGCAAACAGTCCGCCGGCAAATCCGCCTGACTTCATCCGGGCAAGATCGAGATGGCCTTTGTTGCCGGTGCCGAGCCAGAGATCCTCCCGCGGTTCAGGGCTCATCATCAAACGCAACAAAAAATCATTGTGCCCGTCGAAAAACACGATGCGGTCGGTCATGCAGTGGCTCCGGATTTGATATAGGCCTCGGTTTCGGCCAATAGCGCGGTGATATCCTCGTCAGTGATGCCCATAGCCTTGAAGTGGTCTGCGATATTCGTCAGATATTCCAGGCTGGTTCCCAGAAAACCCTTGCCGGTGGCGATATATTCGACCTGCTCGGCACGGGTGAGGTCGGCGGCGATGATTTCAGCCTCATGGTCTGCCACGAATGCCAGAGCCGTGAGGGGTTGGCCGGAGACCACGGCGTCGACAAAGGTCGGAATGTAGCCGGCGGCGACCATTTCCCGGCGCCAGAGGATTTCAGTTTCCACATCGACTTCTTCGCGGGCAATCCGGAATACAAGTCCATCGCACCCTGCCCCCTTGTCCAGCGCCGCCATCAGACCCGGCGTTTCGCGCGATCCCCTTGCGCCAAAAGTGTCCTTGAGGATGAAATGGCGGGCGTAATCGATGACATGGGCGCGGCGCACATCGATAAAATGAAACGCCGGATCCCACATCAACGAACCATAGGCAAAAACCCAAAGGTCATTGTCACGGTGGTTTGCCAATGCTTCAAGGCGTGAAGCCTCGCGCACCGCGTCGGAATGCAGCTCCAGCATCGTTTCACCAAGTTCGGGCCTTGCTTTGATAAACTCTTCGGCATTGAAACTGCGGAAAAATGATTGCATCGGATCGATGATCTTGTCGCGCAATTCCGGATGGTGAAAGAATGGGTCTGGTCTGTCGTTCATCGATCATCCCTTGCGAGCACAGGAAGCCGTGATATTTGGTAGGCCAGTTGTACTATTGACGCAAGGCCAACCGTCCGGTTGGTCCGTTTCAATCCGGTTGATCACCAAAAGCAGGTGTCCGGCGGATTTGACCATTGCTGTCGCGGCATTGCATTTCCCCCGGTAATCCGGGTCGTTGTGCTGAAAACCATGAGCCTTCTTGTTGCGTGAGGTCACATCGATCTGCTGTTTCCAGCCGATGGGGCGGATATCTCGACAAAAGAAAACCGTCATTCGGCGAATAAATAATTTGCATAAAAAATCAGAGATTTATAAAAATCGTCGCCAATAGAGAAAAGACCGTCATTGACAGACATGGCGGTTTCACATCGCAATGGTAAAGTGCGACCGGTGCGACAGGAAAGAGTCTTGTCAACCGGCCAGGCAATCTGTCAACTATGCCAGTCGTTCCACTTTAAGTAATCAGGGCAGGAAATCAAAATGAGATATGTGCGACCCGACAGTTTGGATGCAGCCGCAACGTTGCTGGGCAGCGAAGCTGGCACTGCACGAATTTTAGCAGGTGGAACCGATCTGTTGGCGCAATTGCGGTCGGAAGTCGTCGAACCCGACCTGATCGTCGATTTGAAGCATTTGAGCGGCATGCGCGACATTGTCGCTGAAAATGGCGGTTACCGGATCGGCGCCGCCGTTTCTGGCGCCGAAATGGGCGAGCACGAAGCGCTTTGCAAATTATGGCCCGGCGTCATCGAGGGGACGAATTTGATCGGCTCCACCCAGGTACAGGGGCGCGCGACGCTCGCCGGAAATCTCTGCAACGCCTCACCGGCCGCTGACAGCGTGCCGGGAATGTTTGCAGCCAATGCCATGGTCCGTATCCACGGCCCCGCAGGCTCGCGCGACTGCCCTGTATCGGAAATCCCCGTCAAACCGGGCCGCACATCGCTTGCCAAGGGCGAGTTCATCACCTCGATCTTCCTGCCGGCCCGCCCGGCCAATGCGTCTGACGCCTATCTGCGCTTCATTCCGCGAACCGAAATGGATATTGCCGTCTGCTCTGCCGCCGTCAGCCTCGAACTCGACAAGGACGGCACATGTACATCCGCGCGTGTGGCGCTTGGAGCCGTGGCTCCCACTGTCTTGCTGGTGCAAGCCGCCGGTGCGGCCCTTGTCGGTTCCAAGCTGGACGATGCGGCAATCGCCACAATGGTGGCCGCCGCAGAGGCGGCCTGCAATCCCATCAGTGACAAACGCGGAACAATTGAATTCCGCACCAAAACGGCTGGCGTGCTTGCAAAGCGCGCCGCCCTCATCGCGTATGCGCGTGCCGGAGGCAAGAAATGAAAAATATCCACGTAACCACAACGATCAATGGCGACGAAACCGATTTCCTCTGCACGCCGGATGAAAGCCTGCTGGCCGTCCTTCGCAATCGGCTTGGCCTGACCGGCACCAAGGAAGGCTGCGGCACCGGCGACTGCGGCGCCTGCAGCGTCATGGTCAATGGCCGGCTGGTCTGTTCCTGCCTGGTACTCGGCGTTGAAGCAGAGGGCGCCAAGATCGAAACCATCGAAGGCATGGCGGATGGCGACGAGTTGCATCCTTTGCAGCAGATCTTCATCGACAAGGCCGCCCTGCAATGCGGATTTTGCACCCCCGGCATTCTCGTGGCCGCCAAGGCATTGATCGAAAAGAACCCTGATCCGACTGATACCGAGATCCGCTACTGGCTTGCCGGCAATCTCTGCCGCTGCACCGGTTATGACAAGATCATCAAGGCCGTGCAGGACGCTGCCGCCATCATGAGGAACAACTGATATGGGTATTGAGACAAGCATCAAGCGGCAGTTCAAGGTCGTCGGCACCCGCGTCCAGCGTCCCGATGGCGTCGACAAGGTCACCGGAAAGGCGCTCTATGGCGCCGATCTTTCAGCCCCCGGAATGTTGACCGGACGGGTCCTGCGCAGCCCGCATGCCCATGCCCGCATCATTTCCATCGACACATCGGCCGCCGAAGCGCTTCCCGGCGTCAAGGCCGTCGTCACGTCGGCTGATTTTGCGGAACTCGACGACGATTTCTTCATCGACATCCGCGACAATTGCCTGGCGCGCGGCAAGGTTCTCTATGACGGCCACGCTGTGGCCGCTGTGGCTGCAACCACCAAGGAAGCAGCCCGCGACGCGCTGAAGCTGATCAAGGTGGAATACGAAATCCTTCCCCATGTCACCGATGTTGACGAGGCCATGAAGGCGGACGCGCCCGTCATCCTCGACGGTCGCGCCGATGAAAGCGTGCCGGCAGGCTGGTCGCAGAATGTCACCAGCCATTTCGAATTCGGTCATGGCGATCTGGAAGCCGGCTTTGCCAAGGCCGATGTGATTGTCGAACGGACATTCAAGACGGCGGCCACCCATCAGGGCTATATCGAACCGCAGGCATGCCTCGCATCTTTGGGCGGCGACGGACGCGGCGAGCTTTGGTGCTGCACCCAGGGACCGTTCCTGGTGCGGACAATCTGCGCCACTTTGCTCGGGATGGAGGCCAGCCAGTTGCGGGTAACGGCTTCAGAAATCGGCGGCGGTTTTGGCGGCAAGACAACCGTCTTCATCGAGCCCGTGGCGCTGGCGCTGGCGCGCAAATCCGGCAAGCCGGTCAAGCTGGTGATGTCGCGCGAGGAAGTGTTTCGCGCCTCCGGCCCGACGGTCTCCTCCTCCATCGACGTCAAGATCGGCATGACCAAGGATGGTCGTATTACCGCCGGTCAGGCCAAGCTTCGCTACCAGGGCGGCGCCTTCCCGAATGGAACCGTCGAATTCGGCGCCCAGGCAGCCTTTGCCGCCTATGATCTGGAAGCGGTGCAAACGCTTGGCTGGAATGTGATGACCAACCGCCCCAAGGAAATTTCCTATCGTGCGCCGGGCGCGCCGATGGCGATCTATGCCGTGGAAAGCGTCGTTGACGAACTTTGCCAGAAATTGTCAAAAGATCCGTTGGATATCAGGCTTTTGAACGCCGCCCGCAAGGGAACGCTGTCCTCCTATGGCCCGACCTTCAACGATATCGGACTGATTGCGACGCTGGAAGCAGCCAAGGCCCATCCGCATTATGCAGCACCCCTCGGCCCCAACCAGGGTCGCGGACTGTCCTGCGGTTTCTGGTTCAACTTCGGCGGCAATACCTGCGTGTCGCTGAACATCAATTCGGATGGCACCGTCGGCGTTGTCGAAGGCAATCCCGATATTGGCGGTTCGCGCGCCTCGATCTCGATGATGGCCGCCGAGGAACTGGGCGTGGCCTATGAAAAGGTCCGCACGGTGGTCACCGACACCAATTCCATCGGCTATAATGACACCACCGATGGCAGCCGTGTGACTTTCGCCGTCGGCCTGGCAACCATCAAGGCGGCGCGCGCCGCCATTCAGGAAATGTGCGCCCGCGCTTCCAAGATCTGGGGCATCGACGAAGAGGCCGTCATCTGGGAAGACGGCTACGCCAAGCCTGCAGGTCCCAACGCCGGCGAGTTCAAGCCAATGAGCCTGGCGGAAATAGCGGCGGTCGCCGACAATACCGGCGGCCCGATCGCTGGCCATCATGAAGTCAATGCAGATGGCGCAGGCGTCAGTTTCGGCGTTCATCTCTGCGACACCGAAATCGACCCTGAAACCGGTGCGACCAAGATCCTGCGCTACACGGTGTTCCAGGATGCCGGCAAGGCTGTTCACCCCGATTATGTCGAAGGACAGATGCAGGGCGGAACCGTTCAGGGCATCGGCTGGGCGCTCAACGAGGAATATATTTACGGCGACGACGGCAGACTTCAAAATCCGGGCTTCCTGGATTACCGCATTCCGGTGGCATCCGATCTGCCGCCGATCGATACGGTTATTCTGGAAATCCCCAATCCCGGCCACCCCTATGGTGTTCGCGGTGTTGGTGAAACCCCGATCGTGCCGCCATTGGCCGCCATATCGAATGCGGTCTCGCGGACCATCGGCGTGCGGATGACAGAACTGCCGATGTCTCCGCCAAAGATCATGAAAGCGATGTCGGGGCGCTAGGCGCAATGGTCAAGGTCAAGCTGTGGGGGTCGTTGCGCAATCTTGCCGACGGCCAGGAAGTGGTGGTGACCTTGCCCCGTTGACCTAATCCGGTTTGAAGTTCGTTTTGGCCCATCGAGAGGACCAGAACATGAAACGAAGCCGCTTCACGGAAGAGCAGATCATCGGGATACTGAAGGAACACGAGTCCGGAATTCCTGTTTTG
>JBGSIT010000030.1:0-55212 GCA_041742335.1 Rhizobiaceae bacterium
TCTCCTAGCCGGCAGACAAATTCGCCCCGGCGCCATGGGTCATTATCATTGAACATTGGTATAAGTCGAGACTAAGGGAAATCGATAAGCGTGAGGAATTCGGCGTTGAGAATTGATCAATGATTTGCCCGTAAAATAGGCTTCGAAAGGAGTATGCGCCATGACTACGAACAATCTTGGCATGAAATCACGCGCGGAAAAGCGCAGCAGCTGCGTCATGATGGCGACCATCACCTATCTTGGACAGACGGCCCGCGGAAAGATCGTCAATCTGTCGCTCGCCGGCATGGCGGTGGAGCTTTCCCAACCACTGTCGGCAAGAACCGGCGACAAGGTCACGGTCGCCAGCGGCGATCTGGGACATATCGAATGCATTGTGCGCTGGATCGAAGGACCCCGTTTGGGGCTGGAATTCCTGCTCAACACCAATGCCAGCGCGCAGGTCCGGTCCTATTTCCGTTTCTTCCACCAGGAAGCAACGCCAAGACGACCCTGATGCCGCGTTTCAAGCTGTTGCAATAAGCGCCGCGCATGCCAACCCATGCACGGCGCGGCGGAAGCCTTACCCGATCAGCGCCAGCCAATCATCCTCATCCATGACAGTGACACCAAATTCCTTCGCCTTTTCGAGCTTGGAGCCGGCGCCGGGACCGGCCACCACGATATCGGTTTTTTTCGACACCGAACCCGCCACCTTGGCGCCCAGGCTTTCAGCCCGCGCCTTGGCCTCGTCGCGGGTCATTTTCTCAAGCGATCCGGTAAACACCACCGTCTTGCCCGCCACCGGACTGCCCGATGCCGCAACCACCTGGGCGGCCTCGGGGGTGACTTCGGCCAGCAGCCGGTCAAGCGCCTGCAGATTGCGCGGCTCCTTGTAGAATTCGGTGATCGACCGGGCCACGACCTCGCCGATGCCGTCAATGGCGTCCAACTCGTTCCAGGCTTCGCCAAAGCCTGTGCCGGCGTCAACCATTGCCGTGGCAAAGGCATTGTAAGAGCCATAGGCGCGCGCCAGCAGCTTGGCGTTGGTTTCACCGACATGGCGGATACCCAGCGCATAGATGAAGCGCGCAAGGCCGATCGACCGCCTGCCATTGATGGCCGCAAACAGCTTGGCAACGCTGGTCCTGCCCCAGCCGTCGCGATTTTCAAGCCTGGCAAGCGAGGTTTCCTGACGGGCCTCCAGCGTGAAAATGTCGGCAGCCGTCCGGATCGTCAAAGCGGGATCGTCGCTGGCAAAGAAAAACGCGATTTGCTTTGCGCCAAGGCCCTCAATGTCAAAGGCGCCGCGCGAGACAAAATGCTTCAGATGCTCGACGGCCTGGGCCGAGCAGACAAAGCCGCCGGTGCAGCGGCGCACGGCATCGACCTTGCCGGTCTTCTCGTTGATTTCCCGCACCGCATGGGACCCGCAAACCGGGCAAGTAACCGGGAACTGGTATGGCGCGGCGGCGCCATCGCGCTTGTCCATCACCACGTCGACGATCTGCGGAATGACATCGCCGGCGCGCTGGACAATGACCATGTCGCCAATACGGATGTCCCTGCCCTCGCGGATGGGTTCGCCGGAATTGCCGATTCCCTTGATGTAATCCTCATTGTGAAGCGTCGCATTGGTCACCACGACTCCGCCCACCGTGATCGGTTCAAGACGCGCCACCGGGGTCAGCGCGCCGGTGCGGCCGACCTGGATATCGATGTCCAAAAGCCGCGTGACGGCTTGCTCGGCCGGAAATTTGTGGGCCGTCGCCCAGCGCGGCGAGCGTGAACGAAAGCCCAGCCGTTCCTGCAGATCCAGCCGGTCGACCTTGTAGACAACGCCGTCGATATCGTAATCAAGATCGGCGCGCTTCAGCCCGATCTCATTGTAGTGGGCCAACAGGTCTTGGACCGATGACAGCCGCTTCATCAGCGGATTGACCGGGAACCCCCATGCGGCGAATGTCTCCACCATGCCCATCTGGGTGGCCGAAGGCATGCTGGACATTTCGCCCCAGGCATAAGCGAAAAACCGCAATTTGCGGTTGGCGGTAATTTTTGGATCAAGTTGACGCAGGGAGCCTGCGGCGGTGTTGCGTGGATTGACATAGGTCTGCTTGCCTTCGGCCAGCATCTGGGCATTGAGCGCCTCGAAATCTGCGCGCGCCATATAAATTTCACCGCGGATTTCCACGACATCCGGCACGCCTGCCGGCAAGGTCTTGGGGATTTCGCCGATGGTCATGATATTGGCGGTGACATTCTCGCCAACCTCGCCATCGCCTCGGGTTGCCGCCGACACCAGCCGTCCGGACTCGTAACGCAATGATATCGACAGGCCGTCAATCTTCGGTTCGGCGGTAAAGGCTATGGAACCATCCGGCAGAATGCCAAGAAAGCGATAGACCCCGGCCACGAAATCTTCGACATCCGAATCGGAAAACGTATTGTCGAGCGAAAGCATCGGGCGGGCGTGCCGGACCTGCTGGAAACCCGAAGCCACCGGCGCACCGACCTTTCGCGACGGGCTGTCCGGCCTGACAAGATCCGGAAACGCAGCTTCAATAGCCTCGTTGCGGCGTTTGAGCTCGTCATATTCGGCGTCGGAAATTTCCGGTTTGTCCTTGGCATGATAAAGTTCGTCATGATGGGCCAGCAACCGTGCCAGGCTTTCAAGCTCAAGCGCTGCCTCGGACGTGGTCAATTCGGAAACAGGCGTGTTTGAAGTCGGCATGGCGTTCCCCGGAGAATCTCACGGCCCAGATCTAGCGCAAAGAAACCGGTTTTGGAACAGGTGAGCGACAAGCTCAGTGGCGACCGGACAACAGCCTGGCCGCGGCCGCCCTCGCCTCGTCTGTCACCGAGGCCCCCGCCAGCATGCGGGCGATCTCTTCGCGCCTTTGATCGTCATCCATCGTGGCGACCCGCGTCAGCACAGCTTCCGTTCCGGCCTCCGACGGCCCCTTGGAAATCAGCATGTGGGTTCGGGCGCGCGCAGCCACCTGCGGCGCATGGGTTACCGACAGCACCTGCACTCGCTCGGAAAGCCGCTTCAGCCTTTGGCCGATGGCGTCAGCCACCGCGCCGCCGACACCGGTATCGATCTCGTCGAAGACAAGCGTCGGCGCCGAACCGCGATCGGCCAAAGCCACCTTCAAGGCGAGAAGGAAGCGCGACAGTTCACCACCTGAGGCCACCTTCATGATCGGACCGGGCCGTGTTCCCGGATTGGTCCGAACATGAAACTCGATGGCATCGATCCCGTCGGGACCCGCCTTGTCCTTGTCGGTGGAAATTTCGACCGCGAAGGTCGCCCGCTCGAGTTTGAGCGCCGGCAATTCCGCCATGACGGCCTTGGCCAGCGCCGAAGCGGCATGGTGGCGCTTGGCGGACAGTTGCCCGGCTTTCAGAAGATAGGCGGCAGCCGAATCCCTGACGAGATTTTCGAGGTTTTTCAGCCGCTCTTCACCGGCATCCAGATCAGCAAGATCGGCAATCATCCGCACAGCCAATGCAGGCAAGCCCGCGACCGGGACGGAATATTTGCGCGAGGCGGCGCGCAGGGCAAAAAGCCGTTCTTCGACGCGCTCCAACTCCTTGGGATCATATTCGCTGCGGCGCAGGGCGATTTCAATCTGGTTTTGCGCCTCGGAAAGATGATCCAGCGCCTGGTCAAGCGCGGCGACCACATCTTCCAGCAACCCTGGCGCTTCCTGCGCCTTGCGTTCCAGCCGCCTGACCAGCGAGGCGATTTGCGGCAATGGCGCGGCGTTGCCGTTCAGATATTCCGCGGCCTCATTGATGTCGCCCGCGATACGCTCGGCTTTCATCATCGTCGAGCGCCGCTCGGCCAGTTCGTCCTCCTCGCCATCTTCGGGCGACAGGACTTCGAGTTCGTCAACGGACGACCGCAGATACTCCGCTTCGCGCGCCGCAGCCTCGACCTTGGCGCGATGCACCTTCAACGCCCGCTCGGCATCTTTCCAGGAACGAAAGAGTACTCCAAGTGCGGCGCATTCCTCAGCAAGACCTGCAAAGGCATCCAGCAGGACACGGTGCGCATCGATATCGATGAGCGCGCGATCGTCATGCTGGCCGTGAATTTCCACCAGAAGCCGTCCCGCCTCGCGCAACAAATGCACACTGACGGGCTGGTCGTTGATAAAAGCCTTGGTGCGCCCGTCGGCGGATTGCACGCGACGGAAAATGATGTCGCCATCATCATCAATATCATTGTCATTGAGGAGTTTGCGGACAGCGTGCGCTGCCGGCACATCGAAGACCGCTGTCACTTGGCCGCGTTCCAAACCGTGGCGTACCAGATCACCATCGCCTCGACCGCCAAGCGCAAGCGCCAGACTGTCGAGAAGAATGGATTTGCCTGCGCCGGTTTCGCCCGTCAGGACCGAAAGGCCGATCTCGAAGGAAAGATCAAGCCGTTCGATCAGGACGATATCGCGGATCGACAGCTGCGCCAGCATTTTTAGTCAGTGCTCACGATCCCAGAACAAAGTTCTTGGCTGCCCGCGCAATCCACGAACCGCCGTTTTCACGCGGTTCAAGACCATTGGACTTGAGAAGCTTGTAGCTGTCGGCATACCATTTGCTGTCGGGGTAATTATGTCCCAAGACCGCAGCAGCCGTCTGGGCTTCATCCGTCAGGCCAAGCGCGAAATAGGATTCGCACAACCGCGCCAAGGCTTCCTCAACCTGGTTGGTATTGGGAAACTGCTCAACAACCACGCGGAAGCGGGAAACTGCCGCCAGATACTCACCGCGTTCTTCATAATAGCGGCCGATCTGCATTTCCTTGCCGGCAAGCTGGTCGCGGGCGTAGCGCAGTTTGGTGCGCGCATCATCGACAAATTCCGACTTGGGATAATTGTTGATGACATTGAGCATGGCTTCGATGGTCTTTGCCGCCGCGCGCTGATCCTGTGTGACCACCGGAATCTGCTTGGAATAGGAAAGCCCGACCAGATACTGCACATAGGCTGCGTCTTCGGTCTGTGGATAGAGCTTCATATAGCGCGTGCCGGCGTTGATTGCATCTGTATAGGCGCCCTGGCGGAACTTGACGAAGGTGCTCATGACCAACGCCTTGCGGGCATAATCCGAAAAGGGATGCTGCTTGTCGATGGCGTCGAATTTGCGGGCGGCTTCGGTCGTCTTGCCGGCATTCAGATTGGCCAGACCCTGATTATAGAGCTGCTCGGGCGGATCTGATTCGGTGGCAAGTTTGGTAATGTCATAATCGGGATCGGTCGTGCAGCCGGAAATGCCGCCGGCTCCAGCGCCAACCAGCAACGAGACGAGCACAAAACGTGCAGTTTTCATCATATTCTCAGACCCTGCATTTCCCTTGGGATATCCGTCGCCGGATATCGGTACAACAGCCGCGATGAAAATGAATCCCCGCACTGGCGTTTCTAGCCATAAAACAGGCAAGACCGCAACGCCATCAACCTTCATTTACGCAAAATTATGGCAAGGTCACAAATTTTGTGGCCTTTCGGTCCTCGTCAATCAACAACTTCGCGCCCAAAACAGACCCCGGATGCCGCTCATGCGGACCAGGGGGCGTATTCCGGGGCATTGACGGCAATCAGTTCACGAACCGCAGCACGCGCCCTCGGGCTCACGGTCTCGACAATCTCGTAAGCGCTGCGATCAGCCAGCAAGGCATTGAGCGCCATTGCATTGAGCTTGTGGCCGCCGCGCCAGGAACGATAGCAACCAAGGAACTGTGCGCCGGCAAGGGCAAGATCGCCGACCGCATCCAGCGCCTTGTGGCGAACGAATTCGTCCGCGTAGCGCAAGCCTTCCATGTTGATGACCGTATCGTCATCGCCGATGACGACAGAATTGTCCAGTGATGAGCCAAGCGCCAAGCCCGCGGCCCAAAGCCGCTCGACATCGCGCATGAAGCCGAAGGTGCGGGCGCGCGACAAATCATTGCGGAAACTGGTTGCGTTGACATCGCCCCGCCATGCCTGGCGACCGATCAACGGGCTTTCAAATTCAATCTCGACTTCAAAACGGGTCCCTTCATAGGGCGTGAACAAAGCCCAGGACTGGCCGTTATCGACCCGTACGTCCTTCAATACGCGGATATAGCGGCGCTTGACGCCCAGCGACCGGATACCGGCCTGCTCAACGGCTTCGACAAAAACAGCGGAGCTGCCGTCCATGACAGGCATTTCCGCGCCGTCAACCTCGACGAAGATATTGTCGATGCCCAACGCGTAAAGCGCGGCCATGACATGCTCTACGGTGGCAATGGAGCGGGCGGGCGTAAAGCCCAGCACCGTGCACAGGTCCGTGCTGCCCACCGATGACGACACTGCCTTGAATTCGGCGACTTCGCCATTGGCCAAGGCGCGCTGGAACACGATTCCCGTCCCCGCTTCCGCAGGGCTGAAATTCGCTGTAACCGAGGCACCTGAATGAACGCCGATCCCGTGCAGGGTAAAAGGGCTCGCGATGGTGGTCTGGAAGCCCAAAAGTCCTAGTGCCATATTGTCCCTCGTCGGCAGATCAGACTGGACAGGCGCCGGCGTTTGCCAGCTGATAATCTGTAACCCATTGATCTGTCGCATGTGTTTGCATCAATACAAGCCTGCAACTGCACGTCTCGCAGGCTGTACAATAGTGAGACAACCTGCGCATTCCAAATCAATGATTCTTTCCAACTGTAACGAAAGAAACGATTTTAATGAAAAAGCCCGGACAGTGTGGCCGGGCTCTTCCTTGGTTTTTCAAGATCAGTTTGACTGACGGCGCAGGAACGCCGGAATATCGAACTCATCGTGTTCCTGGGCGGCGGGACCCTGCGGCACCTGGCGGCCCTGATCGTCGAGATTACCCCGACGCGGTGCATAAAGGCTGGCTTCAGGCGACAGAACCCGGCGCTGCTGCGAAGCTGCCTGCGGCGCCGAACCGGTCATGTCCGCTGGTGTTTCCTCATCGTCGCGACGGCTTAGCGAAGACGTCAGGCGCTTGAGCAAGCCCATCGGGCCGCGTTCGTCCTGATGGGCTGCCGTGTGCTGGCCGCGCCCTTCCATTTCCGCCTTGACCAGCGGCGGGAAGTCTTCAACCTTCGGCATGCGAACTCCGTCAACGTCCTGGCGCAGCGGGGCTACGGCGGGTTCCGTGCGAACTTGGGCCTGAACTGGACGGGTTTCAGCCTGCAACACATGGGCTGCCGGTTGAGCCGCTGGAGCAGCGTCACGCATGACCGGGGCTTGACGGGCAACCGGCATTTCGGCTGGCGCCGTGCCGCCGAAAAGACGGCTTGCCGGGCGGAAGCCTTCAGCCTGTGCTTCGGCTGGCGCTTCGATCGGCTTCGCCATCGCTATTTCGAGTTCACGCTCAAGATCGGCTTCTGCGGCGCGAATCGTTTCGGCGACCGGATCGGCTGGACGCTGGGCCGGGGCGCTGTTTTGCTGGGCCGGTTGCGGCGCTGCTGCCTGCGGCGCTTTAGCCGGAGCCTGTGCCTGGGTTGCCGCCGGACGGGCGACAGGCCGGGAGACGGGACGGATTTCGATGGTGCGGTCGCCCATGGCCGCCAGATTGCGATCGATGCCGGTGGCAACGACCGAGACCCGGATAAGGCCTTCAAGCGCTTCGTCGAAGGTAGCGCCGAGAATGATGTTGGCGTCGGGATCGACTTCTTCGCGGATGCGGGTTGCGGCTTCATCGACTTCAAACAGCGTAAGGTCACGGCCGCCGGTGATCGAGATCAACAGGCCTTGCGCGCCCTTCATCGAGGTTTCATCAAGCAGCGGATTGGCGATGGCTGCCTCGGCAGCCGCCATTGCACGACCGTCGCCGGAAGCTTCGCCTGTCCCCATCATGGCGCGGCCCATTTCGCGCATAACGGAGCGAACATCGGCAAAATCAAGGTTGATCAGGCCTTCCTTGACCATCAGGTCGGTAATGCAGGCGACGCCTGAATACAGAACCTGGTCGGCCATGGCAAAGGCGTCGGCAAAGGTGGTCTTGTCATTGGCAATCCGGAACAGGTTCTGGTTGGGAATGACGATCAGCGTATCGACCGATTTCTGCAGTTCGATAATGCCTTCCTCGGCAAGCCGCATGCGCCGCTGGCCTTCGAAATGGAATGGCTTGGTGACCACGCCGACGGTCAGGATGCCCTTGTTGCGGGCCGCCTGGGCCACAACAGGTGCTGCACCCGTTCCGGTACCGCCGCCCATGCCGGCGGTTACAAAGCACATATGGGTGCCGCTGAGATGATCGATGATCTCGTCAATGCATTCTTCTGCGGCCGCACGGCCGACATCGGGCTGCGAACCCGCGCCAAGGCCCTCGGTGACCTGAACACCCATCTGGATGATCCGCTCCGCCTTGGTCATGGTCAGCGCCTGCGCATCGGTGTTTGCCACAACGAAATCCACGCCCTGAAGCCCGGCGGTGATCATGTTGTTGACTGCGTTGCCGCCGCCGCCGCCGACACCGAAAACGGTGATCCGCGGCTTCAGCTCCGTGATGTCCGGCTTCTGCAATTTGATGGTCATTTTACCCGTTCCTTCCTGGTTTCTGGCCGGATCGCCATGTCGGCCGAATGTCTAAAGAGTCTAAAAGCTTTCCTTCAGCCATTGGCCCATCCGGGCAAATCGACTGTCATTCCCGCCCAGCGCAGAGAGAAGACCACCCTGCGCTGCGTGTGTTTCCAAATCCGCGAATTGCGGATAAATCATCAGGCCCACGGCCGTGGAAAATGCCGGACCCTTGGCGGCCGGCTGCAATCCGGCCACGCCCATCGGTCGACCGATTCGGACATTGCGGGCCAGGATATGGCGCGCCACATCGGGCAGACCGGTCAGCTGACAGGCTCCGCCCGTCAGCACCAGCCGCTTGCCGACAACAGGCGAAAAGCCTGATTTGCGGATGCGGTCGCGTATCAATTCCAGGGTTTCTTCAATCCGGGCGCGGACAATCCGCGAAATCAGGGCGCGTGGAATCTGGCCGGGCTGATCGCGGTCATCATCGCCAATCGGCGGCACCGAAACCAGTTCGCGGTCGTCAGCGCTGTGCGCAAGAACCGAGCCATGAACGACCTTCAACCGTTCGGCATCCTCGATCCTGGTCGAAAGGCCGCGCGCCAGATCTGTTGTGACGTGATGGCCGCCAATGCTGACGGCATCGGCATGAACCAGCCGGCCTTCCGCAAAAACCGAAATCGTTGTCGTGCCGCCGCCCATGTCGATGGCAGCGCAGCCCAGTTCGAATTCATCATCGACAAGTGCGGCAAGGCCGCTGGCATAGGGCGTGGCAACGATGCCTTCGACTGAAAGGTGGGCGCGGTTGACGCAGAGTTCGACGTTTTTCAGCGCCATGCGTTCGGCCGTCAGCACATGCATTTCAACACCAAGCGTGTCGCCATACATTCCGAGCGGATCACGGATGCCGCGTTCCCCGTCCAGCGCATAGCCGGTCGGCAGGGAATGAAGTACGGCGCGATCAGAGCGCTGGGATTGCTGGCAGGCGGCGACGAGCACCTTGCGGACATCATCGCTTTCAACTTCCTGGCCGCCAAGATCGACCGAGGCCGTATAGATGTCGCTCTGCAGACGCCCGGCCGACATGTTGACGATCAGGCTGTCCACCGTGAGATTGGCCTGGCGCTCGGCCGTGTCGACGGCAAGCCGGATCACGGTTTCCAACGCGTCGAGGTCGGCGACCACGCCATTTTTGACGCCGCGCGATTTCTGGTGACCGATGCCGATGATCTCGATCTTGTGGGTTCTGCCAGGCAGAACCTCGGATTCTGTCCGCGGCGTCAGTCGACCGATCATGCAGACCACTTTGGTCGAGCCGATATCGAGTACCGACACGATTTGCGCACGCTTTGACGACAGCGGCTTGAGGCGCGGAATGATGTGGCTTCCGGAAGAAGAGAAAAGGCTCATATCTGCTTTTCCTCTTTCTTCAATTGCTTGGTCCGGGCTTCAACCGCCGCCTGGCGACGCAGGGTAGCTCCTGGGGACAACTGGATTGTTGTGCGGTCTTCGAGCCGCAGGTCGACGGCGACAATGTCGCGATCCAGCAATTGCTGTTCAGCGTTCATCATGGAAAGCCGGGCCATGGCGCGGGGCATGTCATGCTCGGGCAATTTTATGACGATGCCGTTGTCCAGCCGCAGATCCCAGCGCCTGCCGGCGACCCTGACAAAGGCCTTGACCCTGTCCTTGAGTTCCGGCCAGGACGCAAATTGCGCATCGAAGGTAGCGGTTGCAAGTTCGGCGTCACGCCCGACAAACAATGGCAGACTTGTAAATTTGCTGTCGCGCAGCGGCGCAATCACGCTGCCGGATTTTTCAATCAGGGAAAGATCGGTTCCATGCTGCCAGATGGCATAGGCCTTGCGTTCCTTGAGCTTGATGTCGACGGTATCGGGATAGACCTTTCGGACATCCACATCCTCGACCCAGGGCAGACTGGCCAGCGCCAGCCGGGCGGCGTTTACATCCAGGGCCATCAGCGAAGTTGTGCCATCCAGACCGAGCGTTTCAAGGATGTCGATTTCAGAGGTCTCCACATTGCCGGAGACCTTGACATTCTCGATGGCAAAACCGGCGGCGGATGTGACCGTCTGGGTGAGATCGCGCGTATGGCCCCCGACCGAAACCGTATAAATGGCTGTGGCCGCATAAAAAGCCAACAGCGATATTGTGCCGGTATGGTTCGGAATGGAAATGCGGCCGCTGGCAAGGCTTGTCAAAAAGCGCATGACCCGGCGCGCCGGACGCGGCAACACAAAATGCGCCTCAGGCTCTGACGCTTTTGAATCGCCACCAAACGGTCTTAACGCCGATTCCCGGACCTTTAACGCAGACAAGACGCGTCCTCCACCATCCATTGAAGAAAATCACCAAAGCCATGGCCGGCATGCTGGGCCATTTCGGGCACAAGAGAGGTTGGAGTCATTCCGGGTTGGGTGTTGATTTCCAGCCAGATCAACTCCCCGTTTTCACCAAAACGGTTATCATAACGGAAGTCGGAGCGACTGACGCCGCGACACCCCATGACCTGATGAGCCTTGAGTGAGAGTGTTTGAATCTTTTGGTAAATATTTGGTGAAATTTCCGCCGGAATGACATGTTTTGACCCGCCGGCCACATATTTGGAATCATAGTCATAAAAGCTGTGGCCTTGCGGTATCACTTCAGTCACGCCCAGCGCGACGTCGCCCATCACAGCGCAGGTCAGTTCACGCCCGTGGATGAAACGCTCGACCATGACGGTATCGCCGTATTTCCATTCGCCCGACGTAATGATCTGCGGCGGATGGGCCTGATCCTGCTGGACGATGACCACCCCGAAGGACGAGCCTTCCCGCACCGGCTTGACCACATAAGGCGGCTTCATCGGATGGGCGGAGGTAAATCCGAAACGGTTCATCACCTTGGCTTCAGCCACAGGAATGCCCACCGATTTGGCAATGCGCTTTGCCTGCTGCTTGTCCATGGCAAGAGCGGAAGCCAGCACGCCGGAATGGGTGTAAGGAATCTGCAGATATTCGAGGATTCCCTGAATGGTGCCATCCTCTCCGAATGGGCCGTGCAATGCATTGAAGGCAACGTCGGGAGCGAGATCGGAAAGTACTGTTGCAACGTCGTGGTCGACATCGACGCGACTGACCTTGTAGCCAACCCCCTCGAGCGCATCAGCACAAGCATTTCCCGACGAAAGGCTTACCGGCCGTTCCGACGAGAATCCGCCCATCAGGACAGCTACATGCTTGCCACCCATTTCAACCCCCAAAGGATACGCTACTCTAGCGACCATTGCTTGCTTCAGACTTTCGCGCCCGTTTCCGCCAGCGCTCCGGATTTCCCGATCGGTTCACTAGAAAACATTAAGGTTAAGGAAGCGTTTACTTTGGTTAACCAAAACGGCCCAACTCAAAAAATTTTCCATCGGCGAATCAAAGCGCAATTACGATTCAGCCCTTGGAATCAGAGAGTTGTGACCAGCGCAAGAACTTTCGCTTGCAAATTTGATACAGGATTGAGCTCTAGGGCCTGAAGCGTGATCGGCGGCACAACAGTTAACAACCTGGCCGAACTGCGCTATATTGGCCAGCTTGCGCGCCGGCCATTCGCTACAAAAAGCCGGTAGCGACAAAGCTTTGCATAGGCGCGAAACACTGTTTTTATTATTTTGAACGAATGAAAAAGGCCGGCTTGCAGCAAGCAATCCGGCCTGTTTTCACAATTGTGCAGAAATCAGTCGCGCTCGCCGATGACCTTCCAGACGATGCCTGCCAAGGCCGCCCCGATGATCGGCGCAAGCCAGAAGAGCCAAAGCTGGGCAAGCGCCCAGTCGCCGACAAACAGCGCAGGACCTGTCGACCGCGCCGGATTGAGCGAGGTGTTGGTGACCGGTATCGACACGAGATGACCAACCGTCAGCACCAGGCCGATGGCAATCGGCGCAAAGCCGGCAGCCGCCCGCTTGTGGGTGGAGCCGAGAATGACTGTCATGAACAGGAACATCAGAATGGTTTCGATCAGGAAACCACTGACCATGGAATAGTTGCCGGGCGAATGTTCACCATAGCCATTGGCTGCAAATCCGCCCATCTGAAAATCCGCCTTGCCGCTGGCGACCAGATAGAGAAGACCGGCGCCGACCACCGCCCCGATGACCTGTGCGACCACATAGGGAATGAGCTGGGCCCAGGAAAAGCGACCGGCCACAGCAAGGCCTACGGAGATTGCAGGGTTGAAATGCCCGCCCGATATTCCACCAAGTGAAAAGGCCAGCGTCATGACCACCAAGCCGAATGTAAATGACACACCCAGCAATCCGATGCCTATGTCGGGCACGCCTGCTGCGATCACGGCGCTGCCGCAACCGGCAAAAACCAAAAACAGGGTTCCAATAAATTCCGCTGCAAGTTTGTTCGTCATGTCCCCTCCACTATGAAATTGCGCAGCCTCTCGCCGCACCCACATGAAAGTGCTTCAAAATCAGATTATTTGCAATTTCTTGGTGTAAAATTTCCAACAAAACACCGAAATGACCAATAATAATTGTTCATAACCGCCGCCTTCAAAGAAGCGGCAAGTCCTTAATCAAGAAAATGAAAGCAACTCAGCCGGGATTAAAGGCCGTAACTTCATGGCCAGGCATGAACTGGCCGATTCGTTTTATTTCCCACTCCAGCAAGATTCCGGAAGTCTCATAGACCCGCTGGCGGACGAGTTCACCCAGCCTTTCGAGATCATAAGCTGTCGCCTGGCCGGTATTGATCATGAAATTGCAATGAAGCGGCGACATTTGCGCGCCGCCCATCATCAGGCCCCGACAACCGGCTTCATCGATCAATTTCCATGCCGAATGGCCTTCCGGATTCTTGAAAGTGGAACCGCCGGTTTTTTCCCTGACCGGCTGGACAGTCTCGCGATGGGCGCGGACGGCATCCATGTCCGCCCTGATCTTCGCCTTGTCATCGCTATAGCCTTCAAAAATGCCGTGGGTGAAAATCAAGTCTGCCGGTGCGCTGGAATGGCGATAGGAAAAACCCATTTCAGCATTGGAGAGCGTCAATATATTACCCTTGCGGTCCACAGCTTCGACACTGACCAGCCGATCGGCGGTCTCCACGCCGTTGGCGCCGGCATTCATGCGAATGGCGCCGCCGATCGAGCCCGGTATGCCGTAATAGAAGTGCAATCCTGCTATGGAATGGTCAAGCGCCATGGCCGCCAAATTCTTGTCGGGGCAAATCGCCCCTGCCCGGATCCGGTTTTCACCGATCAGTTCAACATCGCCAAAACCCTTGGCGGAAAGGCGCAGCACCACACCCTTGATGCCGCCGTCGCGCACCAGCAGGTTGGAGCCGACCCCGACCACCGTCAAAGGTACTGTCTCCGGCAACATTTTGAGGAAGGCTGCAAGATCCTCCGTATCATGCGGCTGGAACATGACTTCCGCCAGGCCGCCGGCACGAAACCATGTCACCCGGTCCATCGGCGCGTCCGGAGTCAGGCGGCCGCGAATGGCCGCAATGCCTTCGCCAAGATCCGCCAGCAATTGCTCGCCATTGACCTGCTTCATTTTTTCGACCCCGACAATGCGTCAAGCTCCTTGGGCAGTGCCTGCGCCCAATTGGTGATGTTTCCGGCTCCCAGCAACACCACGAAATCGCCAGGCTGGGCCATTGAGGCGACGAAGGGCGCAATGGCGTCAGGCGAGGACAGGTAGCGGGCGTCGCGATGGCCGCCGGACTTGATCCGTGAAACCATTTCTTCCGCCGTCACGCCCTCGATCGGATCTTCGCCGGCAGAATAGATCGGCGAAATGAAAATCGTGTCCGCATCATTGAAACAGCCGGCGAATTCCTCAAAGAGGCTGGCAACGCGGCTATATCTGTGCGGTTGATGAATGGCGATGATACGGCCCGAACAAGATTCCCGCGCCGCGTTGAGCACCGCCTTGATCTCGACCGGATGGTGGCCGTAATCATCGAATATCTGCACGCCGTTCCAGTCGCCGACATGGGTAAAGCGCCGCTTGACGCCGCCGAAGGAGGCAAGGCCGCGAGCGATATCCTCAGCCGAAACACCGAGACGCTGGGCAACGGCGATGGCCGCTGTTGCGTTGGAGACGTTGTGGCGACCCGGCATCGGCAGTGTCAAATTGTTGAGATAGATGTTTTCGCCGGTCCGCCGGCGGCGGATTTCAACGTCGAAAATCGAATTGGGTCCGTCATGGCGGATATTCTTGAAGCGCATATCGGCCTGCGGATTTTCCCCATAGGTGATGACCTTGCGGTCTTCGATCTTGGAAACCATTGTCTGAACCTCGGGGTGATCGAGACACATGACGCCAAAGCCATAGAAAGGCACATTTTCAACAAACTGGCGGAAAGCAGCGCGGGCATTGTCGAAGGTGCCGTAATAATCGAGATGCTCCGGATCGATATTGGTGATGACGGCGACATCGGCGGGCAGCTTGAGGAAAGTGCCATCCGATTCATCGGCCTCCACCACCATCCATTCACCTTCGCCCATGCGGGCATTGGTGCCATAGGCATTGATGATGCCGCCATTGATGACGGTCGGATCCATTCCGCCTGCTTCCAGCAACGTGCCCACCATTGAGGTGGTCGTGGTCTTTCCATGGGTGCCGCCAATGGCGATGGCGTTACGGAAACGCATCAATTCAGCAAGCATTTCGGCGCGCCTGACGACCGGCAGCAGCTTTTCGCGCGCCGCCACCAGTTCGGGATTATTCTTGCGGATCGCCGTCGAAACCACGACAACTTCGGCATCGCCCAGATTTTCGGCCTTGTGGCCAACCTTGACATCGATGCCCTTTGCCCGCAGACGCTGGACATTGGCGCTATCGGCCTGATCCGAACCCTGGACGCGGTGGCCGAGATTGTGAAGCACCTCGGCAATGCCGCTCATGCCAATGCCGCCGATGCCGATAAAATGAACAAGCCCGATGCTTTTCGGCATTTTCATGAATGTGCTCCCTTGAAGTCTGCGATCGATTGACCGCCCGCAATAGCTTCTACCATGTCGGCAAGCAAGACAGTCGCGTCCGGTTTTCCCGCCCGGCGGGCAGCCTCCGCCATACGGCCCAGTTTTTCCTTGTCGCCCATGGCCTCGGCGAGGATTTCCGACAGCCGCGCCGGGTCAAGCTCAGCCTGGGCGATGACCTGTGCGCCGCCTTTGGCCATGAGACCTGCGGCATTGGCCGCCTGGTCATGATCCAGCGCAAAGGGATAAGGCACGAGAACGGAAGGCCTGCCGATCACGGAAACCTCCGATACCGTGGATGCGCCAGACCGGCAGATGACCAAATGCGCATCGGCAATCCGCTTTGCCATGTCATTGAAGAATGGAGAGACCTCGGCAGGAACGCCAAGCTTGGCAAAACAGCCTGTCACGCTGTCGACATCTTCGGGTCGGGCCTGTTGTGTCACCCGCAGGCGTTTTTTCAGTTTGCCATCAAGCAGGCTGATTGCCGTTGGCACCGCAGAGGAGAAAAACTGTGCGCCCTGGCTGCCGCCAAAGACGACCAGGTTGAACGGTTCGCCATCGCCTGAAGGCTGATAGGCCTGGCTGGCTGCCTCGATGACCGACGGACGCACCGGATTTCCGGTGGCCACGGTCTTGGCGCCATAGGTCCCCTGACCTTCTGGCAGAAAGCCGCCGGCAATGGCGACAACGCGCGCGGCCAACATCCGGTTTGCGCGCCCCATGACCGCATTTTGCTCGTGGATCATCGTGGCAATGCCAAGCGCTGATGCCGCCATCAGCGGAGGCAAGGTCGGATAGCCTCCAAAGCCGACCACCACTTTCGGCTTCAGCCGCTTCATCAGGCGCTTGGCAGTCTGCGTACCCTTCCATAAAGTATAGAGTGAACGGATAATGGCGACCGGGTTCTTTGAGCCGATGGTCGCAGAGGCCACGATGTGGATTTCGCCTGCCGGAAATTTGCCGGCAAACCGCTCGGCGCGGCTGTCGGTCACGAGATCGACCTGGTAGCCGCGGCCAATCAGTTCATGGGCAAGCGCCTCGGCAGGAAACAGGTGTCCGCCTGTGCCGCCCGCCGCAAGCATGATCAGCCCTTTTGACATGATCCCTACTCCGCCGCCATCGGCGCATGGGCGCGAAACAGGCTGCGGTCGCGCGCCCGCTTTTCAGGCCTGTGCCGCGTTAGCGCCAGGATGAAACCGGCCGTGACACAAATGGCGATCTGCGACGAGCCGCCATAGGAAATCAATGGCAGGGTCATGCCCTTGGCCGGCAGCAGTTCCAGGTTGACGCCGATATTGATCATCGATTGCAGACCGATCTGCAGCACGAGGCCCGCCACTGCCAGCCGGTTGAAATCATTCTTTTCACGGAAGGCATGGGAAAGGCCGCGCATGACGACGAAGCCGAAAAGCAGGACCAGGAACATGCAGAAGATGATGCCGAATTCTTCGGCTGCAACCGAAAAGACAAAGTCGGTATGGCTGTCGGGAAGAATGCGCTTGATCGTGCCTTCACCGGGCCCTTGGCCCTGCCAGCCGCCGGAAATGATGGCTTCCCGCGCGGTATCGACCTGGAAGGTGTCGCCCTCGCCGGTCAGGAACTTGTCAATGCGCGACGCCACATGCGGAAACAGATAATAGGCCGCAAAGACCCCGGTTACGCTGACCCCGCCCAAAAGGCTGATCCAGAGCCATGGCATGCCGGCCATGAAAAACATGCCGCCCCAGACGGCGGTCGTCAGGATGGTCTGGCCAAGATCGGGCTGGGCCACCAGGAGGGCGCCGACAATGCCGAACAGCAGGATGGCAAACAGGTTGCCGGGTATTTCGGGCTGACGGGCATGTTCGGAAAACAGCCAGGCGCAGACCACGACAAAGGCGGGCTTCATGAATTCAGACGGCTGGACGGAAATGGACATGAAGGAAATCCACCGGCGCGAACCCTTGACTTCCATGCCGAAGAACAACACCAGCACCATCAGCGCCAGCGACCCTAAAAGCATGATCATGGCCGTTCGGCGGATCTGTCGCGGCGACAGGAAGGAAAGACCGATCATGACGCCTAGCGAAGGCAACATGAACATCGCGTGCTTGATGACAAAATGGAACGGATCCAGGCCGATGCGTTCGGCCACTGGCGGCGACGCCGCAAAGGACAGCATGAACCCGATGCCCAGCAGCAGCACGAAGGCTGCCAGAAAATAGCGATCGATCGTCCAGAACCACTCCGCCAACGGCCCTCGTTCAGCTCGGCTCACCATGTCGTCACCCCTTTTTCACGTCGATCAGCATGTTGATGCCCGGCAAATCCGCCACATGGCCCACAAATGCGTCCCCACGAACTTCAAAATTCTTGTACTGGTCGAAACTTGCGCAAGCCGGTGACAGCAGCACTGCCGCTGAACCGGTATCGTCTTTTTCCGCATCAGCGGCGGCATGCAGGACGGCTTGCGCCAGAGTGCCGGAAATCTCATAGGCCACCTGGTCGCCCAATGTGGCGGCAAATACTGCCGCAGCCTCACCAATCAGGTAAGCCTTGGCGACATGGCCAAACAGCGGCTGCAAGGCGCTGATGCCCCCATCTTTCGGCAAGCCGCCCGCAATCCAGTAAATCCGCGGATAACTGGAGAGGGCCGGTGCTGCCGCTTCGGCATTGGTCGCCTTTGAATCATTGACAAACACCACCCGGCCGCGCTGGCCGACCGGCTGCATGCGATGCTTGAGGCCGGGAAACGACGCCAGACCGGCAACGATCTCGCTCTCGTCGACCCCGCAGGCCATGCAGGCGGCGATGGCGGCGGCAGCGTTTTGGGCATTGTGGCTGCCGCGCAAAGTCTGAATACCGGCCAGATCGGCGAGCGGTCGCGCCGCGCCTTCCTTGGCCAGCATGATGCGGCTGCCTTCTGAGTAAATGCCGTCCGCAAGTGTCCTGAAGCGGGAAATGCGGATGACCTCATTGCCGGCGCGCTCCACCCGGTCCGCAATAACGCTGCACCAGCTGTCATCAACGCCGATCACGGCCGTTCGACTGCCCGCAACCAAGCGCTCCTTGACATCGGCGTAATGCTGCATCGTGCCGTGCCGGTCGAGATGATCCGGCGTCAGGTTGAGCAATATGCCGACGGAAGGGTTTATTGTCGGTGCGAGGTCAATTTGATAGGAGGAACATTCCACCACATAAAAATGGTCGTCAGCCGGGCTGTCGAGCGTTAGAACGGCTGTTCCTATATTGCCGCCAAGCTGGGTATTGCGGCCGGAGGCCGAGAGAATATGCGCAATCAGCGCGGTCGTTGTGGATTTTCCATTGGTGCCGGTAATGGCGATGAAGGGACAATCGGGCGCCTGCATCCGGCGCTGGCGGACAAACAACTCGATGTCGCCGATGATCTCGACTCTGGCCGTTCTGGCCAGATCAACGCTCCAATGCGGTTTTGGGTGTGTGAGCGGCACGCCGGGCGACAGCACAAAGGCGTCTAGTCCGGTCCAATCGGCCGATTTCAGGTCCAGTGCGGGAATGCCGTTGTCGACGGCCTTTGCGACACTGTCGGGATTGTCGTCCCACGCCATTACATCCGCGCCACCGGCCTTCAGCGCTTCGGCCGTCGCCATGCCGGAACCGCCAAGCCCGAACAGGGCCACTTTCTTTTTCGAAAATGTGGTGACGGGAATCATGACGCCTACCTGATTTTCAGGGTCGATAGCCCGACCAGCGCGAGAATGACGGAAATGATCCAGAAGCGGATGACAACCTGGCTTTCCGTCCAGCCCTTCTTTTCATAATGATGGTGGATCGGGGCCATCAGGAAGACCCGTTTGCCGGTCAGCTTGAAAGAGCTGACCTGGATGATCACCGACAATGTTTCCATGACAAAGACGCCGCCAATGATCGCCATGACGATTTCATGCTTGGTGGCGACGGCGATTGAGCCGATCAGCCCACCGAGCGAAAGCGATCCGGTATCGCCCATGAAAATGGCGGCAGGCGGTGCATTGAACCACAGGAAGCCAAGTCCCGACCCGATGACAGCTCCGACAATGACGGCCAATTCGCCCGTGCCCACGACGAAGTTGATCTGAAGGTAATTGGAAAAGACCGCATTGCCGGCAAGATAGGCGATCACGCCGAAGGAGGCGGCTGCAATCATCACCGGCACGATGGCCAGTCCGTCAAGCCCATCGGTGAAGTTGACGGCGTTGCCGGCGCCGACAATGACGAGCGCGCCAAACACCACGAAGAACATGCCAAGATTGAGAAACAGGTCCTTGAAAAAAGGAAATGTAAGCGACGATCCGAATGTCGATCCGTTCGGCCCGGAGGCAAGGGCCGTATCCATCATGAAATAGACGGCGATGCAGGCAATCAGGAACTCGATCAGAAGCCGGATCTTGCCGGAAAATCCCATGGTGTTCTGCTTGGTGACCTTGAGATAGTCGTCATAAAAGCCGATGGCGCCAAAGCCCAGCGTCACCAACAAGGTCGTCACCACATAGACATTGCCGAGATCCGCCCAAAGCAGCGATGAGCCGACAATGCCGGCAAGCATCATCAATCCGCCCATGGTGGGTGTGCCGGCTTTCTTGAAATGGGTCTGCGGGCCGTCGGCGCGAATGGGTTGGCCGCGGCCCTGGCGAATGCGCAAGGAGGAAATGATTGTCGGCCCGAACAGGAAGACAATGGTGGCGGATGTGAACAAGGCTGCGCCTGCCCTGAAGGTGATGTATCGAAAAAGGTTGAATATCTGGAAGTGGCCTTCAAGTTCAACGAGCCAGATCAGCATGTGAGACGTCCCCCTGGGCCTGTTCGCCTATCCCGCATCCGAGACTGGTTGGTATTCACGAAGGAGCAGCCGGACGATTTCGCCAAATCCGGTGCTGTTTGAAGATTTTACGACAAGCACATCGCCGGCCTGCACATGGCTGGCGGCAAAGGCGGCAAGTTCTGCGGCATCCGCGCGATAAACCACATTGACGGTTTCCGGCAGACTGTCGCGGAGATTGGCCATTTCAGGTCCCGCAAGCCAGATCTCGGTAATTCCGGCCTCGACCAGCGGTTCAGCAAGTTCGGCATGCAGATTGGCCGAAAACTCACCCATTTCGAGCATGTCGCCCAAAACGGCAATGCGCCTTCCGGCCCCGGTTGGCTCGGATGACTGCAAGAGCGCGATCGCTGAACGCATGGAGGCAGGATTGGCGTTGTAGCTGTCATCAATCAATGTGAAGCTGCCGCCTGAAACAGAAAGATGGTGGCGCTGTCCACGGCCTTTTTCGGGCTTGATTGTCGCAAAGGCGGCCTTGACCCTGTCCATGTCGGCGCCTGCCAAGGTCGCCGCCGCCAAGACGGCAACAGCGTTTTCGGCGATGTGACGGCCAGGTGCGCCGATGACAATTTCCATTGTCTTGTTGCCGATCACCGCCCAGAAGACCGCATCGTATTCGCCTTGCTGATAATCGGCCAGACGGAAATCAGCCTTGGCGCTCAAGCCGAAAGAATGGATATGGGCAACCTTGTTGACAATTGCCGCTTCTTCCAGAAGGTCAAATTGTTCGCAATCGCGGTTGATGATGGCGTGGCCGTCCTCGGTCAGCCCCTCGAATATCTCCGCCTTGGCGCCGGCAATCTCGTCTAGGTTCTTGAAGTTGCCAAGATGGGCAGCGGCTATGGTGGTGATGATCGCGATATTGGGACGGACCATATTGACCAGCGGACGGATTTCACCGGGATGGTTCATGCCGATTTCAAAGATTCCGAAATCCGCGTCGGAAGGCATGCGGGCAAGCGTCAGCGGCACGCCCCAATGGTTATTGAAGGAAGCCGCCGAAGCGTGAACCTTGCCGGATGCCGCAAGCACATGGCGCAGCATTTCCTTGGTCGTGGTCTTGCCGACCGAACCGGTGACCGCAATGATCTTGCCCAAGGAGCGCTGGCGCGAAGCCTGGCCCAACTGCACCATCGCTTCCAGAACATCATCGACAACGATCATCGGCGTGATCAGTTTGCCGAGCGCGGGTAATTTTGCTTCTGAAACAACGAGCACCGAAGCGCCGCGCGCAGCCGCCATGGACGCATAATCATGCCCGTCCACCCGGTCTCCCTTGATGGCGAAAAAGGCTTCACCCTTGCCAATGGACCGGCTGTCGATGGAGATGCCGGTCACGCCCTCTGGCATTTGGCCGACCGGGCGGCCTGCCATTGCCTTGGTCATGTCTTCCGACGTCCAGAGATATTTCATCAGTCTTTACGCTCCCAATGCTTTTTTCAGTTCGCCATGATCGGAAAACGGCAGGGTCCTGTCGCCGATCGTCTGGCCTTCCTCATGGCCCTTGCCGGCAACAATAAGCGTGTCACCTTTCTCCAGCATGGCGACGGCCGCAGCGATCGCGCTTGCCCGATCCCCGATCTCGATGCCGCCAGGCGTTGCCGCCATGATCTCGGCGCGGATGGTCTGAGGGACCTCCGAGCGCGGATTGTCATCGGTAACAATCACCACATCGGCCAACCGGGCCGCAATTTCTCCCATGATCGGCCGCTTGCCCTTGTCACGGTCGCCGCCGCAACCGAAAACCACAATGACCTTGCCGGTGGTAAAGGGGCGGACCGCCAGCAGCACCTTCTCAAGCGCGTCCGGCTTGTGGGCGTAATCAACATAACACAATGCGCCGGCGGATGTATGGCCGACGAGTTCCAGCCGGCCGGAGGCGCCTTTGAGGTGGTTGAGCGCGGCAAAGACCTTGGGCGCGTCGGTTCCGGTGGCAATCGCGAGACCTGCCGCGACCAGCGCATTGGCCATCTGGAAATCACCGGCCAGGGGCAAATGCACCTCGAAAATTGTATCGCCGTAGTGAATTTCAGCAACTTGCTTTTCGCGGAAGTGCTCGTTGCGCTTCATGGTCAGGAATTCGCCCTTGCGACCGACCGTCAGCACATTTTGCCCGGCCGCCTTTGCCACGGCAATGGCGCGCGCAGACCATTCGTCATCGGCGAAAATGACCGCAGGCGACCCCTTCGGCAACAAAGTATCAAACAGCCGCATCTTGGCGTGGAAATAATCATCGACCGTGGGGTGATAATCCATGTGGTCGCGGCCGAGATTGGTAAATGCGCCCGCCGACAATCGCACGCCATCCAGCCGGCATTGGTCCAGGCCGTGGCTTGAAGCCTCCATCGCCGCGTGGGTAACACCCTGACGGGCAAGTTCGTCGAGAAGCCGATGCAAAGCGATCGGATCGGGCGTGGTGAGCGAACCGTAATCATTTCGTCCCGGCGCCGTGACCCCGGTCGTGCCGATCATGGCGGATGCATGACCCGCATGGTCCCAGATCTGGCGCAGAAAGGAAGCAACGGAGGTTTTGCCGGCAGTTCCGGTCACGGCCGCCATCACGTCTGGCTGACGCCGGAAGAATTTTGCGGCCGCCAGCGCCAGGAACCGGCGCGGATTGTCTACATGGATGACCGGCACGGCAAGGCCAGCAGGGCTCACGGAACCGGTTACCACAGCGGCAGCGCCGGCGCTTGCCGCATCGGCGATAAACCTTGATCCATCAGCTTTGGACCCCGGCAGGGCCACGAACAGCGAACCGGCGGCGACTTTTCTGCTGTCGGCCGTCAGCGCGACAATGTCGATCTCGCCGACGCCGCTGTCCAGCGCGTCGCCAAGTCCGGAATATTCGCCGTCAAACAAGTCCCTGAAAATCATGCGTCCCCGCTTAATATTCCGCCCACTGCAGTATGTTGGCAATCCGCTTTCCGACGAATCGCCCGAACACCGGTTTTGCTGCTCAATAAGACAACAGCAAGGCGGTGCCATCCTTGCCAAATTTTGGTTTCACCCCAAGCAATGCCGCCGAACGGCGAATGATCGAAGCCACCATCGGTGCTGCATTCAACCCCGCCGTCACGCCGCCGCCTTCCTTGGCGGCTTTCGGCTCGTCAATCACCACCAGAACGACATATTGCGGATCATGAATCGGGAAGGCCGACAAGAAGGCGTTGAACCGCACCGTGTTGGAATAGCGTCCGTTGACCACTTTTTCGGCTGTCCCGGTCTTGCCCCCGACCCAGAAGCCCGGAACTTCCGCCCTGCGGCCCGAACCGTCCAGAACATTGGCCCTGAACAACATTTTCATTGTTTCGACAGTCTGCGGCTTGACGACGATCTTTGCGACCTGATCGGCCTCTTCCATGCTTCGCGGCAGGAATGTCGGCGGTATCAGCTTGCCGCCATTCATCAAGGCGGCAGCAGCAACCGCAGTCTGCAACGGCGTCGTCGCAACACCATGGCCAAAGGCGATGGTCATCGAGTTGATCTTCTTCCATACCGCCGGCTGTGACGGCATGGCGGTTTCCGGCAATTCGGTATCGATGCGGGACAAGAGCCCCATGCGAGTCAGAAATTCCTTGTGACCTTCGATTCCCACGACATCGGCCATTTTTGCCGAGCCGATATTGGAAGAATGCACAAAGACGTCGGTTACTGAAAGGATCCGCCGCGTGGCGTGGAAATCGTGGATGGTGAAGCCGCCGATATAAAGCGGCTTGCGCGCATCGAAGGTGTCGCCCATTTGGACCTTGCCGCTATCGAGCGCCATTGCGGTGGTGAATGTCTTGAAGGTGGAGCCCATTTCATAGGTGCCCGCCGACATCCGGTTCATGCCGCTCTTGGTCTTCAGATCGATGGTGCCGGAAGGATCATTCGGGTCAAAGTCTGGCACGGAGGCCAGCGCGAGAACTTCGCCGGTATGAATGTCAAGAACGACGGCGCCGGCTGCAACAGCCGAGTACTTTTCCTTGCCTGCCACCAGTTCATCGCGGAGAATGTTCTGCACTCGAAGATCGATCGACAGTTTGACCGGCTCCAGCGACTGGTCCGTCGTCATGCCGACAGCGGCCAGATCGGCCAGACCCTGGCTGTCGATATATTTCTCCATGCCGGCAATGCCGCGATTGTCGATATTGACCAGGCCGATGACGTGGGAAACCGTCGGGCCACCGGGATAGAAGCGCCTTTTTTCAGGCCGGAACCCGATTCCGGGTATGCCGAGCGAAAGGATCTGGCTTTGCTGCTTGGGCGTCAATTGGCGTTTCAGCCATTGAAAATGCGATTTCGAGGAAAGTTTGGAATAAGTGGATTTGCGATTGAGGTCCGGCAATACCGTTGACAATTGTTCGACGGCTTCATCCGGGTCGACAATCTTGTGTGGCTCGGCATAGAGCGAAACCGTGCGGATATCGGTGGCCAGTATCTCACCATTGCGATCAGTGATGTCGGGTCGTGAAGCCATCAGGTTGTCGGATGGCCCGATGCTTGAGACGATCTCCGGATCGGCCATTCCGTACTGCACCAATCGACCGCCGATGATCGCATAGATCACGCAAAAGCTTGCGATCATGATCGCTATGCGGCTTCGCGCCTGGCCGCTGGATTTCTTGCGCGTTCCCTCGAAAGAGAGCGTGCTGGTATCAGCCGGCCGCGCCTTCAGGCCGGTATTGAAATGAGCCTTGCTCTTGATGACCATGATGCGTGAAAGAAATGACATCAGCGCTTCACCGATCCTGTTGCGAAATTGTCCGTGCCGGAGTTGCTTTTCAGCGTCTTCTTGGCGTTCTTTTCCTTCTTCTGGCTTTCGGCGACCTTGGCTACATCCGGGATTTCTTCTTCATTTGGAAGATTGTTGGCGGCTATTGCGGCCAGACGCGCTTTTTCACCCTTGGCAATTTCCTCTTCGGTCAGTTCAGACCTCAGTTTCGGCAATTCGACCGGTTGGACGAGTTGGGTGGATTCGGTTTGCTGCAAATGCAATTCGCTGTCGTAGACTTTTACCAGATGCTCCAGCCGATTGGGCTGGGTCAGCAGGGCCCAGTCCGCTTTCAGCAGGTCGATTGTGTTTCTTTCCAGCTTGATTTCGGCTTCAAGCCGCCGGACTTCTCCAAGCTTCAGTTCGGCAATGTGCTTGATCGAATAAGTGATGGTGGCAGCAACCGTCATGACCACGATCAGGATGATGTCCAGGGTACGCAACATCGTCAGCCCCCCATCTTTGCAATGTCTGCCAGATTGGGCAGCTCGAAAATGCTGATGTCTGTTTTCGGAAGGGCCGCATTGCTGCGCTCCCCCGCCCTCAATTTTGCAGACCGCGCGCGGGGATTTGCCTCGGCTTCCGCCTCGCTTGCAACCACCAGGGATTTTCCGGCAGGCAGGAATATCGGAGGACGATCCGCCACGAATGGCAGGTGGCGCGAGCCGGAAGCCTTGCCGGAGCGATCAGCGAAAAATTTCTTGACGATGCGGTCTTCGAGCGAATGAAACGTCACGACAACCAGCCGGCCGCCGGGCTTCAGGGCTCTTTCGGCGGCAAACAGCGCTTCGGCGAGTTCGCCCAGTTCATTATTGACAAAGACCCGCAGCGCCTGGAACACGCGGGTGGCCGGATGGATCTTGTCCTTGGCCTTGCGCGGCGTGACGATTTCGATCAGGCCCGCCAGATCCCGGGTGGTGCGAAACGGCTCTTCCTGACGCTTCTTGTCAATCGCGCGCACGATCCGCGATGCCTGGCGTTCCTCACCCAGAAAAGCGAAAATCCGGATGAGATCGCCTGTCTTGGCACGATTGACCACGTCGGCGGCGCTCACGCCGGCGCCCGACATCCGCATGTCCAGCGGGCCGTTTCTCTGGAATGAAAATCCGCGCTCGGCTTCATCGATCTGCATGGACGACACGCCGATATCGAGAACGACGCCGTCCAGACCGCCTTGCGGCGCAAAATCCGCCAATTGTGAAAATCTGGCTTGGTGAAGCGTCAGCCTGTCGCCATATTGGGCAACCATCTGCCTGCCGCCTTCGATGGCCTGCGGATCCCGGTCAAGCGCAATGACATTGGCGCCAGCATCGAGGATGGCGCGACAATAGCCGCCAGCCCCGAAAGTACCATCAAGCATGAGTTTGCCTGGTTCCGGCTGGAGCGCCTCAAGCACTTCCGTGAGGAGAACCGGGATGTGGCGAATCGGTCCGCCAGTGGCATCCGTAATTTCGCCGCCATGATCCGCCGCCATCCCGCTTCCCCGCTTCAGCGAGAGCCAAGACCGCCCAGTCTCAACTCCGCCCTGGCCGCCGCCTGCATGTCCTCGTATGCCTGCGGTTGCCACAACTGAAAATGATCCGCCCGACCGACAAAGGTCACTTCCGAGGTAATTCCGGTATGGTTGCGGATAAAATCCGTCACCATCAGCCGGCCTTCCTGGTCGAGCTTCATGAAGACGCCGCCGCCGTGAATGACGAGCGACATCCTGTTGGCTTCCGGCGAAAATGGATCCAGCCTGGCGATCTGCTGCTCGAAACGTTCGAGCAGATCCGGACCGCCGACGCTGACCGCCGGAAACACAAAATCCTGGAAGCAATAAAGCTCCTCTGTCTTTGACGACGCCAGAACCGCCCGGAAGGACGCAGGCACCGAAGCCCTGCCCTTGGCATCGATTTTGTTCGTCGCATTCGAAAGGAAGCGGTTCATGACGCGATACAGCCGTTTCCAAAACCGGAGTGCAGATCATCCACACATCCAAACAATTGAAATAATTCGCAATATTTACTTTTACCCAACCCCGGCCGCTCCGTGGCGCGCCCAAAGGCATCGCTCGGATTGCTATCGAAGACAGGTCCTTTTTAGCCTGCGAACCGTGTGATTTTGGGATAACATGGGACATTATGGGCGTCAATGGGAATTGATGTTCAACCGGGTACGCCGGCCTGAAAAATTTATAAGCTGTTAAGTTTAACGAAAGGTTAGGATTCGCGTTTGCGCCGTCGCGACCAGGTCGCAGTGAGCCGACGCCAATCCGCCGCAAGGCTTCAGGTTTTTCAGGGTTTGTGGGGAAAAATGCCAGTTGGCCTGTAAGCCGGGTTCTGTATGGCTCCGGCCAAAGACCGGAACGCGGCAGCCATTCATCTTGGACGCTGCTTGCGCAACGCCTCCTGCAACCCACCCGGATGACTGGCCCGGAAACAGGCTGACGGCCCGAAAGCCGCCGCGTCATCCCTATTCGGTTTTGCTCCCGGCGGGGTTTGCCGTGCCGCCCTTGTTACCAAGGCCGCGGTGGGCTCTTACCCCACCCTTTCACCCTTACCCGGATGAATCCGGGCGGTTTGCTTTCTGTGGCACTTTCCCTGGGGTCGCCCCCGCCGGACGTTATCCGGCGCCGTATTTCCGTGGAGCCCGGACTTTCCTCACCCTGCGACCTTTCGGCAATGCAGAGCGCGGCTGCCCGGCCAACTGGCAGGCGGTGTTTAGACCAAGCCGGACAGGAAAGCCAGTTTAAACTCGCAGCAGGGTTCACGCGACGGAAATCACCGAAAACGCGGTGTAAAATCGGCATCATATCCCTGATCGGCAATCGATCCGTCCATGAGCAGGCGCGCGCCCAGGCGGCCGATCTCGTCTGAGCTTTTGGCCGATGATCCGCAACCGCCGGCCATTACCGCAATGCGGTCCGATGCGGTCCAGCCGATCGCCGGATATCCGGTCGGGGTGTGCGATGTCACGCAGGTCAGCGTCGAGACGGATTTGATGTTCAAGCCTGGAACGAATTTGCCGGCCTGCTCGATCAGGAACTGCCGTGCGCCGTTGTCGCCGTCGCTGCGAAACCAGTCCCCCAGATCTGCTTCGTTGACCAACTGCTTTTCAATGGGATCGGCTCCGATCTTGAGAAAGGACCGGCCATCGGGATAGGTGATCGGCGGCAGCAGATAGATGCCCTCGTCGAGTTTTTCCGCTTCAAAGATCATGCTCGGCATGGTGGCGATGCGACCTGCCTCATCGCGATCAAGTTCGAAAAGAGTGACCGTGCGCCCCTGGACGACAAGATCGACGGGATCGGGCAAAAGCCCCGGCACGATGGTAAATCCGCCGGTTGCCACCAGAACCTTGGCGGCCGTGACAACTTGGCCGGAAGCCGTCTCTATTTCGACATGGCCGGTTTTGATCCTGACCGTCCTGGCGACATCGGCAATCAGCTTTGCGCCGTTCAATTGCGCCGAACGGGCCTGCGCCGCCACCAATCTGCGCGGGCTGATATAGCCGGCTCCGTCGCGTTCAAACAGGCCCTTGGCGCCTTGCTCGAAATGGAAAAAGGCAAAGCGCTCGCGCAGCGAGACATCATCGAGAATTTCGGTGTTCAGAGCGAATTCCTCGGCAATCCGCGTCGAGCCGTCGACATAGGCAGCGCCATTGCCGAAATCAAGCCCGGCAATCAGGCAGCCGACCGGATTGTAAAACCGGATGCCGCTTTGGGTTTCGATCTCGCCATAGCGCCCGATGGAGGCATTGGCCAGCCGCGCCCAGTTGCGGTCCGGGTCGATGGTGCGGGTAATCCGTCCTTCGTCATAATGGCTGGCAAAAACGCCCTGGTGGGATTTCTTCTCAGCGGGTTCTTCCGGGCCGATCAGCGCCACCTTGCCGGCAAGGCTCGCCAAATGCCGGGCGGCCGCAGAACCCATCAATCCTCGACCGATCACCGCATAATCAAAATCAGGCATCGTTTTTCAATCCCATCGTCATCATCGCACATCGAAACTGTTGCTAGCCCAGTGATTTCAGCAATCTGTGCAGGGTGTCAATAGTGGACGCATCTGCAATTCCATCCACCAGCGCAGGCCGGAAATGGCGCTGGAAGGCGGCGACGTCCCCTTCGGTCCGTTCACAATAGTCGCCGCTGATCGGCGTCTGGTAGCCATAGAGGGACAGCATGGATTGCAGCGCCTCGACCGGTTGGCCGCGGTCGCCCTTGAGCAGGAAGCGTCCGCCGCCGATTTGCCCCGGCTCAACATAATGGCCAATGCCTGCCTGAAAGAGTTGGCCCCAGGGAAATTTCTCTCCCGGATCAACCTTGCGAACGGGCGCAACATCGGAATGGCCAAGCACGCGCTCAGGCACGATGGAATTCCGGGTGATGATGTCGCGACAAAGATCGATCACAGCTTGGATCTGTATATCGGGGAAATCCGGCAGGCCGCCCGGATGGCCGGCATTGGCGATTTCAATGCCGATGGACGCTGAATTGATGTCGGTGTCGCCCTTCCAGAAACTGCGCCCGGCATGCCAGGCACGGTCGGATTCGGCAACCATCTGGATGACCCGGCCATCTTCGCGGACGAAGTAGTGACTGGAGACTTCGCTTTGCGGTGATACCAGCCACTCAAGCGCCGCCTGCTCACTGCCCATGCCGGTATAATGCAGGAGCAGCATATCCGCGCGCCTGCCATTGCGGCGCTCGCCAAAATTCGGAGAAGGCTTCAATTCAGCCTTCCGGTAGTCCGGGATTGGCAGTGTCATGCAGCGCGGCGCTCGCGTTCAATCGCTTCATAGGCTGCGTTGAGCGCTGCCATCCGGTCATTGGCTATGCCATGAAACTCTTCAGGCACGCCGCGCGCCAGCAATTTGTCCGGGTGGCTTTCCGACACCAGCACACGATAGCGCTTGCGGATATTGGTAAAATCATCGTCTGGAGACACACCCAGAACCCGATAGGGATCCACGCCGCCAATATGGATATGACGGGCGGTAATCCTGGCGAAATGAACTTCGTCAATCCCGAAAATTTCGGCAACCCGCGTCAGGAAGGCAAGTTCCTTCTCATGAACGAGACCATCGGCCTTGGCGATATGAAACAGGCCGTCGATAATGTCTTCCAGAACCCGGCAATTGGATGTTCCCGATCCGCACAGGCCTGACAACTTTTCGGCATAGGTTTCAAATCCGGCGATATCCTGCTTGGCGAGATTGTAAAGCCGGGCGACATTGGCGGCTTCGTCGTCCGGAATACGGAAAATCTGCTTGAAAGCCTCGACTTCGGCAATGGTGACGATCCCGTCGGCCTTGGCCATTTTGGCCGAAAGCGCTATCATGGCCACCGAAAATGACACCTTGCGGCGGGTTTCCGGATCACCTTCAAACACGGTTCGCACAGCCTCGATCACGCTCGCAAGCGCGCTGGAGACGGTTTCACCGATATGGGCGAGTATTTTTTCAAACATCGACATCGATCCTGCATATCCCATTTCATGCCGCAGTGCGAGAGGCCGGGCCTGTTTTTATCACTCGGCGTGTCCGTTTTCATCGCCGGTCCCAGGGTCGGTTTTCCACAGGCCGCCGCGCCTCAATTTCCGGGCAAGGTCAATAATTTAACTGCAAGTCGTCTAAACTTTGACTACATGAGGTCATGACGGTCAGGTTTCGTGAAATATTCACTTTACAGCCCGTTCGCGCTGTTCCATCCATGCGGACACAAAGAGATTCCAGGCGCGGTTGCGTCTGAGAGGAGGAAAAAATGGCCAAACGAAAAGTTGCAATGCTGACCGCCGGTGGTCTCGCACCCTGCCTTTCTTCCGCAGTAGGCGGCTTGATTGAGCGTTACAGCGATATCGCTCCGGACCTCGAGCTTGTCGCCTATCGCTCCGGCTATCACGGCCTGCTTTTGGGCGACCGGATTGACATCACGCAAGACATGCGTGAACGCGCCCATTTGCTGCATTATCACGGTGGCTCGCCGATCGGCAACAGCAGGGTGAAGCTCACCAATTCAGCTGATTGCCACAAGCGCGGCCTGGTCAAGGAAGGCGAAAACCCGTTGCGGGTCGCAGCCGATCAACTCGCCCGTGACGGCATCAGCATCCTGCACACCATCGGCGGTGACGACACCAATACCACGGCCGCCGATCTTGCCGCCTATCTGGGCGCGAACGGCTATGACCTGACGGTTGTCGGACTGCCCAAGACGGTGGACAATGATGTCGCGCCCATCCGCCAGACGCTTGGCGCATTGACAGCCGCCGAAGTTGGCGCGCATTTCTTCGATCACGTCTCCAATGAGCAGAGCGCTGCGCCCCGAACACTGGTCATCCACGAAGTCATGGGTCGTCATTGCGGCTGGCTGACCGCCGCAACGGCGCGCGCCTATATCCAGAAAACCCGCCACAATGAATATGTCGAGGGTTTGATGATGAACACCGAACTCAAGAATATCGACGGGCTTTACCTGCCGGAAATCGGCTTTGATATCGACGCGGAAGCCAATCGCTTGCGCGAAACCATGAAACGCACCGGCTTTGTCACCTTGTTCGTTTCTGAAGGCGCCTGCCTTGACTCCATTGTTGCCGAGCGTGAGGCATCAGGCGAACAGGTCAAGCGCGACGCCTTCGGCCATGTCAAGCTTGACGGAGTCAATGTCGGCAACTGGTTTGCCAAGCAGTTTTCCGCATTGATCGGCGCGGAACGCTCGATGGTGCAGAAATCCGGCTACTATGCCCGCTCGGCGCCCGCCAACCGCGATGACCTTCGCTTGATCCAAGGCATGGTTGATCTTGCCGTGGAAAGCGGCCTGAACAAGATCTCCGGTGTCACCGGCCATGACGAAGGCCAGAACGGCAAGCTGCGGACCATTGAATTTCCGCGCATCAAGGGCGGCAAGCACTTTGATCCTTCAGTCGACTGGTTTGGCGATGTGATGAATTTCATTGGCCAGGACTGGGTTGCGGCATCCTGAAATCCACACCGAATATCCGCTCTCTCCCTGCTCTTTCCAAGGGGCTGGAACCTGTATCGGACCCGACCAAAACCCGCATCGATCAAGCGTCGATGCGGGCGATTTTGCCACAGGGCGGGCAAAAGCGCGGCCGCCGGGTTGCTCACGCATGGTTAATGCGGTAATTAGCGGTTGATGGATTGCCAAGTATCGCGGTCCCCTGAGTGGGGCAATCAGCAACCAACTCAGGCTTGAAAATGACAAAAAACAACTTTGGCTTTATGCGATTGGCGCTTCCGACCTGCGCCGCCATGATGCTTGCTTCCTGCACGACATCGCAATATGCCAAAGTACAAACCGTTGTTCCCGAAGGCAAACCCGGCGTCGAAGAGACTGCGATGCTGAACAACCTGTCGTCGGAGGATACGTCCGGAACCGGCGTGAGCGAAACCGCAGACCTCCAACTCAAGCCGGTCGACTTTGCCACCAATGCCGAAGTTGCAATGGCCTATGCGGTTCCCACGCCAAAACCGGTGAGCGAAGCGGAAATGGCGATAGGCGCTGCCTCTGCCGAGACTGAAGTTGCTTCGGCGGAGATTGCCGTCGATCCGGTGGTTTCGGCAAGCGCCGCTTTGGTGGAAGTCGAGCCCAAGACAAGGTCGATTGAACCATTCGTCACGGCGACCAAAAATCCGGACCTCAATAATCTGATCGCAAAATACGCCGCCCTTTATGATGTGCCGGAACGCCTCGTCCACCGCGTCGTCAGGCGGGAAAGCAACTACAATCCCGGCGCGCTGCACCGCGGCAACTGGGGTCTGATGCAGATCCGCTACAACACGGCGCGCGGCATGGGATATCATGGTGACGCCAACGGCCTGCTTGATGCCGAGACCAACCTTAAATATGCCGTCAAATATCTTCGCGGCGCATGGCTGGTGGCCGACAGGAATGAAGACAGCGCGGACTGGCTCTACCGGACCGGCTATTATTACAAAGCCAAGGCCAAGGGCCTGCTTTATGAAACGGGCCTGAAACAGTAAGTTTTCAATACTGGCTTGTGTCAGAACCGCCGGGCCGGGCCTTACTGCCCGCACATTTATCGATCAGATCGATATTCCGCCATTCATTCGGGAATTACCGCTCATTCATGTCGCGTTCGTAAAGGCGGATTTGAACGATAATCGGTATGTATCCTTTCACAGCGTCACAGCTTCCTTCACCCATTCAAATGGGTGCGCAGCGGCGCAACTGCCGGAACCATTGCCGTGTAGGCATTCTTGTCACGCCATCTGACCATTGAAGAGATCAAAGCCGGATTGCCCGAGGTTCTAGCCTCGCCAAAAGACAATGGCCTGGTGCGCGCCATCATCATCAGGCCCGCCTCGGGCGAGCGGCGCGATGTCGAGACTTGCGATATCAGCTTGCAGGGCGGCATGCATGGGGATCATTGGGCCAAGGGGTGCTGGAAAACGACCGAGGACGGATCGCCCGACCCCGATGTCCAGATCTGCTTCATGAATGCGCGTTTTCTCAATCTCATTGCGGTTGAGCGGTCGAACTGGGCGCCGGCGGGCGACAATCTCAACATCGACATGGACATTTCGCCGTCCAACCTGCCGCCGGGCACCAGACTGGCGATCGGCTCCGCCATTATCGAAATCACCGATACGCCTCACAATGGCTGCGCCAAGTTCATTGAGCGTTACGGACGGTATGCCTGTGTTTATGTAAACACCGGCGAAGGCAAGCAGTTACGCATGCGCGGTATTTATGGACGCTTAGTGCAGGATGGGCGCGTGAATGCCGGCGACCAGACAGACTGGGCTTGCGGAAGGCGCCCCTCAAGGAATTGAACAGTCAATCATCCGTCCGACAGCAATCAATTGCCGCTTGCCGCCTCGATAATCCTGCCAATCATCGGCTGCGGCCGATAACGCAGTCGACCTGGCGTCAAGCCCATCCTGACGACGACCAGGCGCTGCGATGGAATGATGGCGATGGACTGGCCGTCGTGGCCGAGCATCCAGACGATATCCTCCGGCAGCCCGAATTTTGCGTCCGGCTTGTTGCCGGGGCCTCGTTTCCAGGCCATCGCCTTGGTATAGGCCCAGCCTGACGCCTGTGTCGCCGTCCGCACCATTTCGATATAATCCGCCGGCAAGAGCTGCTGGTCCTTCCATTTTCCTCCCTGCTCAAGAAGCAGGCCGAACCGGGCCCAATCGCGTGCCGTGGCATAAAGAAGGGAGCCGCCGGAAAAAGTTCCGAAACTGTCGGTCTCGAATATGGCGCTCTTCATGGATAGCGGGCCAAACAGGGCTTTGCGGGGAAAGGCCAGAGCTTCATCGTAGCTGGCAAAACCATCCATCCAGATCCGGCTGACAAGCACGGCGGTTCCGGTTGAATAATTGAATATCTTTCCCGGCGGCGCTTCGGCGGGCAGCAAGGCGGCATAACGGGCGTGATCGGGCTGCAGAAACAACATCCGGGTGACATCGGTAACGTCGCCATATTCCTCGTTGAAGGCCAGACCGGATTGCATGGCCATCAAATCCGACAGCTTGATTGCCGCGCGACGATCATCGCTCCATTCAGGCAGGAGATGATCCTTGTCCCAGGCGAGCTTTCCGTCCTTCACCCTGATGGCCGCCAACGCCCCGTTGACGGTCTTGGTCATCGACCAGCCCAACAGAGCCGTCTTTTCGTCAAAGCCTGCGCCATAGGTCTCGGCAATGATGCGGCCGTCGCGGACAACGACAACCGCCCGCATGCCCTCGCCGTGCAAATCCCTGTCCCTGATGATCGCTTCAATTTTCGGGTCGCGGTCGCCGCCAATTTTCGCGCCGAACGGCCATTCCAGACCATCGGCTTCGCTCGTCTGGTCGAGCGCCGGCATCGTGACCGGCCTTACACTTTTAAAATCGCCATCAGGAACATTGGCGCAGCCGATACCTGGCCGGTAAAGGGCGTATTGCCGGGCAAACAGCCCCAGGAATCCGGCGCTCACATAGTGGTCTTTGTCAGAAACATCCGCAAAGATCAGCCGTAACAGCGGGTTGCCAGGCGCCTGGACGTCGTCTGCCAGGATCTCGTTCTTGTCGCGACCGGCCACAAAGACATTGGAGCAGACAATCTTGGCGGTATATCCGTCGCCGATCCTGATGAGATCGGGTGGCGACACGGCAAGGAAGGCCGCGCCGCCGGCAATCGCAAGCACCAGGAATATTGTGATCCATTTCAATAATTTAAATATGATTTTCATGATAATCGCCCGTGCAAAAAGTCAAATTCCGGCAAAAAGAAAAGGAGCCTTTGCTGCTCCTTTCCAATTCCGATTGTGCGGATATTGCTTGCGGGCGTCGCCCCGGTCAAGCCGACTTCTTGAACATGGAATCCGGCGGCTCCTCGCCTGACCGGGTGATCAGCGCACAGGCATTTTCGGCAGAAACCGGACGGGAAATCAGATAGCCTTGAACCTGCTCTGCGCCGAGCGCCTGAACATAGCGCATCTGCGTTTCCGTCTCGATGCCCTCAATCGTCGTCGAGATATTGAAGGTCTGCCCCAACCTGACCATGATATCGACCAGTTCGGCGTCAAGACTGCTCTCCATCATCGCCAGAGCGAATGAACGGTCCACCTTGATGTAATCCATCGGGAAAAGCTTGAGATAGCTGATCGATGAAATGCCGGAGCCAAAATCATCCAATGCGATGCGAATCCCCTGAGCGCGCAACCGTGCAAGGCTCGCTTTCAGGATTGCCGCATCCACCTGAAACACGGATTCGGTGATTTCCAGCGTCAATCGTTCCGGCTCCAGTCCGCTTTCTTCAAGGCATTGCATCACGAATTCGGGAAATGACCGGTCCTTGAATTGCTCGCCCGATACATTGACCGCCAGACCGGTACGACCCGGCCACAGCGCCGCATCCCGGCAGGATGTCTTCAATACCCAGTTGCCAAGCTTGACAATCAATCCGTTGCGCTCGGCTTCCTGTATGAATTCCTTCGGCGCAAGGATGCCTGCCTCCGGATGGTTCCAGCGGACAAGCGCCTCGAAAGACTGAAGATTACGGGATTCTGCGCTGACGATGGGTTGGTATTCAACATAGAGTTCGTTGCTTTGGATGGCCTGGACCAGATCGCGTTCGACCTTCAGACGCGCCAGAGCGTTCTTGCCGAGTTCGGGCGAATAAAAGACATGGTTTGAACCCGCAACCTGTTTGGCCTTGTAAAGGGCAAGATCGGCGCGCTTGAGGATTTGGCCCATCGTGGCGTCCCCTTGATCCATGAAGGTAATGCCGATGCTGACGCCGGTCACCGCATGCCCGCCTTTCAATTCGAAAGGTTGGCCGAGACGGTTCTGGATGACGTTGCAAAGCCGGGTGATTTCCTCTTCTGTGGGAACACCGGTGACCGTGATGACAAATTCGTCGCCGCCCAGGCGAAACAGGCGGGAAAGCGAACCGAGATTCTCCTTCAGACGCCGGGAAATGGCCACAAGCAGCGCGTCACCGTTGTCGTGTCCCATCGTGTCATTGATATATTTGAACTTGTCGAGATCGAGCAGCAGGATTGCGGGCCGGAGCCTGCCGCGTTTTCGTGCGACCGAGAGCATGTGGATTTCATGCTCCAGGGCCATTCTGTTGGCAAGACCGGTCAACCGGTCATGCCGCGCCTGGTAATAGAGTGTCTTTTCAGCCGCCATCGAAACTTCAAGCTGGGAAGACAACAAATAACGCGTCCACCCGATCCTGTAGAATACAATTCCACAAAAGACCGGCATGAGCGCCATGAGGATATGGCTCGGATCCCGCAACAGGACGAACCAATCCGCTGCCGGCCCGAACAGGGCAGCTTCGACAGAAAAACAAAATATGGGCAACAAGGCCCCGACAGCCGAGCCAGCGAAAGCATATCGCTGTTGCATTCTCGGCAGAAACGCACTTAACATCATGTTAATCGCTCCCGGCATGAGCAAAAAACCTAACACGGCAAATATTAAAGTTTGGTATGCGAAAGCAACGCGCAATCGAACAAGGTATTTTCAATCCGCTGGCGCAAGGCCGGATGATCAATCCGGGCGTCAATCAAGCCGATTTTCGCCATGGCAAGGTGAAAAAAAGTCCCGCATCGCTTTGACAAAACCGGGTTTTTCAGAAGAATCTCAAATTAGTGCTTGAAACTAACTCATTTTTTACGATGATATGAAACTTATGAAGATCAAGCGTTTCCGGACGGGCCCGCCAGTGGCGTCTCCAAGGACTGCGCGCGTTGTAACTACGGTATATTCGGGAAAAACATGCGCCGATTGATCTTAGCTGCCCTGCCTCTCATCGCCCTGCTGACTTCCTGTTCGACGACGGATTACGACCTCGTCGAAACATCGTCGATTAGGCCGCAATTCCAAGACAAGGATCCGCAGGATTTTGGCGCAACGACCCCGCACCATCATCCGGTCCACGGCATCGATGTTTCAAAATGGAACGGCGATATCGATTGGCGGGCGGTTCGTGGTTCCGGCGTCTCCTTCGCCTTTATAAAGGCAACCGAGGGCAAGGACCGCGTGGACAACCGCTTTGCCGAATATTGGCGCGGCGCCCATTCGGCCGGCATCGCTTATGCACCTTACCACTTCTATTATTTCTGCTCGACTGCCGACGATCAGGCCGACTGGTTCATCGCCAATGTGCCGAAGACGGCAATGGTGCTGCCGCCGGTGCTGGATGTGGAGTGGAACAGCGCATCGAAGACCTGCACCATCCGTCCTCCTGCAAATGAGGTCCGTGCGCAACTGAAGCGTTTCCTCGACCGGCTTGAATCCCATTACGGCAAGCGTCCGATCATCTACACATCGGTGGATTTCCACCGCGATGTGCTGGTTGATCAATTCAACGACTATCATTTCTGGGTGCGCTCAGTGGCCAAGCATCCGCGCGAGGTCTATGCGGATCGCCGCTGGGCGTTCTGGCAATATACCAGCACGGGCGTAATTCCGGGCATCAACGGCGATACCGACATCAATGTCTTTGCCGGATCGGCCAAGAATTGGAAAAACTGGGTCGCATCTGTCTCAAGGTAGACATTCGCGGTTGATAATGGCCCGGGCGTGTTCTGGCTATGAAAGTGTTCAGGTACAATTCATCTTGCATCCGGCTTGATATTCTGGAAAAGGTCAATTTCCGGATGACGCGCTCTTTTAGGGATGGAAACATGTTTGTATTACGCATTTTGCCGATGGCGATTGCACTGGGCATTACGTCTTTCATAACAACAACCGCATTGGCGCAAACCGCCTGCAACGGCGACCTGGGCAGCTTTATCGAAGGGGTCAAGGCAGAGGCCCGGTCCATGGGTCGGTCTGAACAGGCCATAAATGCTGCCCTCGCGGGCGCACAGATCAACAATAAGGTGCTGAGCCGTGATCGCGGCCAGGGTGTATTTCGTCAGACATTTCTTGAATTTTCCAAACGCACCGTCAGCCAGGCGCGGCTTGATATCGGACGCAAGAAAATGGCCGAATACGGCTCGGTCTTTGCCCGCGCAGAGCAGGAATTCGGCGTGCCGGCGCCGGTCATTACCGCCTTTTGGGCAATGGAGACGGATTTCGGCGCCGTGCAGGGTGATTTCAACACCCGCGACGCACTCTTGACGCTTGCCCATGATTGCCGCAGACCCGAACTCTTCCGTCCGCAATTGCTGTCTCTCATTGAAATGGTGGAGCATGGCGACCTCAATCCGCAGACCGATACAGGCGCATGGGCCGGTGAAATCGGCCAGGTGCAGATGCTGCCGGCCGATATTGTCCGTTACGGCACCGATGGCGACGGCGACGGCCATGTCGAATTGAAAGACAGCGCGCCCGATGTCATCATGACGGCTGCGAAATTCATTGAAAGCCTTGGCTTTGTCCGCGGCCAGCCCTGGATCCAGGAAGTCACCATTCCGGATGATCTGCCTTTTGAAAAAACCGGCCTTGGCGGCACGCTGACGGCTGGCGACTGGTTTGCCATAGGCGTCGTGCCGCGCGACGGCAACACAGCCTTTTCCGGCCTTAATGCGGCTCTCGTCCTGCCGCAGGGGCGCAAGGGTCCCGCTTTCATCACTTACCCGAATTTCGGCATCTATCTGGAATGGAACCAGTCTTTCATTTATACAACGTCGGCGGCATATTTTGCGACACGCCTGGCCGGCGCACAGCCCTATGCCAAGGGCAGCCCGGAACCCGGCCTTGAGCCTGACGACATGAAGCGCCTGCAGACAAAGTTGTCTGCCCTGGGTCACGATGTCGGCAAGATTGACGGAATTCTGGGCGGCGGCACCCGTGTCGCCATCCAGAAGGAACAGAACCGGATAGGGATGCCCGCAGATGGCTGGGCAACGGCGGAACTGCTCAACGCCCTCTGACGGTTAAACCCTTTCCAGCGCTGAAACACTTTGAAATGCTGCGGGGTCATTGTCGCCCAAATGAACCCGTTTGAACGCGACACGTATCAGGCTTTTTCATCCGGTTTTGGCTCCGGGCCAGGATCATCAACTGTCTTGGCCGCCGCTTCGGCTTCCTTGTCTTTCGCCGCCCCTCTTTGAGCGCCGGCCAGGCGCAGCGCGTGATATCTGGCCCGCACTGCGCGCAGGGTGGTTTCGATGGCGTGGCGGCCGCGGGCAACCTCTCCGAATTCATGGGCATAGGCGATGGAGAGAGCGTCGGTATAGGATTTCAGCCGTTCCGCCGCAATGTTCTCCAGCCGGTGCATCAGGCCGATCCAGATCGGCGACATCAGAAGCGCCACAGCGGTAACAGCGATCGCCAGCCGATAGAGGTCGTAAGAAAACGAGCCTGTGGCGAGACCGGCTGAAGCCAGCACGAATGAAAATTCTCCGATCTGGGCCATGGACAGGCCGGCGATCAACGCGCTTTTCGGTTCTGATCCGGTGCGGCGCAGCAGGAAAATGTTCAGGACCGTTTTCATGGCCACGACGATTACCGAAGCTCCAAGCACAACCCAGAGGTTGGACCAGATAAAATCAAGATCGATCAGCAGGCCGATGGACAGGAAAAAGACGACCAGCAAAACACTCTGGATCGGCTCGATGACGGGAATTACCCGCGAACGCAGCGTGGAATTACCCACCAGAATACCGGCGATGAAAGCGCCATAGACCGGGGAAAGACCTGCAACACCGGAAATGGAAGCGGCCACGAAGCACAAGGCAAGCGAGCCCAAAGCGAGAATTTCGATCTTGTCTTCAACTGCGGCGGCAAAGGGAACCTTTATCTTGCTGTGACGACCGAACCACCAGAGCAACCCGCCCAGAATGCCCACGGCAAGCAATATCTTGATGAGGACATTGACATAATCCGGGCTTTCGCCCGACAGGCTTGTGACGAAGATCAGCATCGGCACGACAGCGAGATCCTGAGCAATCAGCACACCTATGGCAATCCGGCCGGCGTCTCCGCGCAAAGCGCCCATCTCGTCGAGCATCTTCATGGCGACAACCGTCGAGGACGTTGCAATGATGAAGCCCAGAATGATGGCTTCCTCCGGTGTCGCGCCGATGGCGAATGCGATCAAACCCGCCACCAGCAACGAGGCGAGCAGCTGGCCGCCGGCCACCAGCGCCGCCTGGCGGATTGATAGAAGAAACGCCTTGACGGACAGTTCCATGCCAATGAAAAACAACAGCAATACAACGCCCATTTCGGCAAGGACCGAAACATTTCCCGATGTTGAAATCAGGCCGAACCCTGTGGGGCCGAGCGTGACGCCGGCCAGAATAAAGCCGACCAATGGCGGCTGGCGCATTCTGAGAAATCCGAGGCCAAGCAATGTGGCGACCGCTATGACTATTGTAATGGAAATCAGCGGATTATCATGACTGGCGGGATTGCCGATCTGTTCGGCGATGACGGTTTCCAGAAGCAGGGTCTCCTTTCGCCTTTTCCAACAAAGTTTTGAAACCGACGTTTTTCGGGTGGTTGCTTAAAGCATTATCAGCCACAAAACTGCACTGAACACAGGATGTTTTGCAATGGCCGCGACGGAAAAAAACGGAATATCAGTATTGGCGTGGGGATTGCTGTTGTTGCTCGGCCTGTTGTGGGGCGGATCATTTTTCTTTGCGCGCATTGCGGTCATGTCGGTGCCACCGATAACGCTGGTCTTCCTGCGTCTTTCGATTGCAGCCGTCGCGCTGCATCTCTACCTGCGCGGCAGGGGCGGTTTCTATGGGCTGTTGAAAGCGCGGTGGCGGTCGTTCCTGTTGCTGGGGCTGATCAACAATGCGCTGCCCCACAGCCTGCTGTTTTTCAGCCAGACCCAGTTGGGCGCGGGTCTTGCATCCATCCTCAACGCAACCACGCCGGTATGGACAATCCTGATTGCCCATGCCCTGACAACAGACGAGAAGATGACCGGCGCCAAGCTGACCGGCGTTGCTTTGGGCATAGCGGGTGCTGCCATCCTGATTGCGCCTGGCATGTCGATTGATTCGGATTTGCCGCTCTGGGCGCTGGTGCTTCCGGTGCTTGCTGCAATTTCCTACGGATTTGCAGCCATTTTCGGACGAACATTCCGTTCCGTTCCCGCACCCGCCATTGCGGCCGGACAATTGACCGCATCAAGCCTGATCATGCTTCCGGTCAGCATTGTGGTCGATCAACCATGGACTTTGTCGATGCCGCCTCTGCCGGCGATTCTTGCGGTTCTCGGCCTGGCGCTGTTTGCCACCGCATTCGCCTATATCCTGTATTTCCGCATCATCGAACTGGCAGGCGCAACCAATGTTTCCCTTGTTACCCTGCTGGTGCCGGCCAGCGCCATCTTGCTGGGAACGGTCTTTCTCGGCGAGAAACTGGGAGTGGCGGAGTTTGGCGGTCTGGCCTTGATAGCGCTCGGTCTTTTGGTCCTGGATGGCAGGCTGAAAGCCGTTTTATTCCGCAATGCAACATAACTCACGGCTCGCGACCCGGCATCGATTCAAGTGTTCCACATGCGCTCAAGAATCAGGCAGAACGCCTTGTTTCAGCCGAACTGGTTAACCACTCCTTTCCAACCATGAAAAAAACATGACAGCAGGATTCGGTAGAAAAATCAGTTCGCTAGACCTGTGAATAGAGCAATTCTTTCGCCTCTATTCCGCATTGCAGCACAAAAACCGCTTTCCTTCCGCCGCTATTCGGACCTATTATGCACTGTCAACGCAAGGAGGTCAGCAATGGGACTTACACGTTCGTTCAATGTCCTAATGATCAGTGCAGCGTTTGTTTTCGTGGCGACCATGTTGTTTATATAAGGCTGGCGCCACTACCGTCTGACGCTGCAGGGCATCAGGCATTCAGGGTTTAAATGAAGAGCGCATGACCATTTCGGTCATGCGCTTTTTTTATGGGCAATGAGAAATCCGGGTACTTGATCGCGCCGATTCGCCACGTCTTCCGCTAAGCTGCGGCGGACTTGGAGGCCAATTGCGGACGGGCGAAGCCCGCGCTTTCAAGCACCGCATTGACAAGTGCTGCGCGGTTCATCGAGTAAAAATGAAATTCGGTCACGCCGCGTCCCAAAAGATCAACGAGCTGCGCACTGGCGAGTTCTGCGGCAAGCTTGGCACGCTCGGCAGGCTTGTCATCGACGGGTGCAAGCTTGCGCTTGACGAAGTCCGGCACGCTGGCGCCGCAGGCATCGGCGAAGCGCTGGACCTGGGCAAGATTGTGTATCGGCAGAAGGCCCGGCACCACCGGTATGGAGATGCCGGCCGCGCGAACACGTTCGAGATAGCGCTCAAACTGGTCATTGTCGAAGAAGAACTGCGTCAAGGCCCGGCAAGCGCCATTATCGACCTTGCGCTTGAGCATGTCGATATCGGCATCCACATCCGGGCTTTCGGGGTGTTTTTCCGGATAGGCCGAAACCGAGATTTCGAAATCGCCATAGGCCGACAGGCCAGCGGCCAGTTCGGCCGCATTTGCATAACCGCCGGGATGGGGTTGATAGCGTGTGCCAACGCCGCCAGAGGGGTCGCCACGCAAGGCCACGAAGTGTTTGACGCCCGCTGCCTGCAATTCATCGACCACCTGGTGCACCTCATCCCTGGTCGCCCCAACGCAGGTCAGGTGTGATGCGGCCGGCAGGTTGCGCTCGCCAATCATTTTGGCCACCGTGGTCAGCGTCGTGTCGCGGGTGGTTCCGCCGGCGCCATAGGTCACCGACAGGAATTCGGGCTGCCAGGCCATCAACTCTTCGGCTGTCTTGAAAAGCTGGATCTCCATCTCTTCGGATTTTGGCGGAAAGAATTCGAAGGATAACTTGATTTTGCCCTTGGCCGGTTTGTCCTGCCTCACTATCCGCACTCCTTGAAAAATCAGACCTGCCGGCCGCTGCTGGTTGCAATTTCAATACGCCGGTCTCGAGCCAGCCAGATTGTCACTGTCACACCGTCGGTTTGGCTGTCGGCATGGGAAGGATCAAGGTCGATGACCTTGCCGACTTCCAGCCCCGCCTTGACCAGCCAGTCATTCATGGCCGCATGGGAAAATCCAAGCCGCATATGCTGATGTTCCTCGCGCAGATATTCCATTCCATGCGGGGCGAAATCGACGATGACCAGTCGACCGCCGGGGCTGAGCATGCGCGCGGCCTCGCGGATCGCAACATCCGGATTGTCCAGGAAATGCAGCACCTGATGGATGGTGACCAGATCAAACTGGCCGTTTTCAAATGGCAGGTTGAAAATATCGCCGTGGCGGATGGAAGCATGGGCAAGTCCGGCCTTTTCGATATTGGCGCGGGCCACGGCCAGCATGTCGCGGCTGGCATCGACGCCGACTGCGCGGCGGTAGCGCCCGTCGAACAATTGCAGCAAACGTCCCGTTCCGGTGCCAAGATCGAGATAGGAGTTGACCGGCCGGGTGCCGACGGTTTCCGACAGGACCCGTTCGACTTCCTCCTCGCTGATATGCAGGCTGCGCAATTCGTCCCAATGGGCGGCGTTGCGGCTGAAATAGGCTTGCGCCTTTTCCGCGCGCGCCCGCTTGACCTGCGCCAGGCGGTCAGCATCCCTGCTCAGGATCGGATCAGCCTTTGCCGCCGCCTTGAGAAAGCTGCGGGCAAAGGCTGAAGCCTCGCCCTGCTGGCGCAGCCTGAAATAGGCCCAGGCGCCCTCCTGGTAGCGATCAATCAGGTCGGCTTCGCTCAAAAGCTTGAGATGTCGCGAAATGCGCGGCTGCGATTGCCCTAGAATTTCAGTCAGATCCGTGACCGTCAGGTCACCGGCTGACAGCAGCAATAAAAGTCGCAAGCGGGTCGGTTCGCCTGCGGCCTTTAAAATGTTCACAAAATCATTTAGTCCAAACTGAAGCGAATCGAGCATCGGGCACCTAATCAAGATATAAAGATATCTTTATATGACTTTGACTGGTGGCGCAAGCAGGAAATTTTCTGTCGCTTTGGAATTGCCCATCCGGCAATGAAAAGGGCGCCGAAGCGCCCTTGACCTATCATTCAAACAAATTACCTCTAACGCGTCAGAGGCTTGTAGGTCACACGCTTGGGATTGACGCTGTCAGCGCCAAGCCGGCGAACCTTGTCGGCCTCATAATCAGCAAAATTGCCTTCAAACCATTCAACATGGCTCTCGCCTTCAAAGGATAGGATATGGGTCGCAAGCCGGTCGAGGAACATGCGATCATGGCTGATGATGACGGCGCATCCGGCAAAATTTTCCAATGCGTCTTCCAGCGCCCCGAGGGTTTCGGTGTCCAGATCGTTGGTCGGCTCATCGAGCATCAGCACATTGCCGCCGGTCTTGAGCACTTTGGCAAGATGGACACGATTGCGCTGGCCGCCCGATAGCGTGCCGACCTTCTGCTGCTGGTCGCCGCCCTTGAAATTGAAGGTCGAGCAATAAGCGCGCGAATTAAGTTCGTATTTGCCGAGTTTGATAATGTCGGCCCCGCCGGAAATTTCTTCCCAGACCGTCTTGTTGCCGTCAAGCGTATCCCGGCTCTGGTCGACATAGGCCAGTTGCACGGAATCGCCGATGCGGAAACTGCCGGAGTCGGGCTTTTCCTGCCCGGTGATCATCCGGAACAAAGTGGACTTGCCGGCGCCGTTGGGACCGATCACCCCGACAATGCCGCCGGGCGGCAGCTTGAAGCTGAGATCGTCGATCAGCAAGGTGTCGCCATAGCCCTTGGAAACGCCTTCCGCCTCGATGACAATCTGGCCCAGCCTTTCGCCTGCCGGAATGACGATCTGCGCGTCACCGGGCCGGCGGTCGGCTGCCGCCTTGACCAATTCGTCATAAGCGCGGATACGCGCCTTGGATTTGGCTTGCCGGGCCTTGGGGCTGGCGGCAATCCATTCCTGTTCGCGCGACAGGGATTTTTGCCGTGAGGCTTCTTCGCGGCCCTCCTGCAGCATGCGCTTGGACTTGGCCTGCAGATAGGCGGAATAATTGCCCTCATAGGGAATGCCGCGACCACGGTCGAGTTCAAGGATCCAGCCGGTCACATTGTCGAGGAAGTAGCGATCATGGGTGATCATCAGCACTGAGCCTGGATATTCGCGCAAATGCTTTTCAAGCCAGGCGATGGTTTCGGCATCCAGATGGTTGGTCGGCTCATCCAGGAGCAGCAGGTCGGGCTTGGCCAGAAGGAGCTTGCAGAGCGCCACACGGCGCTTCTCGCCGCCTGACAGGTTATCCACGGTCGCATCACCCGGCGGGCAGCGCAGGGCCTCCATGGCCATTTCCACCTGGCTGTCGAGGTCCCAGAGATTCTGGCTGTCGATGATATCCTGCAGCCGCGAACCTTCGTCGGCGGTCTCGTCGGAATAGTTCATCATCAATTCGTTGTAGCGATCGATGATGGCCTGCTTTTCCGCAACGCCTTCCATGACGTTTTCGAGAACATTCTTGCTCTCGTCAAGCTTGGGCTCCTGCGGCAGGTAGCCGAGCGTCGCGCCGTCTGCCAGCCATGCCTCGCCGGTGAATTCCGTATCCAGACCCGCCATGATCTTCAATACGGTCGACTTGCCGGCGCCGTTTGGTCCGAGGATGCCGATCTTTGCATCGGGATAAAAAGACAGGTGGATATTTTCCAAAACCTTCTTGTTGCCATAGGACTTGTTGAGCCCGGCCATGTGATAGATGAATTGACGTGCCATGTTATTACCTGCGAAATGGAGCTGGTCGAAAGGATTGGCTGCTATTTAGGCGAATTGGCCTTCAGGAGCAATGAAGAAACGAAACGCGGGTCTGTCAGACGGCCGCCTTGCCTGTCATGTCCGTCGACCTATTGGTTCCACCCAGCGCCTTTCGCATCACCTCCCTTGCCGCCGCTCCCCGCCGCGCCGGGCAAAGTCATGCCGACTGCACAAAAGCAGCGCCAACCAGTCGATGCAATCGATCTGCAAAGTGAATTTCCTGCCCGTCAGGCCAGAATTCCGCTTGTTTTTTGGTTTTTGCCGATCCGCACCCATACCACCATGACGTGCAGGCGTTTAACTGGCCGCAGGAGCCAATAAAAATGCGGATTCGATGATTGAAAGGCGAATAATAAACAAGACAAATGCTGCAATGCCACCATAAAACCGGCAAAGTCGCTCGATATTTATTATTATCATCTAAAATACATATGAATATTTCAGGAACAAAATATATACAATTGAGCAATTTTAGGCCATGCTACTGGTCAACCGGCCATTCTGAATTGCCAAAACGCAATTTTGGTTTATGACTGCAGCAAGGCCAGTCACGGTGATTTCAACCGGCCCGCTCAATCAACCATGCCTTTGGATGGCGCAAAATAGCGTTTTGGTTGCAATATCACACAATTTCCGCAGACCAATGCTTTCGCGGTCAATTTGATGCCAATCCGGAAATATTACGGTATAGACAAATTAATTGCGCTGTAATAACGGATATGGCATCGTTTATTTATCAATATCTAATATTGACAAAATCAAATAGTGATCAAATAAAGAACAAAACATGATCTCTGTCTTTCGCAACGATTTCACGCTGCAAGAACAGGAACAAAGGCGAAACATTGAGTGGTCTTCTTTTCGGATCGCAATCATGATAGCCAGAGGCCAAAGGCCGGACAGGGTTCACGATGAGCTTTTCAATTCCCGAAATGATCGCAAGCCCCAGCGGGGCGACACTGGCGCTGCGCCGCATGACGGCGGCAGGCAAGCCGCGCGCTATCGTGTTGGTCAATCACGGCCTGGTCGAGCATTCGCTGCGCTATCAACCCTTCGCCGCCGCGCTTGCGGAACGGTCCTTTCATGTCTTTGCCCATGACCATCGCGGTCATGGGCACACAATGGCGATTGACGCGCCACGTGGGCAATATGCCGAAAAATCGGGCGTGGAAAAGGTGATTGCCGATGTCATGGCCGTTCATGCATTGGCGACGGACTTTGCACCCGGCCTTCCCGTCATCCTGTTCGGCCATTCGATGGGCGGCATGATCGCCGCCAATGTCGCAATCCGGCATCCGGACGCCTTTGCAGGCCTGGCGATCTGGAACGCCAATCTCAATCCGGGCGCAGCAGGCGCCATCGGCCAGCTGCTTTTGAAATTCGAGCGCTTTTTCAAGGGCTCCGACGTCCCCAGCACCATTGCGCCGAAGCTGACATTTGAGTCATGGGCAAGACAGTTCCCTGATCGCACAACAGGGTTTGACTGGCTCTCGCGCGACGCCGATGAAGTCGCCGCCTATATTGCCGATCCGCTGTGCGGTTTCGATGTCAGCATCTCGCTATGGATTGACCTGATCGACATGGCAATCAATGGCGGCAAGCGCGACAGGCTCGCGCAGCTGCCCACAGCACTTCCTGTCCACCTTGTCGGCGGCGGAATGGACCCGGCGACCGACAAAGGCGCGGCCATGACCTGGCTTGACAAACAGATGGCAGCCAGCGGCCTCAAGGACAGGAGCCTCACCCTTTATCCCGGAATGCGCCATGAGACGCTGAATGAAATCGGTAGGCAGCAAGCCATTGACGATTTCATCAACTGGTGCGACCGCATCACAATCTGACAGCGCGTTGTCGGCCGCTGACAAGCCCGGGACATGGGGATGACAATTTTCGCTTCCTGACACGCATATGGCCGGATGCGACTTTCCGACACCCGATTAATTTGCTACGCAGCAACCATATGACCAACAGGATTGATTGAGCGATGTTAGAGAGCCTCTTTACAGTGGATAACCTGATCACACTGCTGATCTTGACAGCACTCGAAACCGTGTTGGGTTTTGACAACCTGCTCTATATCTCGATCGAAGCCAAGAAAGTGGATCCGGCGCGCGAAGCCTGGGTGCGCCGCACCGGTATCATTCTTGCCATCGGCCTGCGCATCGCCCTGCTGTTTGTCGTTCTCAAATTGATCGACATGTTCCAGGCGCCGTTTTTCGCGGTTCAATCGGAAATGTTCGGGGCATCAGTGACCGGGCATTCGCTGATCGTGTTGGCCGGCGGCGTGTTCCTGATCTATACGGCAATCAAGGAGATCTACCACATGATCGGCTCGCACGATTTGGAAGGCGGCGGCGACAGTGCGCCACGCCGTTCCGTCGGCGGCGCCATCTTCTGGATCCTGGCCATGAACATTGTCTTCTCCTTTGACACCGTACTTTCCGCTGTCGCGCTGACCAAGAATTTCATCGTCATGAGCACCGCAATCATTGTGTCCGGCGTCTTGATGGTCGTCATGGCCAATACCGTCGCCAATTTCCTCAAGCGCAACCGCATGTATGAAGTCCTTGGCCTGTTTGTGCTGTTGCTGGTCGGCTATATGCTGGTTTCCGAGGGCGGGCATCTGGCCCATCTGTCCTTCTTCGGCTTCGACATCGAACCGATGGCCAAATCGACCTTCTACTTCGTGCTGTTCACTTTGGTGATTGTCGAAATTGTTCAAGGGCGCTACCAGAAGCGCATCCTTGAAGAAAACAGGCCAAAGTGAGCAGCCGCCTCCGGCGGTGACAATTCAGAGCAAAGAGAAGACCATCATGAAGGCAAAAACCGGCGGCGAACTGATCGTGGAAGCCCTCAAGGCCAATGGAGTCGAACGCCTCGCCTGCGTGCCAGGCGAGAGCTTCCTGGCCGTGCTGGACGCACTGGCTGACACCGATATCACCTCCTATGTCTGCCGACAGGAAGGCGGGGCGGCGATGATGGCCGATTGCTGGGGCAGGCTGACCGGCAAGCCCGGCATCTGCTTTGTCACACGCGGCCCCGGCGCCACCAATGCTTCCGCCGGCTTGCACATTGCCCGCCAGGACAGCATTCCGATGATACTGTTCATCGGACAGGTTCAGCGCAATGCCCGCGAGCGCGAAGCTTTCCAGGAAATTGAATATCGGCGCGCCTTTACCGAAGTCGCCAAATGGGTCGCCGAAATCGACGACGCCAGACGCATTCCCGAATTTGTCACCCGCGCTTTCAGCGTCGCCACATCGGGTCGCCCGGGCCCTGTGGTACTGGCATTGCCCGAAGACATGCTGACTGAAACCGTCATGGCGGTCCAGGCAAGACCGAGCCAGCCTGTCGATACCCATCCCGGACCAAGCCAGATTGCAGCCCTTGGCGAATTGCTTTCAAATGCCAAACGGCCAATGGTGATTGTCGGCGGCACCCGATGGAACGAACAGGCAGTCTCCGACTTTGCCGGATTTGCCAATCGCTGGAAATTGCCGGTCGGTTGCTCGTTCCGCCGGCAAATGCTGTTTGACCATCTCAACGACAGCTATGCGGGCGATGTCGGCATCGGCATCAACCCGGCGCTTGGCGCCGAAATCCGTGAAGCTGATCTCATCTTGCTGGTTGGCGGGCGCTTTTCTGAAATGCCGTCTTCATCCTACAGCCTGATGGACGTGCCCTACCCCCGGCAAAAACTGGTTCACGTCTATCCCGATCCGGATGAACTGGGCCGCGTCTACCGGCCCGACCTTGCCATCAATGCCGATCCGGCCAGTTTTGTGGCGGCCCTTGCAAGTCTTTCACCCAGGACCGAACCGGTCTGGGCCACCCGGACACAAGCCATGCATGCCGCCTTTCTCGCCTGGTCGACCCCGCCTAAAACCGGTCCCGGTGATGTGGCCATGGGGCCGATCATGGAATGGCTGGAGGCCAATGTCGCCAGCGACACGATCTTTACCAACGGGGCCGGCAACTACGCCACCTGGGTACATCGCTTCCACCGCTTCCGCCAATATGCAACCCAGGCCGCACCCGCCTCCGGCTCCATGGGTTACGGCCTTCCGGCCGCCGTGGCCGCCAAGGCGCTGCATCCCGACCGCGAAGTCATCTGCTTTGCCGGCGACGGCTGCTTCATGATGCATGGCCAGGAATTCATCACCGCTGTGCGCCACGGCCTTCCCATCATCGTCGTGCTGGTCAACAATTCCATGTATGGCACCATCCGCATGCATCAGGAACGCGAATATCCCGGTCGCGTCAGTTCCACCGATCTGGTCAATCCCGATTTCGCCGCCTATGCACGCGCATTCGGCGGCCATGGAGAAGTGGTTGAAAAAACCGCGGATTTTCCAGACGCCATGCAGCGCGCCCGGGCCAGCAACAAACCATCCATCATCGAGATCAAGCTCGATCCGGAGGCCATCACGCCGACCCGGACATTGAGCCAGATTCGCGACCGGGCGTAAGCCCGGTCACAGACCGGCAAATCAAAGAATGAAGTCGGACGCTGTCAGCGTGGTCATTGCGGCATCATCAAAGGCGACTTCGATGGCGATGTCGGCTTTACCGCCATCCAGGTTGATATAGACGGTCTGCTTGCCGTCAACGGCATCACCCAGCCAGATGGAACCGGCGCGGCCATGCGGCCCATCGCGCCAGACAAAGGCCTGATCACCAAAAACCATCCGGTTTGCGTCAATCCCCGACAGGTCGATCCTGTCGCCGTCAAGGCGGCTGAAATCAGCAATGAGGTCGGTTTTAGCCAGCCCGAGATCGCTTGCCTTTTCAAAGACGAAATGATCAGCACCGCTGCCGCCATAAAGCGTGTCGGCATTGGCGCCGCCGACAAGGACGTCATTTCCCAATCCGCCATACAGCGTGTCGGAACCTTCGTCGCCGCGCAGAACATCCAGTCCGGAGCCGCCAAAAATGACATCCCGGCCAGCACCGCCGCTCAGAGTGTCATTTCCCGAGCCGCCATAAACAAGGTCCATGCCTTTGCCGGCCACAACGCTGTCATCGCCGGAACCGGCATAGACCGTATCCTTGCCGTTGCCGCTGACGATGCCGTCTGATCCCGAACCGGAATGGATCATGTCACTTCCGGTTCCCATCAGCCGGATCAGGTCATTGCCCGCTTGGCCGTTGATAAAATGGCTGGAGGCATCGCTTGACAATGTCTTGTAGACATTGCTGAGAGAACCGAGATTTTCAAAACCGTCCCTGAATTCGTCCTGATGGGTTTCGAATTCGGTTTCTATGGCCAGTTCGATACTGTCCTTGCTGAAAAAGATCATGATGACGCCTTTCATCCAAATGATTTGGCAGAGTTAACCTGCATGAATTCTTAATTAGAAAAAATTGCAATAGTGTGCTGTTTCGCTGGTAACAGCGTTTTCGAATTCCTGGATGGAATCGGGTTTCAAAAAAGAATGAAGCGACGCTGCGATTACCAGCCGAAATTCGTCCGGCATGATCGCAGGGCTTACCCCAGAAGCAGGCGATCAATCATCCGCGCAAATGCATCGTCTGCTGGTAGATCGTGGTTGAACGAGCGCCCGAGCGGCAAAAGCCCAGCATCGGCCGGTCGAATTCGTCCAGGGCATCAACCATTTTGTTGACGGCATCGGCGGTAACCCCCATCGGGCCGACCGGGATGTGGGTGATCTGCAGGCCAAGTTCCTTGGCGCGCGCCGCCACTTGCGCAAATTCCGGCTGGCCGTCAGCCTCGTGATCGGGCCGGTGGCAGACAATCGACTTGAAACCCATGGCCTTGATCTGGTCGAGATCCTCGAGGCTGATTTGTCCGGTGACTGCGTATTCATCGTTGATCTGGCGGATGTCCATGGGAAAGCCCTCGTTCAAAACAAATTTGACCGCTGTTCTAGGCGGCAGTGTCGGCAACGTCAATCTGGACGCACCAGCCGGATTGGCTGAAAAATCAGGCAAAGCTGAAGCCCAGCCGGTAAATCTTCAATCCGCCCGGCTCAAGAATTTCCATCAGGCCGTCGGCTTCCAGTTCGCCGCGATTTTTCCAGGGATGGGAAACCGGCTCGATGCCGAGAACATGGGCCGGCGCCTGCTGGTTGCGCCAGACTTGCAGATGGCCGAGCGTACCGGTGGAAAACATCACTTGCAGCACTTTGCCGCCAATAGCTGCAATCGGACCCAGACTGACATGGGCGAAGTGATCGCGCGGCCCTTGGGTAGCCGGCACGCAGAAAATGTGGCCATCGCCTTCACCAAATCGCCAGCCGGTCGAGCCATTCTCGATCATTGTCCCCGACAGGCGGGTGTCGTCATCAAAGAGGTGGGCGCCGATATTCATGTGATACATCCACATCGGCTCAAACGGCCGATCGCCGGAATTCAGCAAACGGTCCTCGATCATGGTTTCGCCGGTCGCCGAATTCATCCGCCACAAGCGGTTGACGGTAGCCTGGCCGCCGCCGGCCAGCGGAATCGTGATCTGCGCCACCACTTCAAGGCATTCCCGGGTCTGGCTTGAGCTGATGATCTTGGCTGGATTTCCCGCCATCGAACCGTGCAGCGGATATTTTTCACCATGCCCTCCCTTGATCGGCTCGGGATGACGGATATGCTCCGGCCCGCAAGTAAACAGAAAACCGCCGACCGAATGGAGGATGCGCGCATCGCCGTCGTCAGGCACGGCCTTTCCCGGCGCAAGATTGACGCCGTCGACCACGCAATCGAGAATATCGAGGGCCGATTTTTCATCCAGCGACAGTCGCGGACCGGGTCCAATCTGAAATTCCATCACTTTCCTCCGAACTGATATTGGCGCGGTTATAATCCCCTGCCCGCCTCCGGGAAAGTGCTTTCAATACAAAGATGTCCAAAAGCCACAATTCACCAGAATGTGAAGAAGAAATATCAATTTATTCATCATGAGTTCAACAATTTCACAATACAGTCGAAATTGAAGTGCTTACAAAACCACGCAAATCGCTCAAATCAGGTATTGTTAATGTATCCAAGACTGAAATTCAGTATCATCATCCCTGCTTTACTGGCCTGCACGGTTTTCAGTAGCGCATCATTATTAAGTCATCCGGCCTTTGCCCAATCAAACAGGCAGATGGTAATGGTCACACCGGATGGCGAAATACTTGATTTCCTGCCCGACAATGCCGAGGCGACAGTGCGTTTTGACCGCAACGGCCGGAGGGTGGTTGTGGATTATTATGGCAATGTCATTGCAACAGAAATGCCGCTGCGCCGCTATCAGAGAACTTTTGGCGGCGGTCTTCCGCAAAACGCCGACCGCGGCGGAAACGAGCCTTATCCGCAAGCCGACCAAGCATATGGCGAGGATTATTTTCCCGAAGCGCCGGTTGCCCGCATTGACCCGGCACCCGTCGAGCGTGAAGCCTTGGGTGATGTGACCGGTTCAGTTCCTGAAATGCCGCAGGACGACAATGACGTCTTCGGCCAGCAACCCTTGCCGAATGGCGACCAGCCAGGCTTTGACAATGGCCAGGACTTGACGTCGCTGCCTCCGGAGGCAGATCGTCTCGATGCGCGCCCGACTTTTCCGACCATCTCGCTGAAAGGCCAATCGCGCGCCGAAATTACCGCTTTGCAGGTATTTCTCGACCGCGAGGGAATTTCACCGGGCGTCATAGACGGCAAGGCAGGCTCGAATGTGTCGAAGGCCGTGGATTCCTGGCAAAAAATGACCGGCGAAACGCTTGATGTGAAAGATACCGAATCCATCCTGGCGCGGCTTGGCTATAGCGGCGGTCTGCCGATCGTCAGCTACACCATTACTTCGGTCGATGCCGCCGGGCCCTATGTTGCGGCCATTCCCGAAGACTATTCGCAAAAAGCGCTGCTGCCATCAATGGCCTACACATCGGTTACGGAAGCCCTTGCCGAGCGTTTTCATATGGATGAGGATTACCTCAAGGAGCTTAATCCCGGCGTTGATTTCACCATACCGGGCACGACCATCAAGGTCGTCAATCCGGGAGAGGCAAAGAAGTTCAGCGTTGCGCGCATTGTTGCCGACAAGAGCCGCAAACAGGTCTTTGCCTATGATGGCGCAGGTGCGCTTGTCGCAGCCTATCCGGCCACCATCGGCTCGTCTGACACCCCCTCGCCTTCCGGCATTCATGCGGTCGCCCGGGTCGCGCTCAATCCGAACTACACCTACAATCCGAAGATCAATTTCCAGCAAGGCGACAATAATCGCGTTCTGACCATTCAACCCGGACCCAACACGCCGGTCGGCAATGTCTGGATCGCATTGGACAAGCCGACTTACGGCATCCATGGAACACCTGAGCCTTCGCGGATCGGCAAGACGCAGAGCCATGGCTGTGTCCGGCTGACCAATTGGGATGCGACAGAACTCGCCAAGATGGTGCAGCCTGGCGTGAGTGTGGAATTTGTCGACTGATCACGTTTCCCATGCAATAAGCGTTTGAAAATCAGGCGCTTTCCACTATCGTCAATTCAGGCAATCACTGGATTTCACAATGGCGATCTCTGAAAGAAACCTCTGGTCGGCTACCGCGCCGAACCGGCCTGCGAAAACTGAATTGCACGACAGCATCGATGCCGATGTCGCCGTCATCGGCGGCGGCTTTACCGGGCTGTCCACGGCTCTCCATCTCGCTGAAAGCGGCGTCAAGGTGGCAGTTCTCGAGGGCCGTGAAATCGGCTATGGCGGGTCAGGCCGCAATGTCGGGCTGGTCAATGCCGGCATGTGGGTGCGCCCCGACGATCTTGTCGCAACCATCGGCGAGACCATAGGCAACCGCCTTCTGACCGAGTTGGGCAATGGCCCGTCCCTGGTTTACGACCTCGTTGAAAAGCACGGAATGGAATGCGAGGCCGTGCGCCACGGCACGTTGCATTTGGCCGTCGGCGAAGACGGCAAGAAGGAAATAGCCCTGCGCGCCGCCCAATGGCAGAGGCGCGGCGCGCCAGTCGAAGCGCTGGATGCAGCTGAAGCGGGGCGGCTGACCGGCGCAAC
>JBGSIT010000031.1:0-39454 GCA_041742335.1 Rhizobiaceae bacterium
CGCTCTGACGGCAATAGTGTCCCGATAATCTTCCATTCAGCGTCAGTAAGGTCACCACGAGCCATATCAGCCTCCCAAAAGGAAGCTTTGAATCAGAATTCAGATGATTTGGGAATCCACTTTGTCAACAGGGCCTAGTTAAGCTGCTGAAACTTCGGCGAAACGAAAATATAAGAATAGAATTCGAACCAGATAACTATCGGATATCCATCGATAGAGATGGCAATGAAACACAGATCATTGATCGCGAAGACAAAAGGTTGGTCCGTATTTTTAGACGACTTGATGATTATGCGTTAGAAGTTGAAGCTAATATCTCGAAGCTTAGAGTGAAAGTTTTTGCTTGGTGTAAAGACGAGATTGCAGAAAATAGAAGAAGTGAACTTTCGCTATTTGAATTGTTAACACCAAGAAATGAATAATTGTCAGTTTTTTAATATTATGATTTATGATTCAAGTTTCACCAAGTCCTTACATATGGAATTCAAATGAGATTTCGGTAGGTTGTTTAAGAATCGCCCTTGGTATCTATGCACCTGGTTCACAAAATATGTTTCCTATGATTACCATGGTAGCAGCGAAAAACACTAAAACGAGACTATATTTGAATCTCAACCCTTCGGGACGCTGAAACGGCACTCCAGAAGATCAATGGGTGGATCGAAGACTACAACGAAATCCATCCACATTCCGCGCTCAAAATGGCTTCTCCTCGGCGGTTCATCAGAGCAAAATCAAACTAGCCGATTGTCCGGTGAAATGGGGAGCACTCCACGGTGAAATGGGGAGCACTCCAGTCCCTCAGCACCCGAACCCCCAACATCCGCCTCGGCCCCAAATAGGCCCCACCCATTTCCCCAACCACCCCCCCCTTTTCCCCAAACCCGTTTCCCACTATGGTCCATCGCGAGACCGTTCATCGCTGGATGGTCTTGGGGCGTGGAAACCTCATGCACAGCGGTCGGTGTCGACCGCAATGGCACTCCCTCGACCGATATGGCCGGGGAGGCCTCGGCGTATGTCCAGAGCTTCGGCTTAAAGGCCGTGGCGGTCGTCTGTGCACGACTTTCCAACTCCCCGGTCACCAGAGGGCAACCTCGGTGACCGTTCATCGCCAATGGGGAGTTTGATAGGATGCAGGCTTTCAGTTTTTGGGCAGACCCGCGCGATGGGTTAAAAACCGCGCCGAAGGCTTCGGCGTGGTATAGTAAACCGCCCCAATGAACGCCCTCCTCGCCTTCGCCGCCTTCGTGCTGGCGATTTTCATCTGGGTCGAATGGCAAAGGCGCATCCGCCCGCTGTTCATTGCGCGGGCGGAGATCATCGCCATCGCCGATGAAATGGAAGCCGCCTATGGGGCGCGGGCTTGGGAAATGGCGATGATCGAGCAAGGCCGGGCCTGGCGCTACAGCAGGAATTTTGAGCAGGGCAAGTGGCGGCGTGTGGCGCGCGCGCTTGAGCGCAGGCGGCGTTCAGGCTGAAAAGCGCGCCTCACGCCGGATTGGCGGCAAGCCAGGCCATGACCTTTGTCGCATCCTGATCCGGCGGAAAGACCGGGTAGAAGACATGCTCGATGACGCCATCGCGCAGGATCATCGTCAGCCTTTTGGTCAGCACCTTGCCGTCCACTTCGAAAGTCGGCAGCGAGATGGCTTTTGTCAGCGCCAGATCCTTGTCGGACAGGAGCGCGAAAGGCAGGTGCAGGCGGGTGGCGGCCTCAAGCTGGTATGCTTCATCCTGCGTCGACAGGCCGAAAAGGGCTGCAGCCCCCAGATCCGCAAGCTCCTGGGCGTGATCCCTGAAGGCGCAGGATTGCGGCGTGCAGCCGCGCGCGCCGGGAATGTCGTTCCAGCCATCGGGCAGCGCCACCTCCGGCTGGCCGGTCATCGGATAGACATAGACCACGCTGCGCCCGGAAAGCCGCGACAGATCCACCGCCTCGCCCTTGGTCGAGGCGAGCTTGACGGAGGGCAGTTTCAAACCGGGCAGGTGGCGCGCGCCGCCGTCATCAACGGGTGCGGGCAGCGTGTTCCAGTCAATTTCAAAAGCATGGGTCATGGCGGCACCCTTCTGGCAAATCCTCGTTGCCTGCCTGTTCAGGCATCCAGACTTTCCACGGTTTTAAGCGCGCCGTCCAGTGCCTCGCCCTTTTCATCAAGCAGGGCTGCCTGGCGCAGGCGGCGCAGCCAGTCGGCGCCGTCATTGCGGGCCGTCAGTTGCGGCAGGGCGGAAAGCACCCGGTCGAATTTCGTCACGCCTCTGGCATGGGTGTCGGAATAGCCCTTGACCAGCCTGCGGCAGCACAGCACCTCGACGGCGAGATCATAATTCTTCGGCAGGGTTGCTTTGGCAAGCGCAAGCCAGGCCTGCATATGCCCGGTTTCACGCAGGTGTCGCAGGGTTCCGCGCCGGTTCTTGCGTAAGCCGGAAATGACATAGAGCGCGACAAACCAGAAGATCGTGCCTGTCTTGACCCGCCTGCCCTTGTTGACCCGGCGATCCAGCCAGGCAAACAGCCTTGGCCGGCTTTCTATATAAAGCCCCAGCCCCCTGGGCAGCGTGCCGCAGACCTCATCCATGCGCGGATGCATGTATTCGGTCGTATAGACGATCTGGTCGCCTTTGGCGCCGACCTCCTTGCGCACCCGCTCGAAGCGGGCCGCTCTCAGCTTGAGATCGGCAACCCTGATGACATCGTCATAGGCCATGGCGACCGCCAGATATTTGGCCGCCTGCAGGCTGAAGGCATGGCCGCAATCCTCATCGCCATTGGAAATATCAAGGCGGTGGAGCTCTTCCATCCGGTCGAGATAATCCATCGCATAGGCGGCATCCTGAAAATCCGTCAGCCGCTTGACGCCGGCATAAAGCATCGGCCCGAGATCTACGGGAAATCCGGAGCGGATGCGCGCCACCAGCCTGTCAAGTTCGGCGTGTCCCGTGGTGTCGGGCACCGCATCCAGCCGCTTGGCGGGCTTTGCCGCCACCTTCTCGTTGACATTTTCGGCCGTGCGCAAGGCGGCGGCGCGGAAGGTCGCAAGCGACGGCTCGATGCCTTTGCCGCCCGCACGGATCGTTTCCTCATAGGCTGAGGCCGCAAACGGCAGCGCGCCGGAGGCCGCCAATCCGCCGAACAAGGCTGCCGAAATGACGCTGCCATGGGCGGCGGCCAGCTTTTCCATATCGAAGGCAATGGTTTTTTTCGCGGCGAAATCGGTGGCCTCGATCACCGTTTCCGGATTGCCGATGCCATCGCCCGGCCGTTGCTTTTCAGAAACCGCAAAAGCCCGGTGCGTCGAGGCGATCAAGGTGGTCTTGTCGGGCGTCACCAGCCCCCGCAGCACCGAGCGTCCGGCCTCCATCAATTCCGCCGCAATGACGATGTCGACATCGCCCGGCGTCGGCATCAGCGAAAGCGTCGGCTGCAGGCCGTCGCGGGCGGGCAGCATTTCGACATAATAGATCGTCGCGCCGGTGCGCTGTGCGACGCCCGGCACCGAAGTCGATTGCGCCACCCAGCCCTGGCTTTCGGCCAGATGCACGACCCAATCGGCCAGCACCCCGCCGCCCTGGCCGCCCATGGCCAATATGGCGATGCCGAGCGGCTTGTCGGGCAGGATTGCGTTCATGTCAGTTGGGCTCATGGTGCTTCTCAATCTGCAAAGACAATGCGCCCGGCCTCGCGGCGGCGCTGCAACCAGCCGATGACCTTGCCGCGCAAACCGGCCATGAACCTGTCCCACGCACCCGGATTATGGATGATGTCGGCACGGTAAAAGGACGGGCACAGCACCGCGGCTTCGGCGACCTCGCCGCAATTGCCGCATCCGACGCAGCTATTGTCGATGGCGGCAACCGGATCATCCTTGAGCGGATCATCGCTGTGCTTGACCGACAGCGACGGGCAGCCGGACAGGCGGATGCAGGCGTGATCGCCGGTGCAGATATCCTCATCCACGCCAAAGCGCTGCTTGACCATCCGCTTGCCTTCGCTGACGGCTTTAAGAAACTGCGGCCTGATCCGGCGCTGCTTGTTGAGCATGCATTCAGAGGAGGCGACGATGATTTTCGGGCCCTTGTCCTTGGTCGTCAGCGCGTCGCGAAACGTGTCACGCAATTTGGCGACATCATAGGTCCGGTCGATCTGGCGCACCCAGGTCGCGCCAATGCCCCTGACGGCGTCGACAATCGAATTGTTGGTCTTGCGGCGCGGATTGAGCGCGCGCGACGACATGATGTCCTGGCCGCCGGTGGCTGCGGAATAAAAATTGTCGACCACCAGAATGACACCGTCCTGCTTGTTGAAGACGGCGTTGCCGACCGAGGAAGCAAGCCCGTTATGCCAGAAACCGCCATCGCCCATCACCGAGATCGAGCGCTTGTCGGATTCGACATTGAAGGCGGAGGCCGAAGCGGGCCCCAGCCCGTAACCCATGGTGGTGCCGCCGATATTGAAGGGCGGCAGGATGGAAAACAGGTGGCAGCCTATATCGGCCGAAACATGGTGGACGCCCAGTTCCTGCTCGACCAGTTTCATGGCGGCAAAGATCGGCCGCTCCGGGCAGCCGATACAAAAGCCCGCCGGCCGCATCGGCACCACTTCGGCCAAGGCCTTGATTCTGGGATCATTCAGCACATCGGCGGGATCAGGCACCGGCGGCTGGTTGCCGAGCATCAGCCGGGCATTCATCTCGATGAAGGCGCGAATGCCCTTGAGCATCACCGGCGCGGTATATTCGCCGCCCATCGGCAGCACATCCTTGCCCTGCACTTTTGTCTGGATATCGCGACGGCGCAAAATGGTGTTGAGCGACTGCTCGATATATTCAGGCGCGCCTTCCTCCACCATCAGCACAGCGGATTTGCCCATGCAGAAATCGGCAATTTCGTCGTCGATCAGCGGATAGGCGACATTCAGCACATAAAGCGGCACGTCGCAATGGCCATAGACATCGGCCAGTCCAAGCTGCTGCAGCGCCCGCATCACCGAATTATACATGCCGCCCAGCATGATGATGCCGATATCGCCTTTTTCAGGCCCGAAATATTCGTTGAGCCTGCGCTCCTTGATGAATTTGACAGCCGCCGGCCAGCGCTTTTCCAGCTTTTCCTTTTCATGCAGGAAAGAAGATGGCGGCAACACGATGCGGTTGTTGTCGCGCACCGGATTTTCCAGCGCCTGGCGCAAGGTGAAATCGGGACGCCTGTTGTCCTTGGCGACGAACTGGCCGTGCACGTGGCAGGTGCGGATGCGGACTTCCAGCATGACCGGCGTATTGGAGGCTTCCGACAATTCAAACCCGTCCTCCACCGCCTTGACGATCGACGGCAGGTTGGGGCGCGGATCAAGCAACCACATCTGCGATTTCATCGCATAGGCATGGCTGCGCTCCTGCATGATCGAAGAGCCCTCGCCATAATCCTCGCCGATGACAATCAGCGCGCCGCCCAGAACCCCGCCCGATGACAGGTTGGAAAGCGCATCGGCGGCGACATTGGTGCCGGCGGTGGATTTCCACGTCACCGCGCCGCGGACAGGATAGAGCACGGAGGCTGAAAGCATGGCGGCGGCGGTCGCCTCGGAGGCCGATGTTTCAAAATGCACGCCGAGATCGGCCATCACATCCTTGGCGTCGGCCAGCACATCCATCAGGTGGGAAATGGGCGAACCCTGATAGCCGCCGACATAGGAAACGCCCGATTGCAAGAGCGCCTTGGTGATGGCCAGAATGCCTTCGCCGCGGAAGATTTCGCCTTCGCCAAGCTTGAGGTCCTCGACTTCCTTTGCAAATGATCGTTCCGCCATCGGGATCTCCTCTTGTCTTGGCCCCTGTCCGGCGCCACAACATTTGCAAAATCATATTTTGTTGCTCCCCCGGCTGTCAATCTGCAATTTATCAAGCTGTCATATTCGCCACCAAGGCCTAAAAGGCAATGAAATCGCCATTGCATTCAATTAAAGCATTTTATATGCTTCAGCATAGATGTCGGGATCGCGCCTGAAAGACCGGAATGGCGGCAGGCGGGACGACCGGCAGAATTGCATGAAGTCGGGCAAGTCTCCCTCAAAACCTCGAAATCCAGAAATTTCTTGCCAGTCTGCGTGATTTATTTTAAGGTTAAAACATTCCGATCAACAAGAAATCCGTGCGTTCAGGATAATAGTCCGACGGCGGAACAGGGAAACGACGGAGGCCGCCCATGACACAATTTACCAGACGCCAGACCCTCGGGCTGGGTGCTGCGACTTTTCTTTCCGGTCTGCTCGGCGGACGCCTCAGCGTCCAGGCCGCAGATGCCGATACGCTGACAATCGCCTATAATGTCAATCTGCCCTCCTTCGATCCGACAGTTGGTCCATCAGCGGTCAACCCGTCCATCCAGGCGATATACAGGTCGATTTTCGACCAGTATATCGGCCAGGGACCGGATCTCGCTTTCCAGCCCGGCCTGCTGACTGCCTGGGGTTGGAACGACGACAAGACCAAGGTGTGGATGGATGTCCGCGAAGGCGTGACCTGGCATGACGGCTCAGCCTTCACCCCGGAAGACGTTGTCTGGTCGCTCAACCGCGCCGCAGACGAAAAGACCGGCAACCCGATCCAGTTCATCTGGTCGACAGCCGGCAACTATACGGTTGAAGGCAACCGCATCACCGGCGACGTGCTGCGCTTCGAGCCCACCTATTTCAAATGGATGGCCTTCCTGACCGGCTTTATCCTGCCCAAGGCCTATTACGAAAAAGTCGGTGCCGAAGGCTTTGAAAAGGCCCCGATCGGCACCGGCCCCTATATGGTCGACGGTTATGAAGGCAACGCCTTCCTGCGCCTGAAGGCCAATCCGAATTATTTCGGCGGCAAGCCGGCTTTCGAGACCGTGGTCTTCAAGTTCGTGCCCGATACGACAAGCCGCGTGGCCGAAATTGAATCGGGCGCTTCCGACGTGACTTTGGAAATTCCCTATGAAGAATATGACCGGCTGAAGGAAATTTCAGGCCTTGCCGGCGTGACCACGCCAATCTCGGATATCGGCATGATCTTCATCAACAATATCGATGCCATGCTCGACAAGAATGTCCGTCTTGCCGCCCATCACGCCATCGACAAGAAAGCCATCGTCGAGCGCCTGCTGCGCGGCTATGGCGTGCCCATCGATACTTTGGAAGCTCCGCAATATGACGCTTACGACCCCTCGATCGTTGTCGGATACGACGCCGACAAGGCCAAGGAACTGCTGGCCGCTTCCGGCTTTTCGCCCGACAATCCGGTGAAGTTCACCATCCAGACGACGCGCGGCTTCAAGCCGAAGGATTATGAGATGATCCAGGCGATTGTCGGGATGTGGCGCAAGGTCGGCATCGAGGCGGAAATCGAAGTCTACGAAATCGCCAAGCATTACGAATTGCGCGCCGCTGACCAATTGGCGCCGGCTGCCTTTTACAATTGGGGCAATGCCATCGGCGATCCCACCACATCGACCGGCTTTGCCATGTTCGGCCCCTCGCCGCATTCTGTCTGGAACACCGATGATCTTGACGCAATGATCGGCCCGCTCTGGGGCGAGAAGGATGAAGAAAAGCGGATTGCCGGCTGGAAAGCGGTCAGCAAATACATAGCCGAAGAGGGCTATGTCATTCCGCTGCTGCAATATGTCCAGCCGATTGTCTATAAATCATCGCTGGCCGTCATTCCCAACATGTCGGGTGCCTTGCAACCGACATTGGTCTCCAAGGCCTGACGAAAAACCGGGCGGGCCTGCCGGCCTGCCCGCCACCCTTTCCGCATGATCAATCCCAACCTTGTTTGACAGCGCAGGGCAGGCTACGTTTGTGGTCCGCGACGGCGACAGGGAACCCATGATTGCCCTTTCCATTTTCAACCGGCTGGTAACGGCGCTTGTGACCCTCTTCGGAGTGGCCCTTGTAGTCTTCGTGCTGTTGCGCGTCGTGCCCGGCGATCCGATCGCCATGATGATATCACCCGGCGCAAGCCCGGCCGACATTGCCGCACTGCGTGCCCATTACGGGCTGGATGCCAGCCTGCCGGTGCAATTCATCGTCTGGCTCAAGGCGGTCGTCGTCGGGGATTTCGGAACCTCGATCTCGCTGCGCCGCGACGTGCTGGAACTGCTTGCCGAGCGGCTGCCGGCAACGCTGGAACTGGCCGTGGCCGCCCTTCTGCTCGCCCTTGGTCTCGGCGGCGGCATTGCGGTGCTAGGCGCCTTGCTGCACAAGACAATCTTCGAACCGGTCATCGACACGATCAACGGCGTCATGCTGGCAGTGCCGGATTTTGTCTGGGCGCTGGCCATGGTGCTGATCCTGGGCGTCGTCTATTCGGTCTTTCCGCTTTCCGGCAGGATCAATCCTGCCGTGCAAACCGATTTTTACACTTCATTCTATCTCATCGAAAGCCTGCTGACGTTCCGTTTCCGGGTCTTTGCCGATGTCGCCGCCCATGTCGCCATGCCGGTTCTGGCGCTTGGCCTGCCGCTGGCTTCAATCATTGCCCGCGTGCTGAAGGGCGCGCTGCTGGAAGCCATGGTTCAGGATTACATCCTGCTGGCGCGCCTCAAGGGCATGTCGCGCCTGCGCCTTGTGCTGCAGGAAGCGCTGCGCAATGCCGTGGGCCCGACCATCGCGCTGACAGGCGTGCAGTTTACCTTCATGATCGGCGGCACGGTGATCGTGGAAAGGATATTTGCCTATCCCGGCATCGGCAACATGGCCATTGACGCCGTCATCAACCGCGACCTGCCGCTGATCCAGGGACTGGTGCTGGTCTTCGGCGCGCTGTTCATCGTCATCAACCTGCTGGTCGACCTTCTGGTCAAGGCGTTCAATCCGAGGCTTGCCGATGGCTGATGCGCTGGCCTCCCCCACACCCGCCAAGAAATCCGGATTTGCCCGGACGCTTCATGCGCTCATGGCCGAGCCGAAGGTTGTCATCGCCGGCGGCTTTATCCTGATCCTGATTGTCGTCGCTATTCTTGCGCCGTGGATCGCCCCCAAAAACCCGCTTGAGCAGGACCTGATGCTGGGCACATTGCCGCCCGCCGGTTATGCCGGAAGCGAACCCGGCCACTTCATGGGGACCGATGAACTGGGCCGCGACGTGCTTTCACGGGTCATTTACGGCACCCGCATCGCCCTGACCGTCGCCTTTGTCGCCGCAAGCCTGGCAGCCTTGATCGGAACGGTGCTGGGCCTGATTGCCGGATGGTATCGCGGCTGGGCCGATATCATCATTTCCCGGCTGGTGGAAATCTGGATGGCCTTTCCGCCGGTCCTGCTGTCCATCCTGCTGGTGGCGGTGTTCGGCTCGGGCGTTCATTCGGTGATCGCGGCCATCGTGATTGTCGACTGGACCCGGTTTTGCCGGGTGGTGCGGTCGGAGACCATGGCCCAGGCCGGCCTTGATTATGTTACGGCGGCACGCACCATCGGCTTTCCAAGGCTGCATATCCTGCTGCGCGAAATCCTGCCCAATGTCGCTCCGGTGCTGATTGCCCTTGTCAGCCTGGAAATGGGCATAGCGGTGATCGTCGAGGCGATCCTGTCCTTTGTGGGATTGTCGGTCTCCTCCGATACGCCGACCTGGGGCGGCATGATTGCCGAAGGCCGGCAGATCATCCATCAGGGCTGGTGGGTTCTGGTTGCCCCGTTGGTGGTGCTGTTTGCCACGGTGCTTGCTTTCAACCAGCTTGGCGACGGCCTTCGCCGCGCCCTTGACCCGGTGCTGCGCCGATGAACAAGCCGCTTTTGGATATTTCCGGGCTCTCAGCCGTTTCGGACCGCGACAATGGCAGCGCCATATTGCGCCATGTCGACCTGACGCTGCAACGCGGCGAGGTTCGCGGCCTTGTGGGGGAAAGCGGCGCGGGCAAATCGACCATTGCCAAGGCGCTTCTCGGCATATTGCCGAACACCGTCCGGGTGACCGGCGGGACCATCCTGTTTGAAGACCGCGATCTGCTGACCCTGCCGCCACGCGATCTGCGCGCCATCATGGGGGCGGCCATTTCCCTGATACCGCAGGATCCGCAAACCGCACTCAATCCATCGCGGCGCATCGAGGCGCAACTGACCGACGGGCTGCGAATGCGGCGCGGCATGTCGACCGGAGATGCGCATCACAAAGCCGTTTCGCTACTGGAAGAAGTCCAGATCCGCGATCCATTGCGGGTGCTCAAGAGCTATCCGCACGAACTTTCCGGCGGCATGCGCCAACGCGTGCTGATTGCCGCAGCCTTTGCGCTGGAACCGCAACTGGTCGTGGCCGACGAACCCACGACAGCGCTGGATGTCACCGTGCAAAAGCAGATCCTGCGGCTGATCCGCGGCCTGCAGGAAGCCCATGGCACGGCGGTTATCTTCGTGACCCACGACCTCGGCGTGGTTGCCCAGATCTGCGACAGCGTCACCCTGCTTTATGCCGGCAAGGTGATTGAAGAAGGACCGACCTCAGAGGTGCTCGGCCGCCCGGTTCACGCTTATACAAAGGCCCTGATGGCGGCCAGTCCGCGCTATGACCGGCCCGATGCCGGCCTGCATCCGGTGCCGGAAGCGGTGTTGCAGACATTGCGCGGCGAGATTGCCGCTGACGACAGGGAGGTTTCCGCCCATGGCTGAACCCCTGCTTGCCGCAACCGGCATAGAAGTGACCTTTGGCGGCAAGCGCAAGGTTTCGGGCGCGATTACAGGCGGCGTGCGCGTGCTGCATGGCGTCGATATCGCCATCCACAAGGGAGAGACAATCGGCATTGTCGGCGAGTCCGGTTCCGGCAAGACGACGCTTGGCCGCGCCTTGTTGCGCCTCGTCGATGTTTCCGCCGGCCGCATCGCCTTTGACGGCCAGGATATCACCGACATGCCGGAAACCCGGATGCGGCCGCTGCGCCGCCGGATGCAGATGATCTTTCAGGACCCGATGGCGTCGCTCAATCCGCGCCATTCGATCCGGCGGATATTGGTCGAACCGGTCTTGCTTCATGCAATGGCGAAATCAGCCGCAGACGCCGAAATTCTGGTCCGCCGTGTGTTTGATCGCGTCGGATTGCCGGTCGCAGCGCTTGACCGCAACCCGCATGAACTGTCCGGCGGCCAGCGCCAGCGCGTCGGCATTGCGCGCGCCGTGCTGCTGGAACCGGATTTCGTGCTGGCCGATGAAATCGTCTCCGGCCTTGATGTCTCCACCCAGGCGCAGGTGCTGAACCTTTTGAAGGATCTGAGCCGCGACATGGGGCTGGCCATGGCCTTCATCAGCCATGATCTCTCGGTCATCCGCGCCATCTGCGACAGGGTCTATGTCATGCAGTTCGGCAGGATCGTCGAGGAAGGACCATGCGAAACGGTGTTTTCGGCCCCTGCATCGGCCTATACGCGCATGTTGCTCGACGCCATTCCGCTGCCGGAAATCATGCCGGGCTGGCTTGACCAGGCGGACCCTGAAATCCTGCCCGGCTGATTGGCTGCCGGGGCAATCCGGCTGCGCGTCTGCATCGTAGAAATGGTCGGAGCTGCGGCGTGTGGTGCTGTCCTTTTGATCGTTGCGACCGGGCGGAAAATGGCCGAAAGCATTGACAGGAGAGAAATCGCCGTGATACTTTAAACTTAAAATATCTAATGCATGTCGCGTTCAAATGGATTCATTTGAACGATAACGAACATGCATCATTTCAAAGTTTCAGCGTCGTTTGCGCATTCAATGGAATGCGCCGCGCTATAAAGGAAGCCGGCATGGCCCGACTTCCGTCCGGACAGGAGAAGATGATGCGCATCGTTTGCATAGGCGGCGGGCCGGCAGGTCTCTATTTCGGTCTGTTGATGAAGAAGCTGCAGCCTGAACATCACATCACCATCGTCGAACGCAACCGCCCCTATGACACTTTCGGCTGGGGCGTGGTTTTTTCCGACGCCACCATGGACGCCATGAAGATCTGGGACCCGGAGACGGCCGCCGAAATCCAGGACGCCTTCAACCATTGGGATGATATCGAGGTGCTTTTCAAAGGCACCCGCCAACGCACCACCGGCCACGGCTTTGTCGGGATCGGCCGCAAGAAGCTGCTCAACATCATGCAAAGGCGCTGCGAGGCGCTGGGCGTTGAACTGGTCTTCGAGACCGATGTCGACAGCGACCTGCAATATCCCGATGCCGATCTCGTCATCGCCTCGGACGGGCTGAATTCGAAGATCCGCAACCGCTATACAGACATTTTCCAGCCCGACAAGCTGGTGCGGCCCAACCGCTATATCTGGCTGGGCACGGCCAAACTTTTCGATGCCTTCACCTTCGATTTCCGCAAGACCGAGCATGGCTGGTTTCAGGCCCATATCTACAAATTCGACGACCAGACATCGACCTTCATCGTGGAAACCACCGAAGAGGCCTATCAGGCCCATGGACTGGGCGAGCTTGACCAGCAGGGTTCCATTGACTTCTGCCAGGACCTGTTTTCCGACGTTCTGGAAGGCGCCGAACTGATGACCAATGCCCGGCACCTGCGCGGCTCGGCCTGGCTCAATTTCACCCGGCTGATCTGCGGCAAGTGGAGCCATTTCAACGGCAATTCGCATGTGGTGCTGATGGGCGACGCGGCCCACACCGCCCATTTCGCCATCGGGTCGGGCACCAAGCTTGCCATTGACGACGCCATCGAACTGGCGCGGCAATTCGAGACTTTCGGCCACGACAGCGACAAGATCCCGGTCGTTCTCGATCACTACGAAGAAGTCCGCCGCGTCGATGTCGCCCGCATCCAGAATGCCGCCCGCAATGCGATGGAATGGTTCGAAGTCGTCGGCGAACGTTATGCCGACACGCTGGAGCCGGAACAATTCATGTATTCGATGCTGACGCGCTCGCAGCGCATCAGCCACGAAAACCTGCGGCTGCGCGACAAGGACTGGCTGGAAGGCTATGAGCGCTGGTTTGCCCGCAAGTCGGGTCTTTCACCGGCCGATTCCGGGCGCTGCCTGCCGCCGATGTTCACGCCCTACACGGTTCGCGGCGTCACGCTCGCCAACCGCATCGTGGTCTCCCCGATGGCGATGTATTCCGCCAAGGACGGCATGCCGGATGATTTTTCCCTCGTCCATCTTGGCGCGCGCGCCATGGGCGGGGCGGGGCTGGTCTTTGCCGAAATGACCTGCGTGACGCCTGACGCCCGCATCACGCCCGGTTGCCTGGGCCTGTGGAACGACGAGCAGATGCAGGGTTTTCGTCGCATCATCAACTTCGTCCACGAAAACAGCGGTGCGAAATTCGGCATCCAGTTGGGCCATGCGGGCCGCAAGGGCTCGACCAGACCGCCGTGGGAAGGCGCTGACCGGCCGGTGGAAACGGGCGGCTGGCCGCTGATTTCTCCGTCAGCCATTGCTTACACAAACAAGCTGCCGGTTCCCCGCGAGATGGACCAGGCCGACATGGACCGGGTCAAGGCCGACTTCGTTGCTTCCGCCAAAAGAGCCGAGACGGCAGGCGCCGATTGGCTGGAGCTTCATTGCGCCCATGGCTATCTGCTCTCAAGCTTCCTGTCGCCGCTGACCAACCAGCGCAACGATCTTTACGGTGGCAGCCATGAAAACCGCGCCCGTTATCCGCTGGAAGTTTTCAGCGCTTTGCGGGCCGTCTGGCCGAAGGACAAGCCGATGTCGGTGCGCCTGTCCTGTCATGACTGGGCCGATGGCGGCAACATGCCGGAAGACGCCGCAATATTCGCCGCCATGTTCAAGGATGCGGGCGCCGATCTGATTGATTGCTCCTCCGGGCAGGTGATCAAGGATGAACATCCGGTCTATGGGCGGCTTTACCAGACCCCGTTCTCCGACAAGATCCGCAACGAGATTCACATCCCGACCATTGCCGTGGGCGCGATTTCGGAAGCCGACCATGCCAATTCGATCATCGCCGCAGGCCGCGCCGATCTCTGCGCAGTGGCAAGACCGCATCTGGCAGACCCCGCCTGGACTTTGCACGAAGCCGCCAAGATCGGGCTGACCACGATCGCCTGGCCGAAACAATATTTCACCAGCAAGATCCAGTACGAGACCAATCTGGCACGCGCTGCCGCAGCGGCCGCTGAAGCCGTTCCGTCGCGTTGAGGGGGAAGGGATGAAAGATCTCAAAAGACATCATTGCTTCGTGACCGGCGCCGGCAGCGGTATCGGGCTGGCAATCGCCCGCGCTCTTTTTGCGGCGGGCGCAAAAGTCTCGCTGGCAGGCCGCCGCTCCGGGCCGCTTGACGAACTGGCGGATGAACTGGGCGGCGAACGCAGCCTTGCAGTGGCGGATTTTGACATTACCGACCCGGATGCGATTGGACGCGGCCTTGCCAAGGCGCGGGCGAAATTCGGGCCTGTCAGCCTGTTAGTCAACAATGCCGGACAGGCCCAAAGCGCATCTTTCGAAAAGACCTCGCGCCAGATGTGGAATGACATCATCGCGGTTGACCTGACCGGCGTGTTCGACGTCACCCAGGCCGCCTTGCCCGATCTGAGGGCTCTTGGCGAAGGGGCGCGGATCATCAACATCGCCTCGACCGCCGGCCTGAAAGGCTATGGCTATGTTTCGGCCTATTGCGCCGCCAAGCATGGCGTGATCGGCATGACGCGGGCGCTGGCCCTGGAACTGGCGACAACCGGCATCACCGTCAACGCTATCTGCCCCGGTTTCACCGACACGCCGATGGTCGCCCAGTCCATTGCCCTGGTGGCAGCAAAGACCGGCCGCTCGAAAGATGAAATTCTTGCGCAATATACCAGCGTCAATCCGCAGGGCCGGCTGATCGATCCGGCTGAAATTGCTGAAGCCGTGCTGTATCTTGCAAGCCCGGCTTCAGGGTCTGTCACCGGACAGGCCATAACCATCGCCGGCGGGGAGATCATGTAGATGGAAAATCGCGACATGACGATGCAGGGCCATCTCAAGCCCTTCAAGGATTATCAGGCCCGCCATTTCGTCTGGGAAGCGCCCGGCGACGGGCGGGTGGCGACAATCCGGCTCAACCGCCCTGAGCGCAAGAACCCGCTGACATTTGACAGTTATTGCGAACTGCGCGACCTGTTTCGCGATCTTGCCTATGCCAAGGATGTGCGCGCCATTGTGCTGACCGGTGCGGGCGGCAATTTTTCTTCCGGCGGCGATGTCTTCGAAATCATCGAACCGCTGACCCGGATGACCATGCCGGATCTCATCGCCTTTACCCGGATGACCGGCGATCTTGTCAAGGCGATGCGCAAATGCCCGCAGCCGATCATTGCCGCTGTTGACGGCATCTGCGCAGGTGCGGGCGCGATACTGGCCATGGCCTCCGATCTCAGGCTGGCGACACCAGAGGCAAAGACCGCCTTCCTGTTTACCCGCGTCGGCCTTGCCGGCGCCGATATGGGGGCCTGCGGCATTCTTCCCCGGATCATCGGCCAGGGCCGGGCTGCCGAATTGCTGTTTACCGGTCGTTCCATGAGTGCGGCCGAAGGCAGCCAGTGGGGCTTTTACAATTCCCTGCATGAGGCAGCCGAACTTGAGCAAAAGGCGGGCGACATGGCCCGGTCCCTTGCTGACGGGCCGTGGTTTGCCCATGGCATGACCAAGACCATGCTCAATCAGGAATGGGCCATGGGCATCGACGAGATGATTGAATCGGAAGCACAGGCGCAGGCCATCTGCATGGCGACCGGCGATTTCCGCCGCGCCTTCGAGGCCTTCGCCGCCAAGCGCAAGCCGGAATTTGAGGGCAATTGAACCATGACGTCTGAAACCGCCAGCCTTGTTCCGACCCGAAGCCATCTGCAATGGCCGTTTTTTGCAGCCGTACATGCCGCCTTCGCCGCAAAGGTCGATGCCTATGCGGCCTCCGGCCATCTTGCCGGCATCGACCATCATGATGTCGACGCTTCCTGCCGCGCCCTGGTCGCATCCCTTGGCCGGGCGGGATTGCTTGAAGCCGCCGTCGGTTCGGGCGCTGCGGAAGATCAACCCATCGACAGCCGCTCGATCTGCATTGCCCGCGAGACGCTGGCCTATCATGACGGCCTGGCCGATTTTGCCTTTGCCATGCAGGGCCTGGGGACTGGAGCGATCATGCTGGCGGGCTCACCCGCGCTTAAAGCTGCGGTGCTGCCGAAGGTCCGGGCGGGCGACTGGCTGGCGGCTTTCGCGCTATCGGAAAAAGCCGCCGGTTCCGATGTCGCCGCCATGGCGTGCGCCGCCCGGTTGGAGGGTGCGGAATATGTTCTTGACGGCGAAAAGACCTGGATTTCCAATGGCGGCATTGCCGATGTCTATACGGTTTTCGCCCGGACGGGAGAAGCACCGGGCACACGCGGGATATCGGCCTTTGTGGTTTTTGCAGACGACCCCGGCTTTTCGATTGTCGAGCGGATCGATGTGATTGCACCGCATCCGCTGGCTACCATCCGTTTTGACAATTGCCGCATTCCGGCAGACCGCAGGCTTGGCGCGCCCGGCGAGGGCTTCAAGATCGCCATGAGGACACTGGATATTTTTCGCGCCTCCGTGGCCGCCGCAGCCTTGGGCTTTGCCCGCCGGGCGATGGATGAGGCGCTTGGCCATGCCAGGACCAGGCCGATGTTCGGTGCTACACTTGGTGACCTTCAACTTACGCAGGCAGCACTCGGCGACATGGCCACAGATATCGATGCTGCAGCGCTTTTGACCTATCGGGCCGCATGGCGGCGCGATGTCCAGAAACTGCCGACCACCGCCGAGGCCGCCATGGCCAAGATGACGGCGACAGAGACCGCGCAAAAAGTCATTGACAGGGCCGTCCAGATGTTTGGCGGCCGCGGTGTGACGTCCGGCGAGATTGTCGAAAGCCTTTACCGCGAAATCCGGGCGCTGCGGATCTATGAAGGTGCTACCGAAGTCCAGAAGCTGATCGTGGCGCGCGAATTGTTCAAAAGCGCGGGAGGGCAAGGCTGATGGCTTTTACCACCCGTCGTATGCTGCGTTTCGGAGATTGCGATCCGTCAGGCATCGCTTATTTTCCGGCCTATCTCGACATGCTGGTTGGCGTGATTGAAGATTTCTTTGCCTCGATCGGCTCGCCATGGCACCTGATGGTCAAAGACCGACGCGTCGGGACGCCGACCCTCAAGCTCGATATCCTGTTCAGCCATCCCGGTTTTCAGGGCGATCAACTGGATTTCACCTTGAAGGTGATGGCGATCGGCCGCAGTTCGGTTGAACTGGACCACCGGATCCATTGCGGCGAGACGTTGCTGTGGCAATGCCGCCAGAAACTGGTGGCGACTTCGCTTGATACCCATAAATCCTGCCCTTGGCCTGACGATATCCGTGCAGGCCTTGCAGCCCATCTGGAGAATTCTGATGCATGAAATTCTGCAACCTGAAGGCTGGGCCAAACCAAAAGGCTATGCCAATGGCGTGGCGGCAAGCGGCCGGATGATTTTTGTCGGCGGCCAGATCGGCTGGAATGCCGAATGCCGGTTTGAGAGCGATGACTTCATCGACCAGACCCGCCAGACGCTGGCCAATGTTGTGGCTGTAGTGAGACAGGGCGGCGGCGGCCCGGAGCACATAACCTCGATGACCTGGTATTTTACCGACAAGGCCGAATACCTCGCCAACCTGCCCGAACTCGGCCGCGCCTATCGCGACGTGATCGGCAAGCATTTTCCGGCCATGGCCGCCGTGCAGGTCACCGCTCTGGTCGAGGACAGGGCGAAGATCGAAATCCAGGCAATCGCCGTCATCCCGGAATGATGGGTGAGAGAATGCAGACAAAGCAACAGGCAATCCAATTCAGCGAAACCGTCAGCGGAACCCTGCGCGATGGAGTGCTTGTCGTGACCCTTGACAATCCGCCGGTCAATGCGGCGTCGGTGGATTTGCGCCAGGGCCTGCTCACTGCATTGCGTCATTTTCCGCTTACCCAAAACGTCAAGGCAGTCGTCATCACCGGGGCCGGCAAGGCCTTTGTCGGCGGCGCTGATATTCGCGAATTCGGAATGCCGCAGCAGCAACCGGACCTTCGCCTTGTGACCGAGCAGATAGAAAACAGCGCAAGGCCGGTGATTGCCGCCATCAATGGTGCGGCACTTGGCGGCGGCGCAGAGATTGCGCTTGCCAGCCATTACCGGATCGCATCGCCTGGCGTCAAGATCGGGTTGCCGGAAGTCAAGCTTGGCCTGGTGCCGGGCGCTGGCGGAACCCAGAGGCTGGCCCGACTGACCGGAATCGCCGCCGCCCTTGATCTGATCGGCACCGGCAAGATCATTGATGCCGGGACCGCGCTGGCTCTGGGTATGATTGACGAGATTGCCGAAGGCGACTTGCTGGCTGCAGCGCTTGATATCGCCAAACGTCCGGACAGGAAATTCAGAAGGACGTCGGAACTGGAATGTCCGGTACAGACCGGCGAGGAGATTGACGCGGCGGCTAAAAAGATCCTTGCCCGCAGCAAGGGAGTGAATGCGCCGCTGCAAGCCGTCCGCCTTGTTCGCCAAGCCGGCAATCGCAGTTTCATCGACGGACTTGCCGATGAACGGGAGACCTTCATTGCGCTCCGTGACAGCCCGGAAGCCGCCGCCTTGCGCCATGTCTTTTTTGCCGAACGGGCGGCGGCCAAAGTTGACGGTCTTGAAGGCGTGAAAGCACGAACCGTCAAGACAATAGGCATTGTCGGCCTTGGCCTGATGGGCGCAGGCATTGCGACCGCCGCCCTTGACGGCGGCTTTACGGTGGTCGGCGTCGACCGGACTGAAGAGGCGGCGACTGCCGGGCGCTCACGGATCGAAGCGCTGCTGGCGCGCAATCTTGCTTCCGGCCGGATTGATGCAAGCGGGCTTGAGGATCGCAAGTTGCGACTGACAATAACATCGGACATGTCCACGCTCGGCGTCGCCGACCTGGTCATCGAAGCAGTGTTCGATGATCTGGACGTCAAGTCCGAGCTTTTCTCAAGCCTCGACAGGATTGTTCGCCCGGATGCGATCCTGGCAACCAATACCAGCTATCTCAATCCTGATGAAATCGCCGCAGCCACGCTGCATCCGGAGCGCATTCTGGGATTGCATTTCTTTTCGCCTGCAAATGTGATGCGACTGGTGGAAGTCGTCCGCTGCGCAAAAACCGGGCCCGATGTGCTTGCAACCGGGATGGCCTTGGTGCGAAAGCTCGGCAAGTTGCCGGTGGTCACGGGGGTGACCGAGGGCTTTATCGGCAACCGTATCTTTTCGGCCTATCGCCGCGAGGCGGAATTCCTGCTGGAAGACGGCGCTTTGCCGCAGGATGTCGATACCGCAATGGTCGCCTACGGTTTTCCCATGGGTCCCTTTGCGGTTTTCGACATGGCGGGCTTGCAGATCGCCTGGGCCCGGCGCAAGCGCGATGCAGCCAACCGCAATCCAGAAGAGCGATATGTCGATATTGCCGACAGGCTTTGCGAAGCCGGGCGGTTCGGGCAGAAATCCGGGCGCGGCTGGTATCTCTATCGGGACGGCCAAAGACTGGTCGATCCGGAGGTCACAGGCATGATAATCGAGGCGCGCCGCCGCAAACAGATTGCCGCCCGCGAGATTGGCGCGAACGAGATCGTCCAACGGCTTCTGGCGGCAATGGTCGATGAAGGCCATAAGCTGCTGTCGGAAAATATTGCAGCGCGCGCCGGCGACATCGATCTTGTGATGATTAATGGCTACGGTTTTCCGGCCCACAAAGGCGGCCCGCTCTATGCCGCCGGGCAGGATATCTCCTCCAATTAGGCGACAGACGCCTTGCGGTGCCGGCCGCGATACGCCGCAGCCTGCTTGACAGATGCCAGATTCTGCAGTAATTAACCTGAAAGTTAAATAACTATCAGGTTAATCAATGTATCAGGACAGCCTGAGCAACACGCTTTCAGCACTTGCCGACCCGACCCGTCGGGCCATTCTGGCAAAGCTTGCGGATGGCGAGCGCTCGGTCTCGGAACTTGCCGAGCCCTTTGACATGAGTCTGCCGGCCATATCCAAGCACCTCAAGGTTCTGGAAAAGGCTGGCCTGATCTCCCGCGGCCGCAGCGCGCAATGGCGGCCGTGCCGGCTGGAAACTGCTGAACTGGAACATATCGACGAATGGCTGACGGATTACCGGAAGCTTTGGGAAAACCGCTTTGACAGGCTCGACGCCTATCTGAAGACATTGCAGAAGGATGAATGACATGCGTTCCACCCAACCCGCAAAACCCTTTGTGACATCGCGCACGGTCAATGCGCCGATCGATGTCGTTTTCGCCGCCTGGACACAGGCCGATCACCTCAAGAACTGGTTCGGACCGGCAGGCTTCAAGATGCTGTCCGTCACGGTTGACCTGCGCGCAGGCGGGGTATTTCACTATGGCATGCAAGCGCCCAACGGCGCGCAGATGTGGGGAAAATGGGTCTTTCTGGAGATCCACAAGCCTGACCGGCTTGTATTCGTCGCTTCTTTTTCCGATGCCGCCGGCGGCGTGACCCGCCATCCGATGAGCGCCACATGGCCGTTGGAAACCCTGTCCACCGTCTCGTTTGCACAACAGGACGGCAAGACCACCGTGCGCGTCCAGGGCGAGCCGATCAATGCCAGCGAGGAGGAAATCGCCACCTTTGTCGCCGCCCATTCCGGCATGACACAGGGCTGGGCCGGCACCTTCGCTCAGTTCGAGGCCTATCTGGCCTCTCTCTGACCTGCCCGTTTTCGCCCGCTGCCGTTCGGCGGCGGGCGTACCGGCTTTAACCTTGGCTCAGGATGCCGCTTTCGGCCGGGCAATGTCATTGGAGCCCTCGCCTTCAGGGCCCAGGCCATAGCTCATCCGCTTCATCTGGTCGAGCACACGGGCCATTTCCTCGTCGGGCAAAACCGGCGGTTCGCCAAGCGTCAGCGCCTGGACATATATGCGCGACAGGGTTTCCACTTCGATGGCCAGCCACAAGGCCGATTCGTAAGTCTTACCTAACGCAATTTGACCATGCTGGCCGAGCAGGCAGGCGAGACGGTCCTTGAGGGCGGTAATGGCGAAATCGGACAAGGCCTGTGTGCCGAATGTGGCGTAAGGCGCGCAGCGGATATTGGTGCCGCCGGCCACGCCGGTCATGTAATGAAAGCTCGGAATTTCCCTGTGATGAACCGCCAAAGTTGTCGCATAGATGGAATGACAGTGCAGCACCACATTGACGTCATCGCGATTTTTCAAAATATCGCGGTGAAAGCGCCATTCCGACGACGGCCTGCGACCGGTATAGGTGCCGTCAAAATCCATTTCGACAATATCTTCGGCCTCCATCAAATCATAGGCCATGGAGGATGGCGTGATCAGGAAACCGCCATCAATACGATGGGAAATATTGCCTGACGTGCCCTGATTGATGCCGCTGGCATTCATCTTGCGGCAGATATCCACCATCTCCTGCTTGAGTTCGTGATGGCGGATGGGGTCGGTTTTCATGGATCTTGCCTCTTGCTTTCGATTGCGGGTGATGCGCCTGCGGCATGAGTTCGTGCCAGTTGGCTCCATCGGTTGAAATAATTCCGTAAAACTTCCGCGCCTTGCATTTCACCTGCGGCCTGGAGCACCAACGGCGCCGGCGAAGTGCGGCCACGATGGCCGACAAGAAGTGCCGCGCCTGCGGTAACGCCGTCATTGTCGAAATTGGCGCTGACATTGCGGCCGCTCATGGCGCTGACCAGCGCCGGATAAAGCGGATCCTTCAGGAAACTGCCATCCAGCACGACTGGGCCGCTGCCGCCCAGCGCCTCAAGGCATTCGGCCGTCATCACCCCGCCGTAAAGCATGGCCAATGCCCGCTTTTCGGCAGGCGAAGTAGCAGGCTCTCCGATGCTCACGCCCCTGCCGGCACTGCCGGGAAAAAGGCCGTTGTCGGCGGTCAGCGACGGTAGCGCCATGGTCATCCGGCCTGCAAGGTCCATGACGGCGGCATGGTCGGCAGTGCCTTTTGTCTTTCCTGCGAGGATGGAAAATTCGCGTCCCGTCATGGTCAGAACGCCTGCAACCGGATGGCCGTCAATATCGGAATTGATGGTCATGCCGCGCTGTTCATCGATGGCGGCGGATTTCGTCTCGTCGCTGAGACCGACGATCCAGGTGCCGGTGGAAACGACGCTCAACCGGTTCATTCCGGAGGCCTGGTAGCGATAGAAATTGGCGCTTGAATCGTGAATGCCGGTATGGATCCTGAGATCTTCCGGCAGCCCGTATCGTTTGGCCAGCGACGGTCTGACCGGACCGAGAACATCGTAAGCCGGAACGAACGGAGGGAGAAGCCGCTGCCAGTCCTGAGCCTTGACGATGGCGGAAAAGCGCCGCTCGACCACATTGTAAAGATGCGATTGCGCGCCAAGCGCGGTCAATTCGGATGCGGCAACGCCGCTCATCCGCCAGGCCCAATATTGCGGCAGGGCCAGAAAGTGGCGTGCTTTTGCAACGCCCTCGGGCATGACGGACTGCATGTAAAACAATTGCCGCGCCATATGGCTGGCCCCCAGCATGATGGCGCTGCCGCGATCGGCAAAGGAACCGCTGGCGGTCCGATAGGCTGTCTGGATGGCATCCGGCAATCCGGCTTCATAATCAATCATCGGCATGACCGGTTCATCGCCGTCTTCAGGATTATCCCCTGCAAGAGCGCCGCAGGAACCATGGCCCGAAACCACGAAATCGGCGAGATCATGGCGCTTGCACAATGCGGCCAGGGTCACCAGCATCCATTCGGCAAGCCCTGCCGTGTCATGATGCGGCCAGGGCGGACCATCCAGCACCCGGTTTTCCGTCATCTGCGTCTCGAGGATGCGTCCATCGGCGGTGACGGCGCTCAATTTGGCATTGGTCTTGCCAATATCGAATACTGCAATGACTGCCCTTTCCGGGTTGTGCGTCCCGGTTTCTCCCATATCCGAACCTCATGAAAACAGATGCCCGTTTTCGAACGGGCGAAGGGGCATGTCAATGGCGCAAGATCATCAACTTGACCTCAGAACGCTGTTTTAATGCCGGGCGATCAAAACAATTGCTCGCCGTAGCCGACCAGCTTTCCATCGGGGCAAAGCGGCGGCCCGACCAGGCCGTCGCGGGGAGCAGGAACAGGTCGGAGGACCGTGCCCACGCGCAGCCAGGCGATGATTTCTCCCTGTCTTGCCTGTCGCGGAAAGGCCGGGTTTTCCGCAGCAAGCGGATGGCGGGCCTGAAACAGCCCGATGGTCGGCGCATGGATGCTCATCGGCTTATCGGCTTTCGGCTGCGCCTGTTGTTGCGCCATTTCAATTTGACCGCCTTTCCGGCTCAGTTCAATGCTTTGGTCATTGTGCTGATATTCGAAACTGCGTATTTCATGGCGGACCATCAACGCCTCTATGCGGGAAAGCTCTTCAGCGCTGATCATGGCTTGGCTCCCCTGGCTGCAAACCCGTTGGCAAGCAATCGTTCCAGATGGTGAATATCGCTGCCGCCAGCACAAAAGCCTTCCTCTTCCAGAAGCGCCATGTGAAGCGGTATCGAAGTCCTGATCCCTTCAATGCGGGTTTCCGCCAGGCCCGCCTGCAGCCGCCTGATGGCTTCCGGCCGGCTTGCGCCAAAAGCGATGATTTTGGCGACCAGCGAGTCATAATGCGGCGGCACGACAGCGCCGGCTTCAAGGTGGCTGTCGCAGCGGATATCCGGGCCGCCGGGGGCATGAAAGGCAGTGACCTTTCCCGGAGACGGCAGGAAGGAAAACGGATCTTCGGCATTGATGCGCGCTTCAATCGCATGGCCGGCCATCTTGATATCGCTCTGCGAAAAGGCCAGGGGCTCGCCTTGCGCAATGTTGATCTGGGCCGCGACAATATCAATGCCGGTCACCATTTCAGTCACCGGATGCTCGACCTGAATGCGGGTGTTCATTTCGATGAAATAGAACGCGCCGTCCTGATAGAGGAATTCGAATGTGCCAGCGCCGCGATAACGGATTTCGCGACAGGCCGCAGCGCAGCGCTCGCCGATGAATGCGATCTTGTCACGGTCGATTCCCGGCGCGGGGCTTTCTTCAATCAACTTCTGGTGACGGCGCTGTGTCGAGCAATCGCGCTCGCCCAGCCAGACGGCATGGCCATGCTCGTCAGCGAGGACCTGGATTTCGACATGGCGGGGATGGTCCAGGAAGCGCTCGATGTAGATTTCCGGATTGGAAAAGGCGCGCCTTGCCTCTTCCGATGTCATGGCTGCGGCGTTGATCAACTCGCCTTCCGCCCGCACGATGCGCATGCCGCGTCCGCCGCCGCCGCCGGCCGCCTTGATGATCAGCGGATAGCCGGTCTCCCGGCCAATGCGCAGCATCGTTTCCGCATCCCCCGAGACCGCGCCCTCTGAGCCGGGAACGCAAGGCACATCGGCCTTCTTCATCGCCCTCTTGGCCGATACCTTGTCGCCCATCAGCCTGATATTGGCCGAGGTCGGGCCGATGAAAGCCAGACCCGCCGCTTCCGTCATTTCGGCGAAATCCGCATTTTCCGACAAGAACCCGTAGCCGGGATGGACGGCCCCGGCCCCGGTCAATTCGGCGGCATTGAGAATGAGATCGGCGTCCAGATAGGATTGTCCCGCCGGACCCGGCCCGATGCAAAGCGCCTGATCGGCCAGACGGACATGGGGAAGATTTCTGTCGACATCGGAATGAACCGCCACCGTGCGAAGGCCGAGAAAGCGGCAGGCCCGGAGAATGCGCAGGGCGATTTCGCCGCGATTGGCGATCAGCACCGTATCAAAGCGTTTCATGGGCCTGTCTTTTCAATCTCGAACAGCGCCGTTCCCGGTTCCACCGGCGTGGCGTCGTCGACAAGGATGGCGCAAACCACGCCGTCAACTTCGCTTTCCACCGGATTGAGCATCTTCATCGCTTCAATCAATGCCAGGCGGTCTCCGTCGCTGACTGTGTCGCCCATCTTGATGAAGGGCTCGCCGCCGGGTGTCGGCGCGCGATAAAACGTGCCTGAAAGGCCCGCCTCAATGATCACCCTGGAAGGGTGGACGCCGGTTTGCGCCACCTCGTCCGGCAGCCTGTCAGCGGTTGAGGCTTGATTGCCCCGCGCGCTTTCCATTGCAATAGGCGCTGATTTCGACAGCCTGATGCGGACTTCGCCTTCCGTTACGTCAAGCGTGTCGAGACCGGAATTCTCCAGAAGCTTCATCAATCGTTCAATCAAGGCAAGGTCCATGCAATATGTCTTTCAATGTCCGATGAAGTTCTTGACCACGATGCCGGCCTCTTCAAGCCTGTTGCGCAGTTGCCTTGCGATTGACACGGCCGTGGGCGTATCGGAATGCACGCAGATGGAATCAATCGGCGTTGCAAGCACCCTGCCACTGATCGTTTCGATGCCGCCGGCCCGTATCATCCGGATGACGCGGCTTGCCGTTTCATCCGGGTCGTGGATGACGGCACCCTCAATCTTGCGATTGACCAGATGACCTTCTTCGGTATAGGCGCGATCCGCAAAAATCTCCGACCGGCAGGAAAGGCCCATGTCCCGGGCCTGGCGCTCCTGATGGCCCAATGCGATTGTCAGGCAGATCAGGCTTGCATCCACCGCCTTGATCGCCTTGTTGACCGCCATGGCCACATCGGCGTCCTGCTGGGTCAGATTGCCCAATGCGCCATGCGCCTTGACATGGGTAATGCGGTGCCCGGCATAGGTCGCCATCGATTGCGCCGCGCCGATCTGGTAGGCCACCAGACGCTCGATCTGGTCTGGCGAAAAGGGAATGATCCGCCGGCCAAAGCCCCAAAGATCGGGAAAGCCGGGATGGGCGCCGACGGCGACGTTCTTTTCCTTTGCCAGTCGGAAGGTCGCCGCCATGATTTCCGGATCGCCTGCATGCAGGCCGCAGGCGACATTGGCCGATGTCACGATATCGAGCATGGCGGCGTCATCGCCCATTTTCCACGGGCCGAACCCCTCGCCCATGTCCGAATTGATATCAACCTGATAGGCTTGAACCGGCACGACCTTCTCCCCGCTTGGCTTTGCCAGAAGACTAGACCACAAGTGGCGCGACAGAAACAACGATGTAGGCGCAATGGCCGAAAAAAATTTTCCGATTTGACGGGTGCGATATCATGCGGGCAGTAGGCAAGGGATCAATTCTGATATATCAGAACAATAGTGGACATTTTGGAGAGGCGGTTCCGTGACAGTTTCCAAGTTGCCGCAGCTTTCAAGTGAAGGCGCAGGCGCCATTCTCGTTGATGCGGCGAACGGTATTTTTGACGATCAATGCCAGCAAATGATCTGGGCGGTCGCTGCTCGACTGAAATCCCTGCCGGGCGTGGAAGAAACGGTTCCCGGCATGAACAACCTGATGGTGGTGTTTGATCCGCTCTTGGCGGATCCGGAAGCAATCGAGACCGCGATCCTTGAGGAATGGCAGGCCGCTTCCTCCGACGACGTCGAAGGACCGCTCAGTGAGGTGGAGGTCAAATTCGGTGGAACCGACAGCGACCTTGCCGAACTTGCCGCAGCCAAATCCATGTCGCCCGAAGCGCTCATCTCGCTATTCACCGCCCCGGTCTATTCAGTCGCCGCCGTCGGCGCGATGCCGGGATTTGTCTATCTCTCCGGACTTGATCCGGTGCTTGCCACGCCGCGCAACACCAGGCCGCGATCCGCCGTTCCGGCCGGCGCTGTCATCATTGGCGGCGCACAGGCAGGCATCATGCCGATCACCGCGCCCTCAGGCTGGCATATTCTAGGCGAGACCGGTCTTTCGCTGTTTGATCCGCATCGCACCCGCCCGGCGCTGTTTGCGGCTGGCGACCGCATACGTTTCGTGGCCAGCGGAGCGACCCCATGATTGAAATCCTGACGACAGGCGGCGCCAACTCCGTCCAGGACCTTGGACGGCCGCTCTATCTCGATCAGGGCATCGGGCGCGGCGGGGTGATGGACAGGCCGGCGCTTCAGATCGCCAATCTGCTGGTAGGCAATCGCGTCGCGGCGGCGGGTCTGGAAATCACCCAGTTTCCATTCCGCCTGCGCTTTCACCAACCACTCTGGTTTTCGGTCACCGGGGCGCTTGCGGAGACCAGGCTCAATGAAAAAGCGCTTCCGCCATGGTGGGCCACCCGGGCGAAAGCCGGCGATGAACTGCGCATCGCCCCGCCCCGGACTGGCGCGCGCATGGTGATAGCCTTTGCCGGCGGCATCAATGTGCCGCTGGTGCTTGGTTCGGCGGCCACTGATCTCAAAAGCGGCTTTGGCGGAATGGACGGGCGCGGGCTTGATCGTGGAATGCGCCTGCGGGTGGGCGAGACTTTCGGACGGATTTCAAAGTCCTCCTCTGGGTTCGGTATTGACCCGTCTGAAATTCGCGAGACTTTCGGCGGCGGCCAGGACAGCGGCCCAATTCCGGTGCGGATCATGGCAGGCGCGGAATATGGCGGATTCTCCGAACAGGCGCGCCGTGACCTTGCCAGCTTTGAATGGCAGGTCAGCCAGCAGGCCAACAGGCAGGGCTGCCTGCTTGAGGGCCCGGTTCTTGAAATGAACGACCGCCGCGAATTGCTGTCGCATGGCATCATGCCCGGCACGATCCAGGTTCCACCGTCGGGTCAACCGATCATTCAACTGGCCGAGGCCAATACCTGCGGCGGCTACCCGAAGATCGCCCATGTCATAGAACCGGACCTTTGGATGCTGGGCCAGAGCCCACCCGGGGCGAAACTTTCCTTCGCGCTCGTTTCGCGCCAGCAGGCCATCGAAGCGCGCCGGGCCGAAGCGCAGGCCTTGGCAAGAATGGCCCGCGACCTCGCCCGGATCATCAGGATTGACAGCAATATGGAAGCGGCATGAACCTTCATCACAGCAAGCCGACCGTGGTCATTGGAGCAGGTATCATCGGCGCAGCCATTGCCCATGAAATGCAGCGGCGCGGCGAACAAACCATTCTCATCGACCGCAACGAGCCGGGAACCGGCGCATCCTTCGGCAATATGGCCAGCATCGCCATCAACGGCTTTGACGCCATTTCGCGGCCCTCGACCTGGAAGAAAATCCCCTTCTGGCTCGTCAATCCGGAGGCGCCGGTCTGCGCCGATCCGCGCTATGTGCCGAAAATGCTGCCCTGGGCGCTGCGCTTTCTGCAGGCCGGCACCCATAAGAGGATCAAAGAAATCGAGGATGCCGGCGCCAGCCTGGCAACGCGCGTTCATCAGGATCTGGCGGCGATGCTGGACAGGCTGAACGCCACCGACATGCTGAGCCAAAAAACCTGTCTTTGCCTTTTCGGCTCGGACGCCGAATTTGCCGCCGGCAAGGGCAATCTCGCCATGATGACCCGCTATGGCCTCGAATTTGAAATATTGTCCGGCAGCGCCATACTGGCCCATGAACCGCTGCTCAACCCCGTCATCAACAAGGCAGCCCTTCTTCCCGGCAACCATTTCATTTCCAATCCCTATCAATTGGTGCTGCGACTGGTCGAGGACTTCCTTTCTTTGGGCGGCGAATTGAGGAAGGTCGATATCACCGGAATGGAGCCGGACGGTAATCGGGTCACCGGATTGCGGCTGGCGGACGGAGGACGGATCGAGGCCGGCAGAGTTGTGGTGGCAGCAGGCGTCGGCTCGCGTTTTCTTGCCGCCGATATCGGCGAGATGCTGCCGCTTGAGACGGAGCGCGGCTACCATACCCAGATCATGGAGCCCGGCATCGACCTTCAATGGTCGATCATCTGGCCCGACCGCGCCTTCATGATCACCCCGACAGCAGGCGGCATCCGCGTGGGCGGGTCGGTTGAAATGGCCGGGCTGGAAAAGGCTCCCAATTATCGCCGGGCAAAGATATTGGTCGAGCATGCCAAATACGCCCTGCCGGGACTGCAGACAGGCCAGGCCAGCGAATGGATGGGGCACCGCCCGGCGCTTCCCGACACGATTCCGGTCATTTCTGCCTCCGAGAAATATTCAGGGCTCTATTATGCAACCGGCCATGGCCATCTCGGATTGACTTATGCCGCAACGACGGCGCGTCTGCTAGCCGACATGATGACCGGCATCAAACCACCCGTCGCCATGGAACCCTTTGATTTAGGACGATTTTAAGAACGATTGTCAGGAAGACTGTCATGAGATGGAAACGTACGATCCAGATGGTGGATGTCCATTGCGAAGGTGAAATCGGCAGGGTCGCGGTCGGCGGCGTTCCGAAGATCCCCGGCAATTCCATTGCCGAGCAATTGGCCCATATCAACACGGTGGATGACAGCCTCAGGCGGTTCTTGTGCCTGGAGCCCCGATCAGGCTCGCTGGGCTCGGTCAATCTGCTGGTGCCGCCAAAGCGGCCCGAAGCCGATGCCGGTTTCATCATCCTGCAGGCCGACCAGGCCCACGCCATGTCCGGTTCCAATGCAATTTGCGTGACCACCGCGCTTCTGGAGACCGGCATGATCGAGATGCAGGAGCCGGAGACCGTGGTCATGCTCGATACCGCTTCCGGCCTTGTCAAGGCAATCGCGCGGTGCCGTGACGGGCGCTGCGAAAGCGTGGAGCTGACAATGACGCCCTCTTTCGTGCTGGAACTGGACGCGGTTTTGGAAACCGAGGATTGGGGCAGGATCCATCTCGATGTCTGTTATGGCGGCATCTTCTATGCGCTGGTTGACGCTGAGGCGGTCGGGCTGAAGATCGAAAAGGCGCAGGCCCGTCAGTTGGTGGAAGCGGGCATGAAGATCAAGGCGCTGATCAATGCGGCCATGCCGGTGGTCCATCCGGAAATCCCGGAAATTTCAGGCGTCGCCTATGTGATGTTTCGCGGCCGGGATGATGACGGCGCGGTGCGGACCTGCACCACGATGTGGCCGGGTCGCGTTGACCGGTCGCCCTGCGGCACCGGCAGTTCCGCCAATCTGGCGACTTTGCATGCCCGTGGACTGGCCAAGGTCGGCGATAGACTGACCTCGCGGTCGACCATCGGCTCGGAATTCACCGTGTCGCTGAAAGAGGTGACGCAATGCGCCGGCCGGCCGGCCATCATTGCCACGATCGAAGGGCGGGCCTGGACTTTCGGGCTGACGCAGATGGCGCTTGACCCCACCGATCCGACAGCGGAGGGTTTCGCGCTGACAGACACCTGGGGGCCGGATGCGGGCCAGATCCGTTGATCCGCAAACCTGCTGGTGTTCCCTGCGGAACATCCCCGAGACTGGCAATCGGTCATTTTAGATCCAAGCTGAGATGCGTTTGAGGCTGGTTCCGGAAGATCATTTTCATTTGTCGGCTTGAAACTGCCGCTCTCAAACGTAATGATACGAAACAACGGACAGGCGGAAATAAAAATGACGAATTCAATCACCAAAATGCCAATGCCGAACCTTTCCCGGCGAACCTTTTTGGGGGCTGTGGGCATGGCCACGCTGGCCGGTGGTTCCACCTTCATTCTGAACCCCGCATCGGCATCGGAAGGCATTGGTTCGGCTCTGGATATCCGGGGTCATGTCAACCGGTCGCAAAACAAGGTGGAAAACCGCCTGAAGCGGGGCGCGCCCATTCACAACAACGACCTGATATCCGCCGGCAACGACGGATTTGCGGAACTGGCGCTGGGCGCAGACACGCGCATCCTGATGGGCGCCGACACGGAAGTGCTGATTGACGCATTCCTTGCCGATCAGGGCGGCACGCTCGAACTGATCTCAGGCCAGATGGTCTTTGACCGGCCCGAAGGACTTTCCAAGATCGACCTGACGCTGCGCACTACATTTGGCCAGATCGGCGTTCGCGGCACGAAATTCTTCTGCGGCGTCAACCGCGGAACCTATGCCGTTTTCGTTGAACACGGGCTGGTGGAAGTCAAAGCCGGCAAGACCCTGCAAAAGGTAGGCGCAGGTCAAGGCGTTGATATTGCCGGCGACTCCAAGACAAGGTCGCTGTTCGGCGGCGAAATTTCATCCGTCAAGCAATGGGGCAAGGGCCGCATTGAAGAAGCCTATCGCAGTGCAGGCCTCTTGATGGAATGATCAGGACATCAGCTTCGGCGCATAAAGGGTCATGATGCCGAAGCCCCTGATTTCGTGTTCGCCAAGATTTTCAAGCGGCAGACGGCTTTCCGATGCCGCCTGCGGGCCGATGCAGATTGTCGTTCCGAGAAATTTATTGGCATCCTGAAGCCTTGCGGCCAGATTGATCGCGTCGCCATGGGCGGTATAGTCAAGCTTGCCGCCGGCGCCCACTTCCCCGAAAACCGCCATCCCGGTTTCGATGCCGATGCGCGTGCGGCCGAACTGGTGGCCAGCAAAGACCGGACGCCGGCGCATTTCCTCGGTAAGCTGGCTGATCTTCAAGGCGCAATCAATCGCCTTGTTGACATGATCATCAAGATCTTCCGGCGCGTTGAACATGGCATGCACCGCATCACCGACGATCTTGTCGATCATGCCGCCGCATTCGTCGATCAGCCGGGTGACTTCGCCATAATAGATGTCGAGCATCGCAATCAGCTCGCGCGGGCCGATATTCTTCGCCAAAACTGAAAAGCCTTCGATATCGGTGAACAGCGCGGTGACCTGACGTTCTTCGCCGGCAATCTTGCCCATTTCCGGACTGTCGAGATAGCGAGCCACGACCGATTGCGGCAGATATTGCGAAAACCGCTGGCGCGCCCGGCGTTCCGCACCCCTGACAAAGGCGAATTGGCAATAGCTCGTCACCAGCAACACGAAGCCCAGCGCCAGCGACACGGTCAATCCATCCACCAGCAGGGCCTGGTAGCGAAACATCAAAATGCTGATGACAAGCGAAAGCGCGATGACGCCCAATCCGCCCAGAACGATGACCGGCGGGCGATAGCGCGTGGCCAGCAATGCGATGGCCAGCCCCCCCAGCAGCGTAAAAAGCGTTTCATAAAGCACCATATTGTCGTCGCGAACCGGCACGAAGCCGGTCAGCACCGAATTGGCAAGGTCGGCATGGATCTGCACGGAAGCCACCAGCGGCTCGGCAGCACTTTCGCGCAATCCGCCCATATTGGGCAGGCTTGAACCAATGAACACAAGCTGGTCTTTGAAACGGTCCGGCGCAACCGTGCCATTGATGACATCGATGGCGGAGACGGTCCTTTCAGCCTGCCGGCGCAGATTGCTGGCAACAAAGCGGATCGACCCGTCTTCCGCAAGGCTGAAAAGCCTCGGCCCCACCTTCAGCCACGGCGGCGTGCCGCCAAGAATGGGCGTGTTGATATGTTCGGCAACTCTGACGGCTTCAACCGCAAGCGCCGGATAGGGGTCGGAACCAATGATCGCATAGGCCTGAATCCGCCTGACGCGGGCGTCTTCATCGCCCACAAGGAATGAGGCCGCCGTTGAGGCCGCCTTTTCCTCGAAAATCGGGCAGGATGCTTCCGCGGCGTCGATGAACCAGAGTTCCGGAACGGTCAATGACTTGGCGATGGCCAGGGGAGGATGCGGAAGCGGAACTTTTGAGGCGGTTTCGGATATCAGGAAACCCAACACGCCGCGGCTTTTTGCCATGGCCTGGGCCAGGGCCTTGTTTTCGGCGTTGTCGCGATCACAATTGGTGGAAAAGACCAGATCATAGGCGACGACCGCCGGGTTCCCCTCTGCAATCTTGCCGACCAGTTCCGCCGTATTGGCGCGCTGCCAGTTTTGGTTCTCGCTTGCCTGGATGGTTTTGCGATCAATGTCGACGATGACGATGCGGTCGGATTCCGGCACGGCGGCAAATTGGGTGACGGTGTCAAAATAGGCTTCCTGCGCACCCTGAAGCCAGTCTTCCGGCACGAAGAGAACGAAGGCTGCAGCCAGCAGGCTCGCAACAATACCGATCTGGATGGGCTTGAGGCGGGGTAATCGGGGCTGCATGTCAGATGTCGACCCTATTCCTCGTCAGGTTCTGCAAGCGAAACCAGACGACCTATATTGCAGTCGATGATGCCGTCATGCCGGTGAATGGCGCCCGATTCTTCAAGCGACATGATCGAGCGGTTGATTTTGGGGCGGCTGGCTCCCAGAATTCCGGCAATTTCCGTCTGGCTGAGCGCCAGTTGCAGATTGGCCTGGCCGGGCAGTTCTTCGCCATGGATCTGGCGCAGGGTTGCAAGAAAGAACCGGGCGACGCGGGAATCAAGATCATAAAGGGCGATGGTTTCCAGCTGGTCGGTGGTTTCACGCAAACGTGCGCATAAATAACGGATGACCGCCTGGGCGGCGTCGGGCTGCTCGGCCAGCAGGCCGATGAAATCCCGCTTTGAAATGACATAGCCTTCGGTGGTTACCGAAGCTGTCGCATCCGCCGAGCGCGGCTGGTCGTCAAGTATGGCCATTTCTCCGAGAATGGAGCCCGGTTCAAGATGGCGCAGCGACAATTCCTTGCCCTGCGGGGTCAGCAGCGACAATTTTATGCGGCCCGACACCACGACGATCATGAAATTGCCTTCGTCGCCGCGCTGGAAAATCACCGTGCCCGACGGCCATTTGCGATATAGCGCCAAAGAAGCGACTTCACCGATCAAATCCTTGTCGAACTCTTCGAAAATGGGGAAGGAACGCCAAAAGGCTGCACTCTTGTTGATTTCACTCATATATGATTTCCCCACCGACCCTCGTCAAACCCTAATGCAAAATGTCAACAAAATGAAGCCGTTCCGGCCAACCATTTGCATTATGGCGACAAGGCGCATCGATCAAGCGGGCCGCTGCAACAGTTAGAATTGATGCATGTACCCTGTCGTCCGGATGTATCCATTTGAACGCGCCATGTATCAGCGCTGGTTTTGCCTGTAGCGCCGCCAGGCATCTTCGTCGGGCGGCACTGTGCTTTCAAAAACCATATCGCCCTGGCGGCACGTATAGACGCGAACCGGCATATGACGACCGGTATAGGGAAAATATTCGGACCTGATCATCGAAGTGCAGGCATTCTTGGATTTCAGCGGATCAACGGGAAGGCCGACGCCGGGCAGATCCTTGAACAGATCCTTCCTTCCGACCTTGGTGAAATCAATGTCGCCGCCTGCCGCCTGGCCTGAAGAGCACAAGATAACAAGGATTGTTACGGCGCGGACGGTCTTTGATACGAACAATGGCACGAAATCGATGCCTCCATGAAAGCTTTGGCGGATCATATGCGCAGCGGTGCGGGGCCGCAATCTTTGCCGCAGTGATTGTAAAAGCGCCATGACCTCCGCTATAGACGAAAGCAACGACGTAAAAAACAGGGATTCAGCATGTCCAGCACGATCAGGCTACACAAGGGCGATATTTCGGCGAGCGACGCGGCGCGTTATCAGGGCGCGATTGCCATTGACAGCGAGACGCTGGGGCTTGTGCCGCGCCGTGACAGACTCTGTGTGGTGCAATTGTCGCCCGGCGACGGCTCGGCGGACGTCGTCCAGATTGCCGCCGACCAGAAGACCGCGCCCAATCTGGTTGCCATGCTGGCAGACCCTGCCCGCCAGAAGATCTTCCATTATGGCCGCTTCGATATCGCCGTACTCTACCACACATTCGGCGTGCTTGCCCAATCCGTGTTCTGCACCAAGATCGCCTCGCGCCTGTGCCGGACCTATACCGACCGCCACGGCTTGAAGGACAATCTGAAGGAAATGCTGGAAATCGACATTTCCAAAGTCCAGCAATCTTCCGACTGGGCGGCGGAAACACTGACTCAGGCCCAGCTTGAATATGCGGCCTCCGATGTTCTTTATCTGCACGATCTGGCGCGAAAGCTGACCGAAAGACTGGAGCGCGACGGGCGCATGGCCATGGCCAATGCCTGTTTCCAATTCCTGCCGACACGCGCCTTGCTTGACCTGGCAGGATGGGAAGAAACCGACATTTTCGCCCATAGTTGACCAGCAGCGATGTCCGAGCCGCTGCACGAAACCGGGCTGCTTCTGGAACCCGTCCGGCGGACGATCCGTTCCGCGCTCACACATCTGCCCTGGTGGGCGTCGGAATTCATTCTTTTTGGCCTGAAGCAGGCCTGGTCCTGCCTGTTTGCAGGCCTGATGCTGTTTTTATTGATCGCCACCAAGCTGGTCTGGCAAGCCGATTGGCCGATCTACCGTTATGACGCCCTTTTCCTGGCGGCGCTGGCCATTCAGGCGGCACTGCTGCTTTCGGGCATGGAGCGCTGGGAGGAAGCCCGCGTCATCCTCGTCTACCACGTGGTCGGCACGGTGATGGAGATCTTCAAGGTCAGGATGGGGTCCTGGGCCTATCCTGAACCCTCGGTCATCCAGATCCTCGGCGTGCCCTTGTTTTCCGGTTTCATGTATGCCGCGGTCGGCTCCTTCATGGTGCGCGCCATCAGGATCTTCGACATGCGGTTCACATTCTATCCGCCGCGCTGGATCACCTTCTTGCTGGCAGCAGGCATTTACGCCAATTTCTACCTGCATCATTATTTCTACGATACCCGGGTCATTCTCTTTGCGGCAACGGTCCTGATCTTCTGGCGCGTCAACATCCATTTCACCACCGATCGCACGACGCTGGCCATGCCGCTGGTGCTGGCGGCATTGCTGTCATCCATATTTCTTTGGCTGGCCGAAAATATCGGCACATTGACGGGCACCTGGGTCTATCCGAGCCAGAAGGTCTGGCACATGGTGTCCTTCTCCAAGCTCGGCTCATGGTATCTGCTGCTTTATGTCAGCTTCGTGCTGGTGACCCTGGTACTCAAGCCCAGTCCGCCCGATCCGGAACTCGCGATGGATTGAGATCAAGGCACAAAAAACCGGCGCCCGCAATTGCGTGACGCCGGTCTGGTTTCAATCGATATCCTCGAATGATGCAAGGGATATGCCGCTCTAAGGAAGCCATTTGAGCGATGGCCTGCATCAGGTTTCAGCGGCAAGCGCCACTTGGGAAATCGCATGGTCCATGGATTGAATGGCAGCCGTGGTTTCAGCGTGCAAATCGCGCAAGCGGTTGCGTTGCGCCTTCAGGTCCAGCAATTCTTCCGAGCTTTCTTCGATTTGCGGGGCATTGCCGATCCCGGACAATAGCCAGCTGACGCTGACACCGAGAATGCCGGCCAGCATCGTCAGGCGATTGGCGCGGGGTTCGGCGCGGTCGGATTCCCAACCCTGCATGGTCGACAGCTTGACACCGACACGTGCGGCCAGATCGCCGGGGCTCATGCCCATAGTGTCGCGGGCCCGTACCAGGCGGCCGCCGAGAGTGTCGTCATCGGGAATTTCTGCAAACATGTTGATTGTATTCATGGAACGATTCGTCCTTTGTATCTTCAGTTCAGTCTTGGTGAGAACCGCTCTATAAGCGATTTCACTTCAAAACGCAAAATTATTCTAATTATTACGAATATTTTTTCAATTTATTGAATTTTTCCCAATTATTTTGGATATTTATATTTATATTACCCGTTGGCGATACATCATTTCCGCCATGGGAATACGGACCGCTCCGTCGGCTGCAGAATTGGCGCGATCTTTGTTGACATCCACCTGAACCGCACGCCGCAGGCTGAAATCTTGCGCCTGGCGGCTTGGCTGCAATTTCGTTGAAATCATTTGGCATTGCGGTCGCACATCGGGCCTTGCGGACTGCTCAACGGGGTCGGGCCGCGACTTTAGCCCTTAGCGTGATGAGAGCCAGCACGATATCGAGCGCCGGTGTCGGACTGGCGGTAATCCTGCCCAGTTCCTGCACCGATCCCACCAAAGCATCGATCTCCATCGGTCGTCCCGCCTCAAGATCCTGAAGCATGGACGTGCGATGGGCGCCGACGGCGGCGCCGCCGGCAATGCGGCGATCAACGTCAATGGGAAACTTGACGCCCAGTTTTTCGGCGATGACCTGGGCCTCCAGCATCATCTGGCGCGCCACGTCCCTGGTTCCCGGATCAGTGCACAGGACATCCAGCGTGGCATGCGTCAGCGCCGAGATCGGATTGAAGGAGAGATTGCCCCAGAGCTTGACCCAAATCTCGTCGCGCAGATTTGGCCGGACAGGCGCTTTCAGGCCGGCCGCACTGAGCGCGCCCGACAGCGCCAAGGCGCGCTCCGATTTCGAGCCATCCGGCTCTCCCAAAGAAAAACGGTTGCCTTCGACATGGCGGATGGTTCCCGGCGCGCTGATTTCGGCAGCCGGATAGACGACGCAACCCAGCACCCGGTCCGGTCCGAAACCGTCCCACTGGACATTGCCGGGATCCACGCTTTTGAGGCGCGTGCCCTCAAGATCGCCGCCGATCTTGTGAAAATACCACCAGGGGACGCCATTGACCGCGCTGACAATGGTTGTCTGCTCGCCGATCAGCGGCTGGATGGCGGCGACAACCGCAGGAACCGAATGGGCCTTCAGGGTGATGATGACGTAATCCTGCCGGCCCAATTCCGCCGGGTCCTGGCTTGCCTGGACCCTGACGGTGGTTGCGCCTGCCTCCTCTTCGACGAGAGTGAGGCCATTTTGACGGATGGCTTCAAGATGCGGCCCGCGAGCCACCAGACTGACATCGGCGCCGGCCTGAGCCAGCTTCACGCCGAGATAGCCGCCAATCGCGCCAGCGCCGAAAATGCAGATTTTCATGTCCGTCCCTCTCAGGCCTGCTCAGCTCTGCGCCGGAAGCGTCAATCCCAGCTTTTCCGCCAGCCCGATCCGCTGCATCTTGCCGGTGGCGCCCTTCGGGATTTCCTCAAGGATGAGGATCTTGCGCGGCACCTTGAAATCAGCCATGCGGCCTGCGGCAAATTCGCGGATTTCCTTTTCCGTCGTTTGGTGGCCCTCGCGCAGCACAACCGCCGCCGCTACCTCTTCGCCCAGTTTGGGATGCGGCATGGCGAAGGTGACCACCTGGGCCACCGCCGGATGGTCCAGCAGGACGCCGTCAACTTCGAGCGGGCTGATTTTTTCTCCGCCCCGATTGATGATTTCCTTCAGCCGGCCAGTCAGCTGCAGATAGCCGTCATCGTCCAAAAGTCCCTTGTCGCCGGTCCTGAACCAACGCTTGCCGTCGGCCATGAAGAAGTTCTTTTCATTGGCTTCGGGATTGCTTTCATAGCCCGGTGTCAAATTCGGTCCGCAAATCACCACTTCCCCGGTCCCCGAAATCAGGCGGTTGTCCGTCTCGTCGGCAATGCGGATCAGTGGACCTGCTTCCAGGCCGACCGATCCCGGCTTCTGCGCCCTCGGCGGCAAGGGATTGCTGGCCATCTGGTGGGCGGCTTCAGTCATGCCGTAGGCCTCGATGACCGGTGCGCCAAAGGTCTGCTGAAGGGCGACCATCACCTGGGCGGGAAGGGAGGCTGAAGAAGAGCGCAGGAAACGCAGGCCGGTTTGACTGATGATCTCCGCGTTTCGCTCGGCGCGCGTCAGGATAGCCTGATGCATGGTGGGAACGGCTGTATACCAGGTTGGCTGGGCCTGCTTCATCCAGCCGAAGAATTTCAAGGCGTCAAATCCCGGCGAGCACCACACCGATGCGCCAGCCGCCAGCGACGCCGTAACCGCGGCAATCAATCCGTGAATGTGAAACAGCGGCATGACGTTCATGCAGCGGTCTGCGGGAGTAAGTGCAAGGGTCGAACTGATATGATGGGCCGATGCGGCAATATTGGATTGCAGAAGCGGCACGATCTTGGGGCGCGACGTTGTTCCCGACGTGTGAAGAATGAGCGCGACGTCATCGCCGTCAGGCTCGGCCGGATCGGCAGGCGCATGGGCGTGCTGTTCGGCTTTCAGGCTGAACTGGCCGGCCGGAAGATCATCACCGCCGACAAGACGCAGCACCATCATGGCGCATGTATTTGCCGCAGTCAGAGCCGGTCCTTCATAATTTTCCGGAACCACGATCGCCTTGGCATTCAGATCTTCAAGATAGAATTCAAACTCTTCCTGCCGGTAGCCGGGATTGAGCGGCGCGGTGGCTGCGGCCTGCGCTATCGTGACAAAGGCTGTGGCCATTTCGGGCCCGTTCGGCAGGACAATGGCGACGCGGTCGGTCTTTCCGATTCCGGCCGCCCTCAATTGTGCGCCAACATCGACGGCAAGCTGCCTGAGGCCGCCATAGGTCAGCCATTCGCGATCCGGCGCGCCAATGGCCGGCGATTGGGCGTCGTGACGGGCCAGAAGTGCTTTCAATGTGGTACTCATGTCCTGCTTTACCCCAATTCGTATCCGTAGGTTTGATCAGTTGGGCAATCAGCGCTTGGCGGCATAATAGGACACCTTGCGTTCCAGATAGCCCAAAAATTCCGAGATCGAGAACGCCAGCGCAAACAGGACAATGAGAACCGCCCAGAAATGTCCCATCAGGAAGTTGCTGGAATAAAGTTCAAGCAGCGCCCCTGACCTTGCCCCGTTGACCTAATCCGGTTTGAAGTTCGTTTTGGCCCATCGAGAGGACCAGAACATGAAACGAAGCCGCTTCACGGAAGAGCAGATCATCGGGATACTGAAGGAACACGAGTCCGGAATTCCTGTTTTG
>JBGSIT010000032.1:0-50569 GCA_041742335.1 Rhizobiaceae bacterium
CACCCGAAGGGCCGGGCGCATTTGTCTGCCGGCGTCGTCGAAAATCCTCAATGGACCTATGGGTCCATTTCCGGGTTTCTCCTAGCCGGCAGACAAATTCGCCCCGGCGCCATGGGTCATTATCATTGAACATTGGTATTAATCGCCAGCGGCCACTTCATCCTTCATCGGTTCAGGCCTGCGGAAATAACGCCCTGCGACGATCGGGATGACGAAGCCGATAAAGGCCAGAGCCAGCAGGCTGATGGAGAGCGGCGACGAAATCAGCGTCGACCATTCACCGTTTGATATGGTCATGGCGCGGCGCAGATTGACCTCCATCTGATTGCCCAGCAACACGCCCATGATCACCGGCACCAGCGGAATGTCGAGCTTGCGCAACAGCCAGCCCAGCAGCCCGAACAGGCTCATGACAACCAAATCGAAAGTCGAGCCGGAAACGCCGTAGATCCCGACGAAGGAAATCATCGCCACCGTCGGCATCAGATATTTGGTGGGGATCATCAGCACCCGCACGAACATGCCGACCATCGGAATATTCAGCGCCAGCAGCATGACATTGCCGATGAACAGCGCTGCGATCAGTCCCCAGACAACATCCGGGTTTTTGGTGAACAGCAGCGGGCCCGGCGTGATGTTGAGCGCCAGCAGCATGGCCAGCAAGACGGCGGTCGTGCCTGATCCGGGAACACCAAGCGCCAGCATCGGCACCAAAGCGCCGCCGGCAGCGGCGTTGTTTCCGGCCTCAGGCGCCGCCACGCCGCGCGGATCGCCCTTGCCGAAGGTGCCGTCCTTGTCTTTCAACTTCTTTTCCACCGCATAGGCCATGAAGGAGCCCAATGATGCGCCGGCGCCGGGCAGGATGCCGGCAATGAAGCCGATGCCGGTTCCCCGGATCATTGAGCCGGTCGTCTGTTTCAGCATCTTGAAAGATGGATAGATTTTGCCGAGGCCGATTTTCTTCTTGGTCGTCGAAGCCGCCTCGCCGCCGCGATTTTCAATGAAAATGAACACTTCCGACAAGGCGAACAGGCCGACAATGGCGACCAGGAAATGAATGCCGTCATAAAGATGCACTTCGTTGAAGGTCAGTCGCGGAACGCCGGTCTGGCCGTCAACGCCGATCATCGCAATGCCCAGGCCGAGGGCGGCGGCAAAGGCGGCCTTGGCCTGGTTCTTGCTCGAAACGCCGCCAAGCGTGGCAAAGGCGAGCACATAAAGCGCGAAATATTCAGCCGGTCCGAACAGCAAAGCGACGCCGACAAGCTGCGGCGCAAGGATGGCCAGGCCCCAGGTGGCGGCGAAGGATCCGACAAAGGAAGCGATGCCCGACAGCGCCAGCGCTTCGCCCGCCTGGCCCTTCTGGGCCATGGGATAGCCGTCCAGCGTTGTCATCACCGCCGGTTCGTCGCCGGGAATATTGAGCAGGATGGAGGATATGCGGCCGCCATACATGGCGCCGTAATAGACGCTGGTCAGCAGGATGAGCGCAGGCGTGGCCGCAAGACCAAGGCTGAAAGCCAGCGGAATGAGAATGGCGACACCGTTTGACGGCCCAAGCCCCGGCAACGCCCCGATGATGGTGCCGAGAAAACAGCCGAGCAAGGCAAGGCCCAAATTCTGCCAGGTCAACGCGATGGCGAAGCCGTCTGAAAGCGATGAGAGCGTGTCCATTTGCCGATCCCTGTTGGTGGCGGGGCAAAGCCCGGTCTTCAGTCTGTTTCTTGCTGTGCTGCGCCCGGCCTTTATTCAGGCCGGACCCAATGGCAACGAAATTCTCCCGGCACGCTTAAAATCCGAGCGGGCCCTTGGCCAGCGACAGGCCGAGAACCAGATGGAAGACGCCGTATATGCCGAAGGAAATGAATAGTCCCGCCAGCCCCGATTGAAGCGGCTTTGCGCCCAAACGCCAGGCCAGATAGGCCGAGGCCAGAATGGTGGCCCCGACAAAGCCGATGGCCGGCAGCAGGTAGGTGTAGGCAATCATCACCGCGAAGGCGACGCCGATTTCGGCCAGACGGCCAAGACCGGGCCAGATCGGGTTTTCATCCGGCAGGATCAGGATCACCAGGCTGGAAATGGCCAGCACCGCACCGATGATGATCGGAAAGGTCTTGGGTCCCACCGGATCGGAAATGAAGCTGGTTTCAATCAGGCTGGCCTGCCAGATGTAGAAGGCAGAAAGCAGCAGGCCGACAAAGCCGAGTATTCTATCGTGCATGATTTCCCCCCGTGGTCGAAATGGCAAATGGCCTTGCAGGCCCGGATGAAGCTGGGCTTCATTCGGGCCTGCCTGTTTTGAGCCTTACTTGATCAGGCCGATTTCCTTGGAAATGCCGGCGATTTCATCGACCGATTCCTTGACGAATTTCTGGAAATCAGCGCCGCGCTCGTCGAGCGGTGCAAGGCCGTTCTGGGCCATGATTTCTTTCCATTCAGCCGAATCATAAACCTTGCCGATGGTTTCAACCCAGAAAGCATAGGCTTCGTCGGACATGCCGCCGGGGGCATAAAAACCGCGCCAATTGGCGCCAACGGCATCAATGCCCTGCTCCTTGGCAGTCGGGAAAGACGAGAAATCGCCGGGCAGGCGCTCGGGCGCAAGCACAGCGATAACCTTGATGTCGCCGGATTCAACGAAGCCCTTGGCTTCCGATGCGTCACCGGTGAACGCCTGCACGGAGCCCGCCAGAAGCTGGGTCACCGCTTCGCCGCCGCCGTCAAAGGCAACATATTTGATTGTCCGGACGTCGGTGATGCCGGCCTTCTTGGCGGCGATCAGCACCTTGAGGTGATCCCAGCCGCCGACAGCCGAACCGCCTGCGATGGAAATCGATGTCGGGTCGGCCTTGATCTTGTCCATCAGTTCGGGAAGCGTGTTGATGGGGGAATCCTTGGCAACGGCAATGATGCCGTAGTCGGCGCCGATGCTGCCGATCCAGCGGACCTGATCCATGGTGTTGCCCGGAAAAGCGCCTTGTGCAAGCCGCGTCGATGTTGCCGACGAGGCCGCCACGATCAGGTCATTGCTGGTATTGCGCTTGGTGGTGACTTCGGCATAGGCAACTCCGCCGCCGCCGCCGGCCAGGTTGGTCACCTGCATGGTGCCCTTGATCAGCTTGAGATCCTGCAAGGCCTTGCCGACCTGACGACAGGTGAAGTCCCAGCCGCCGCCGGCATTGGCCGGAGCGATGCACTCGGTTGCTTCCGGTTCGAACGCGAAAGACGGCGTTGCGAATGAAAGGGCGGAAAACACCGTCAATGCGGTGATGGTCAGTATTTTTTTCATGATTTCCTCCGGTATGAAACACCTGCCTCCACAGATGCGATGATTTCATGCTAAAGCAGAAATCTGTCACTGTCCTGTCATTTTGATTTCGGAACCTGCCTGAAAGATGCATTTTCTCCTTGTCGAAGATACGATTGACGTCGCCGAGGCCATTATCGGGCGCTTTTCCAAGGCCGGCCATGCCGTCGAACATGCGGCAAACCGGGCGGATGCGGAGCATCTCGTTGCCGTCAACAGCTATGACCTGATCATCCTTGATGTGAACCTTCCCGACGGTTCCGGCATCAGCCTGCTCAAGCAGATCCGGCTGAGCGGCAATCCGGTGCCGGTGCTGGTTTTGACGGCGCGCCTGGCGGTGGACGAAAAAATCGGCGCGCTTGATGTCGGCGCCGATGACTACATGGTCAAGCCTTTTGACCTGGGTGAACTTGAGGCGCGCATACGCGCCATCATCCGCAGGCGCAGCGGTGAGACTTCTGCCGTTTTGCGGGCGGGAAACCTGCAATTCGACATGGTCGAACGCTCCGTCACGGTGGCGGGCGAATTGCGTGAACTGACCCGCCGCGAACTGGTGCTTCTCGAAATTTTTCTGACCAGCCGCGGCCGTGTGCTGGAGAAGGAGGAGTTGCTCACCCGGCTTTTTGGCATGGAAGGCGATAGCAGTGCCAATGCTGTGGAGCTTTATGTCGGTCGCCTGCGCCGCAAGATCGAAGGTTCCGATCTTGAAATCCGCACGCTTCGCGGCCTCGGATACCAGGCCCGCTCCAGTGAGCGGGACGCATCCTGATGACGAAATCCGGCTCCCGGCCCTCTGTTGCGCTGCGGCTTGCACTGGTATTGACGCTGCTCTTGATCATTACGGCAATCCTCGCCGTGGGTGCGGCCTATTCCTATGGCCGCACTGCCGCCGATACGGCTTTCGACCGGTTGCTGACCGGGGCCGCGCTGCAGATTTCCGAGCGCATTTCGGTGGTTGACGGCAAGACCATCGTCGATCTTCCAACCTCGGCCTTCAAGCTCATGTCGCTGGCGCCTGATGACCGCGTCTTTTACCGGGTCGTGGGCGCCGACGGCAAGACGCTGACGGGCTATGACGACCTTCCGCCGCCAAGCCGCCCGAAGCTCGTGGGCGGCCAGATGATTTATGAGAGCTTTTATTCCGGCAGCCCGGTGCGCGCCGTCATCCTGCAGCGCTATCTGGTGGAACAGGATATTCGCGGGCCGACAAGCGTGATCGTCGCCCATACCGAGCTTGCCCGCGCCAGCCTTGCGCTGGACATTGCGCTGCGGGCCATGTTCGGCGTCGCCTTTGCCAGCATCGTCATCATCGCCTTCGCCTTCCTGGCGACCCGCTATGCGCTCAGGCCGCTGCAAAAGATCGAGACCGCAATCCTCGCCCGCGATCCGCTCGACCTGTCGCCGTTTGAAGAACAGGCGCCGCGCGAGGTCGATGCGCTGGTCGAAGCCATCAACCGCTTCATGGGGCGGCTGGACAGTCGGGTGCGCGGCATGCAGGACTTCGTCTCCGATACAGCCCACCAGATGCGAACCCCGATCACGGCCATGCGGCTGCAAGCCGAACTGGCGCTCGACGAACAGGATCCAGGGCGGATCAGGGCGATCCTGCAGCGCATTCGCGGCCGCGCCGTTGGCGTCAGCCGCCTGATGGAGCAGTTGCTGAGCCAGGCGCTGATCATCCATCGCTCCGATACCGCGCCGCTTCTGCCACTGGATGCGCGGCGCATCGCGGTGGAGACGGAGCGGGAATATCGCACCCTGGCGCTGGTGCCGGGCGATGCGATCGATCTCGATCTGCCGCCCGAGGAAATGCCGGTCAATGGCGATGCCTTCAGCCTGCGCGAGGCGCTCAAGAACCTGATTGCCAATGCCTTTGCCCATGGCGCGCCGCCGATTGCCATCACCGTCGAACCGGATGGCGACTCTTTCTGCCTGCTCAAGGTCCATGATCAAGGCCCCGGCATTGCCCCGGACACATTGGCCGATATGGGCATGCGGTTTTCCCGCAACCCGCAAAAGCCCGAAAGCGCCGGCCTGGGGCTCGCCATCGTGCGCCGGGTCGCCATGCTGCATGGCGGCGAACTTGTCAGCGGCCATAATGGCAAGGGCGGATTCTGGATCGGGCTCAGATTGCCCCTCGCCAAGCAGGACACGAACCCATGAAGACTCGCCTGTCCCTGATGCTCTTTTTGGCATTGTCGGCCGCGTGGCCGATAATTGCCATGGCCGAAGACATGGATTTTGCAGCCGCTTCAGGACAGGCCGCGTCCACTTTGACCATTGCCAGCATTACCGATCTGGCCGCCATCCGCCCGATGATCGAGGGCTTTCAGAAAAGCCATCCGGATATTGCAATCGCCTACAGGGAAAGCACCAGCGACATTCTTGACGGACAGGCGGCGACGGCCTGTCGCGAGGGCCGCTTTCTCGCAGACCTGATCATTTCATCGTCGCTGCCCCAACAGGTCTGGCTGGTCAACAATGGCTGCGCCCAGCCGATTGCCGTGCCCGACATCGACCGCCTGCCCGGTTGGGCCAAATGGCGCGATGAACTGGTGGGCCTGACTTTCGAACCTGCGGTCATCGTCTATAACAAGGCCGCCTTCAAGGATGCGCAGTTTCCCAAGGACCGTTTCGAGTTCATCGACATGTTGCGGCAATCGGATCGTTTTTTTGGGCGCATCGGCACCTATGACATCGAAAAATCCGGTGTCGGCTATTTCTTTGCCTTTGAGGATTCCGAGCAGGCCAGCACCTGGGGCCGGCTACTGGAAACCATGGGCCGGAACAAGGTCGAACTGTTCTGCTGCACCTCGGACATTCTCGACCGGGTTGCAGACGGGCGCTTGCTGGCCGGCTACAATGTGCTTGGCTCTTATGCCTTCCTGCGCCAGAAGGATGATGAGCGGATCGGCATCGTCTTTCCCTCCGATTACACATTGGTGCTGACGCGCGCGGCCTATATTCCCAGGCTGGCGCAAAACGGCCAGGCGGCACGCCAGTTCATCGAATTCTCATTGTCTTCGACCGGTCAATCGATTCTGGAAAACAAGATGCGGTTCTTCTCGCCGATTGACGGCGAAAGCGCCATGGCCAAGCTTGCGCCCGGAAACGACCAGCCCATTCGCCCCATCGCCCTGACGCCCGCTTTGCTGGTGGCGCTTGATTCAGAAAAACGCCGGATGTTCATAGAGCAGTGGCGGCAATCATTGTTCGGACCGGCAAAATAGGCCGCCCGGCTTGCATCCGGATAAAGCCGTTCAGCCGGCGGCGTCCCAACCCTTGCGGATATGGGCAAAGCCGTCGCGGTAGACCGCTTCGGGACTTTCGGCAAAATCGCGCCAGACCTTGGTGGCGGCGGCGAGATCCTTGAGAGATCTTCCGAAAGATTCAATTGTCAGCCAATCATCATAGCCGCTCTTGCGGATGGCCGCGAAAGTCTCCGCCCAGGGAATATTGCCCCGACCCGGCACGCCGCGGTCATTTTCGGAAATATGGATATGGACGACATGATCACGGTTTTTCTCATAGGCGCCGATCGGATCGGCTTCCTCGATATTGGCGTGAAAGGTGTCATACATCGCCTTGATGGCGGGATGATCAATGGCATCCAGATGTGCTGCCAGGTCCTTCATTGTATTGACGAGATAGCATTCGAACCGGTTGAGCGCTTCCAACCCGATGGTCACGCCCTTTTTGCCGGCATGATCACCGATGCGGCGCTGGGAATCGACGGAGAAGGCCAATTCTTCCGCCGTCGGCCCTTCGCCTGAAAACTGACCAAGCGTCGAGTGCAGAGGGCCGGAAAGCTTTGACGCGCCCAGCGCGGCGGCACAATCGATTGCCCACTTCATATATTCGACCCCTGTCGCGCGCACATGCGAATCCGGCGAAATCAGGTTCATGGAAGGATCGCCCATGGCCGAGACGGCGGTGCGCTCCAGGCCGATGGAATCCAGCAGGTCCGCCAGTTGCCGGTATTCATCGGCATTGCCTTCGAATATGGGAATCTCGACGCCGTCAAAGCCTGTGGCCTTGATGTCGCGCAGCAAATCCTCATGCGCGCTGGAGACATGCGTCGTCCATAAAAACATGCACATGCCGATTTTCATGTTCTTCTCCCGAAAAAACGTTGCGCCCGCCGCGAATCCACCCTGCTCGCCTCTATCTGGTAATACCAATCCACGGAAATCGTCAAGTTGAAAACTTCAAATTTTTATTTCATATTTCCTAATTTTTGTTTTTTATTGTTTTTTTTCAAATGTTTATATAAATGACAGCTGAAGATCGCGGTCAGCTTGCCGTTTTGCAATGTTTGTTGTAGACCTAGAAACAGGCTAAATTGGTCAAACCAATGCGGAGCCGCCAAAGGTCAGTTATGGCTGCCTGCGGTTTGCGGCAATAACATTTGCAGATTGATCCTGGGAGGGAAGACACAATGCATCTTTCGACACATAACTGGATGAGGGCCGAACCCCTGGCCGTCACCTTGAAGCGCATCAAGCAATTCGGCTATGAAAGCATTGAGATATCGGGCGAACCGGCGCAATACCCTGTCAAGGAGACCCGCGCGCTCCTGAAGGAACATGGCATACGCTGCTGGGGCGCAGTCACGCTGACGCTGGGCGAGCGCAATCTGGCCGCCAAGGATGAGGGCCAGCGCGCCCGCTCGGTCGATTATGTCAACAGCGTCATTACCATGGTCAGCGAGCTGGAAGGTGAAATCATCACCCTGGTTCCAGCAACCGTGGGCAAGGTGGTGCCGGACGGCACTGAGGAGGAAGAGTGGAAATGGGTGGTCGATGCGACCAAGGAATGTTTTGCCCATGCCCAGAAAAAGGGCGTCAAGATCGCCATCGAACCGCTCAACCGCTTTGAGACCTATTTTTTCAACCGCGCGGCCCAGGCCCTGGCGCTGGCTGAAGCGGTCAGCCCGGACTGCGGCGTCTGCCTTGACGCCTTCCATCTCAACATCGAAGAAGATGACATCTACGACGCCATCCGGCTGGCCGGAAAACGGCTGTTCGACTTCCACATTGCTGACAACAACCGTTTTGCGGCCGGTCTCGGCCATCTGGATTGGCCCAAGATCATCGCCACGCTGCGTGAAGTCGGCTACGACGGCGCAGTGACCAATGAATTCGTGGCGCCGGTGGATCGTACGCCGGCTGCGAAATATCCCAAGATGGTCGAGCGCAATCCGGTCGATATTCCCCCAGAGCAGTTGAAATTCATCCAGGATCACGGCTCCAGCCTTCTGACGGAGGAATTCTACTCCGACCAGATGCGGATCACAGCTGAAACCATCCTGCCGTTGATCAAGTCCTGATCTCCTGCCGGAATTGTATGCCTTCTCGAAGCCTACGCTTCGGGAAGGCCGGGGGTGCCAATGCGTATCAAGAAGGTGCAGGCCTGGTGGGTCAGCATACCCATAGAAGCAAGTCGCCAGCATCGCAGCGACTTCGGACGGCTGACCAAATTCGATGCGGCGATCCTGCGCATCGAAACCGACGATGGTATTGTCGGCTGGGGTGAAGGCAAGAATGCAGCAGGCAGCGCCGGCACCTATGGCGCGCTTGTCTATATGCTCAACCATGAAATCGCTCCCAGGCTGATCGGCCAGGAAGCGGGCAATATTTCGGCGATTTGGGAGATGCTTTACAATGGCGTCCGCCATGAGGCGGCAGCCATGCGCGGCCACGCAATGCCGGAACTGGCAAGGCGCGGATTGTCGCTGGCCGCCATCAGCGCCGTCGATATCGCCTTGTGGGATATTCTCGGCAAAGCCCACAATGTGCCTGTCTGGCAGCTTCTGGGCGGGCGCAAGGCCGAGCGGATGCCGGCCTATGCGTCCGGCGGATGGGCTGATGAACACGCCATCGGCGACCAGCTGAACTCCTATATCGACACGGGCGGCTTCAAGGCCGTCAAGATGCGGGTCGGCTCCATGGATGGCGCGCCGCATGTTTCGGCAGCCCGCGTGAAGGCTGCGCGCGCTGCCATCGGCCCTGATGTCGAACTGATGGTGGACGCCCATGGAACCTACACGGTGGCCGATGCCAAGCGCTTCATCCACCTCGTCCGCGATTTCGATCTTGCCTGGTTTGAAGAACCGGTGATCGGCGACGACAAGCCGGGCATGGCGGAAGTCCGTGCAGCCGGTTGCGTTCCGGTGGCTGCCGGAGAATCCGAGACGACGCGGTTTGATTTCCGTGATCTTGCGGTGCTCAAGGCCGCCGACATTTTCCAGCCCGATCCCGCCTTTTGCGGCGGCATAACCGAGGCGATGCGCATTTCAGCGCTTGCCAGCGCCTTCAATCTGCGTTTTGCACCGCATCTATGGGCCGGCGCGCCTTGCTTTTTTGCCGGTTTGAATTTATGCGCGGCATCACCGGCGGGCCATATCATCGAATATTCGCTGGGGGCCAATCCGATGATCCACGATCTGGTTGTCGAGCCGATCGAAGTCCGCGACGGCATGATTGCCATACCGGACGGGCCGGGCCTCGGCTTTACCGTCAATGAACGGATTTTGGAGACTCATGCGCAAAGTTTATGAAGATGAAGGAAAATAGCCTGCTCGCCGAACTGGCCGCCTATCTGTTTTCGTGTTCCGACACGGAAAGCGGCCGAACGCCGTCCGAGCGCGAGCTGGCCGAGTATTTTTCCGTCAGCCGCGGCCAGATCCGCGAGGCGCTTGCCATTCTCGAAGCCATGCGGATCGTCGAAAGGCGCGCCAAATCAGGGATCTACCTGACCAAGACGCAATCCAGTGTCGAGGCGATTGCGCTGTTTGCAAAAGCCGGATTGCCGCTTGATCCGGTGGTGATCTACGAAACCGTCGAACTGCGAAAGATCCACGAGATCAAGGCTGCCGAGCTTGCCTGTTCGCGCGCCACCGAGGAAAATTTCGACCGTCTTCGCGAAATACTGGCCGCATCGGAAGAGCGCATTGCGGCCGGCGAAGGCCTGTCGCTTGAAGACCGGGAATTTCACCTGGAAATTGTAAGGGCGACCAAAAACAGCGTGTTTCACCAGGTATGCAGCGTCTATTATGTCATGGGCGAGCACCGCCTGCCGGTCTATTTCAAGGATCCGGAGCGCTCGAGGCGTTCGCATGCCGAGCATTTGAGAATTTTCGATGCGCTCTTGCAGCGTGACGGCAATCTGGCCCAGGCCCTGATGAGCGCGCATTTGCAGGGTGCTGAAAGCTATTGGCACGGTTTGCTGGGCGACGCGCCGCCGGGTGGACCGGACAGCAGGAAATCGTGAGGGCCGGACGCCGTGGCAGTAATTTATTCGACGCACACCCTGCATCCCCGCGCAACGGCCATTTTGTCGGGTGCCGGCCGGCTGCAGATCGCCTCCGCCATTGATCCGGAGACGCTGACCCGCGAGGGCAGCCTTGCCGACATCATCATTGTCCGCGCGCCCCTGCCCGCCACCCTGTTTGACAATGCGCCCAATCTGCGCGCCGCCATCCGGCATGGCGCGGGAATCGACATGATCCCGGTCGAGGCCGCTACAAGAGCGGGCATTCTCGTTGCCAATGTGCCGGGCGCCAATGCCCTTTCCGTGGCCGAGCATGTCTTCCAGGTGTCATTGTCGCTGCTGCGCCAGTTTCGCGCCGTGGACCGCGCTCTGCGCTCGAAGGGATGGCTGGCCGGCAGGGCTTTTTCCGATACCGGTCATGATCTGTCAGGAAAGACGATGGGCGTTGTCGGCATGGGCAATGTCGGCAAGCATATTGATCGCATTGCCAGGCACGGTTTCGGCCTTGAGGTGATCGCCAATAGCAGGACGCCCTCTTCCCTGCCTGAGGGCGTCCGTTTCGTCACGGTGGACGAACTGGTCGAGCAGAGCGACATCGTCGTGCTGTGCTGCCCGCTGACGGCAGAGACGACCGGATTGATGAGCGCCGAACGGATAAGCAGGATGAAACCCGGCGCCATCCTCGTCAATGTGTCCCGGGGTCCTGTCGTCGATGACGATGCCTTGATTGCGGCGCTTCATTCCGGACGGATCGCAGGGGCGGCGCTGGATGTTTTTTCAACCCAGCCACTGCCGGCCGATCACCCCTTTTTCAGTTTCGACAATGTCGTCATTACCCCGCATATGGCCGGGGTTACAGAAGAAAGCATGATGCGGATGGGAACGGGCGCCGCCGCCGAGGCATTGCTGATCTTGAAAGGTGAATTGCCCGTCAACCTGCGCAACCCGCAAGCGGTCGGACTTTACCGCCGGCGATTTCCCGCCGCCTGAGCCAGCCGGAAAAACCGGCAGGCAAACCCCTTGATTCATCCAAAGCGGCCATCTCATGCGCGCCTGGCGATTGCGCGCTCTATACGCCATCAGGCCTGGTGAAGGTTGAGCCCGCTCTTGGCATCAAACAGCACCACTTTTTCAGGGTTCCAGCCGATCCGCACGGTCTCGTCAATTCCAACCTTGGTGACGGCTGGAACCGTGGCGCGGATCTTGATGGCGCCGATGGCAAGGCTGACTATTTTCTCGACACCGTGATTTTCTATATCGTTAACGACGGCTTCCGCCGTGGCGCCCGCCTCAAGGTGAATATCCTCTGGCCGGATACCGAAGATCATCTTTCGGCCTTCCGCCGCCTCAGCGCCGCTTTTGCCCGACGCAAAGGGCAATTCAAACTGCCCCGGCACAAAGACCGCCTTGGCTCCGGCCATCTGGCCGTCGAGCAGGTTCATCGGCGGCGAACCGACGGAACGCGCGACAAAGGTATTTTTCGGCTTGTTATAGATTTCATTCGGCGTACCGGTCTGCACCAACTGGCCATTGTTGAGAATGCCGATCTTGTCGCCCATCGAAAGTGCTTCGATCTGGTCGTGGGTGACGAACAGGAAGGTTGCGCCCAGGGTCATTTGCAGGTTCTTGAGTTCGGTGCGCAGCGCCTCGCGCAATTTGGCGTCCAGCGCCGACAGGGGTTCATCCATCAGGAAGACCCGGGGCTGGCGCACAATAGCCCGACCGATGGAGACGCGCTGCATCTCGCCGCCCGACAGCCGGTCCGTCTTGCGCTCCAGAAGGTGCTCGATCCTCAGTGTCTTGGCGACGCGGGCCACGCGCTCATCGATCTCGGCCTTTTCAATGCGGCGGAGTTTCGATTTCAGCGGAAATTCCAGGTTTTCACGCACCGTGTAGCGCGGATAAAGCGAATATTGCTGCAAGACCAAAGCCACGTCGCGTTCTGCCGCTCCCCAGCCGCCGACATCGATGCCGTCAATCAGGATCGTGCCGCTATCGGGCTTTTCAAGCCCGGCGATCAGCCGCAAGGTGGTTGTCTTGCCTGCCCCGGTTTCCCCCAGAAGCACGAAGAATTCGCCATCGGCAATTTCTATATCGAGGTCCTTCAGCGCGATGTGATCGCCAAATTTCTTTGAAACATTCTTGAGCTGGATATGCGCCATCAGAGTCTGATCCCGAGTGATTGACCGGTGGTGGTGTCAAAGAAGTGCGTTTGCACGGGATCGATCCGGGCATAGACAAGATCGCCGGGTCGCTTGACGTAACCGCTTGTCGTCCGGGCCCTGAGCATCTGGTTGCCGAAGTTCAGATCAACAATGTCATGGGAGCCCAAAGGCTCGACGATCTGTGTCTTGAGCGCAATGAAGCCCTCCTGTTGATCGTGGGAGACTACGACGCCTTCCGGGCGGATGCCCATGGCCAGCTTGGCGCCGGCCGTGTTCCTGGAGGCGACCATGTCGGTCAGCTTGCGCGGGAAAGGCAAGGCGCCATTGATGCCTTCGACATTCAGGAAAGCTTCGCCTGCCTGCTTTGCAAGCGATACATCAATCATATTCATGACCGGACTGCCGACGAACTGGGCGACGAACATGTTGGAAGGATGGGAATAGACCTCCGAGGGCGTGCCAACCTGCTGCAACACGCCCTCATGCATGATGACGATGCGGTCCGCCAGGGACATCGCCTCAACCTGATCGTGGGTCACATAAATCGTCGTTGATCCCTGCTTCATGTGCAGCCGCTTGATTTCGGCGCGCATTTCCTCACGCAATTTGGCGTCAAGCGCGCCGATCGGCTCGTCCATCAGCATCGCCTTGGGCTTGCGCACCAATGCGCGGCCGATGGCGACGCGCTGCATGTCACCGCCCGAAAGTGCGGAAGGTTTCTTGTCGAGCAGATGCGGGATCTGCAGGGTCGCGGCCACACTTCTCACATCCTGATCGATGTCCTGGCCGCGGATGCGCATCGCCTTCAGCGGAAAGGCGATATTCTCATAGACGCTCATATGCGGATAGAGCGAGAAAGACTGGAAAACGAACGCAATGTCGCGGGCCGAGGCCTTCATGTGCTGGACCGGCTTGCCGTCAATCAGGATATCGCCGGCATCGATGGTTTCCAACCCGGCAATGGCGCGCAACGTCGTTGTTTTTCCGCAGCCCGACTGGCCAAGCAGCACGATGAATTCATTGTTTTCAATGGTGAGGTTGAGATCCTTGATGACTTGCACATCACCGAAAAATTTCTCAACGCCGCGTAGTTCGATATGCGTCATGCCCCGTTCCCTTTGGCGTCTTGTTTGTCGGGCGCGATCTTGGAGGTCACATTGAAGGCAATGAGACCGACCAGGATCATGGTTACGCCATAGCGGTGCAGAAAAAGGCTCCAAGGCTGGCAGAGGGCAATAATGCCGAAAATCATCAAGGCCTGGGAAGCGGGAAACAGATATTTCTGGTTGACGCTGCGAAAACTCATTTGCGGATCGCTCCGAATGACATGCCCCTGAGCAGATGGTTGCGCAGCAGGAAGGTGAAAATGGCGACCGGCAGCAGGAACAGGAATGTTCCTGAGGCAATGACCGTCCAGTCCGGCAGTCCCGATCCGACTTGCGACGGAATGAAGGGCGGTGCTGTCTGGGCGCGGCGATTGGTCATGATCAGCGCGAAGGCATATTCGTTCCAGGCGGTGATGAAACAGAACACTGCGGTTGCGGCAATGCCGGTGGCGGCTTCGGGCAGAACGATCTTGAAGAAAGCCTCCATCCGCGTATAGCCGTCAACCAGCGCCGCCTCTTCATATTCTTTTGGAATTTCGTCGATGAAGCCTTTCATCAGCCAGACCGAGAAAGACATGTTGAAGGCGGTATAAAGTATGATCAGCCCGACATGGGTGTCGTTCAGCCCGACAACCCGGTACATCAGGAACATCGGAATGGCGACGACAACCGGCGGCAACATGCGCGTCGACAATATGAAGAACAGCCAGTCCGCCTCCCCCTTGAGCTTGAAGCGCGAGAAACCGTAGGCCGTCAATGTTCCCATGCTGACAGCCAGCACGGTCGAGGTTATGGCCACGATCAGGCTGTTGAGGAAGCGGCCCGGATAGCCGGACAATTGAATTTCACCCTTGCCGGAACGGACAATCTTTTCGCCGCCGTCAAATACCATGCGCTCCCACCAGGGTGCGGCTGCATATTCTTCCGGCGTAGGCGCGCTGCGCAATTGCGAGCGCTTGGTGAACAGCTTGACGAAAGGCGATATTTCCGGCTGGAAAACCACCGTCGGCGGGATTGTCGTCGCCAGGTTGCGCGGCTTGAAGGCGGTCGCGGTAATCCAGTAGATCGGCGCAAGAAAGATCAGCGTGATCAGCAGGACGGCGACGATTGCCAAACGGTTCAAGCCAGTTTCGGCGGGAGTGCGGACACCGGCCATATCAGCGCTCCTTCACTTTGTTGAGATACATGACATAGATATTGGTGATCGCCAGGACCATCAGCAGCACGATATAGGCCAGCGCGCAGGAGCGACCGGTCTGCCATTCCTGGAACGCCATCTTGTAGAGCCGGATGGAAATCACCTCGGTGGTCGGCTGGCTTGTCAGGATATAAGCGAGATCGAAGGTCTTGAAGGCTTCCATGGTGCGGAAAATGATGGCGATCATCAGGATCGGCGCCACCAGCGGCAGCGTGATGCGGAAGAAGGTGTAGAACGGTCCGGCCCGGTCTATCGCCGCAGCCTCGTAAAGGTGCTTGGGAACGGCTGAAAGCCCGGCCAGCGACAGCAGCATGACAAACGGCGACCACATCCAGATATCGGTGATTGCAACGGCGTAAAGCGCCATGTCGGGGTTGGCCAGCCACTCGAAGGAGCCAAGGCCAAGGGCATAATTGATGATGCCGAAGGACGGATCGTAAAGCAGCTTCCAGAACAGCCCGACCACGGCCATCGACAGCATCATCGGCAACAGCAGCAGCGTCGTCAACAGGCCCTTGAAGGGAATGTCGCGATTGAGCAGCATGGCCACGCCAAAGCCGACCAGCACCTGGCCGCTGACTGAAATGATCACATATTTCGCCGTAATGGCGAAATTGGACCAGATGAAGGGATCGTTGAGAAGATCGCGATAATTCTGCAACCCGACGAAATTGGCGGGAGCACTGGTTGAGGCGCGAAAATCGGTGAACGAGTAACCCAATGAGTAAATCAGCGGGAAAATATTGAACACGATCAGGAAAAAGATGGTCGGAATGATGAAGAGGTTGCGAATTGCAATATCGCTCATACCCCTCGCCGCCGCCGGTGAATTGGCACTGAGAGTTTTCATGACTGCGGTGGCCAAGGCTGGACTCCTATCGGGAAAGAAACGCAAGGGGCGATGCGCCCCTTGCGGATTGCGTTGGAGCCTTTAGCGGCCATACTTCGTGAAAGTTGCTTCCCAGTCCTTGGCCAGTGCGTCAAGCACCTCCTTGGAAGAGCCTTCACCGCCGACCACGGCCGGGTAGATGCGCTGGTTGAGCTGCTGCAGCAGTTCGGCATATTCGGGCACAGCCCAGAAGTCCTTCACCTTGAACATGGTTTCATAGAAAGCCTTGTTGTAAGGCGTTGCATTCTGGAACTCCTCCGACTGCAGAACGGCAGCAGAGCAGGTGTAGCCACCAAGAGCAGCCCATTTCTTCTGGGTGTCTTCCTTGATGAACCATTCCAGGAACTTCATGGATTCTTCCTTGTTTTGCGAATAGGAAACGATGGAGATTCCCTGCCCGCCGAGTGCTGCGAACTGATCGCCATCGGGGCCTGCCGGATTGGCAAAGAAGCCTGTGACCTTGGCATGCGGATTGGTGGCTTCATTCAGCAATGAGGGGAAGAATGCGAAGTAGTTCATGCTCATTGCCGCCAGACCTTCAGTGATGGCCTGGTTGTCTTCAATGAAGAAGCTCTTGGCCCAACCCGGTGGCGTATATTTGTAGAGCTCGCGATACATGTCGAGGGCGGCCACCGCCTTGTCGGAATTTATGAAGCCATCGACCTTGTAGGTCGAATAGTCACCCAATTCGCCACCGTAAGAAAACAGGGCGTTTTCAAAACCCATGGCCATGGCGTCATAGGAATTGTCGGTATAAATGGCGATGCCATAACGCTTTTCATCCGGCCGGTTGAAGAACTCGGCGATGTCGCGCAGCGCCTTGAAGTCCTTCGGCACACCGAGGTCGTAGCCATACTTCGCCTTGAAGGCTTCCATTTCCTTTGGATCTTCAAACCAGTCCTTGCGATAGGACCAGCCCACAGCGTCGCCTTCCAGCGGCACGGCCCAGTATTTGCCGCCATATTCCGCATAGGATTTCACAGTTGCCGGCGCCATGACTTCAGAAAGCTTGTTGGCGTTGAAGAAATCTGTGAGATCCACATAGTGGCCGCCGGTCGAGCCTGCGCCCAGCCACTGGCTGTCACCTACCACCATGTCGTAGGAATCGCCCTTGGCATTGAATTCGGTAAATGCCTTGGTTTGAAAATCCGCCCAGGGCGTGGTTTCCACATTGACCTTAACACCTGTCTCGGCTTCATATTCATTGACCAGTTCCTGAAGATAGTTGGCCGGATCCCATTCCGCCCAGAAAATCGTCAGTTCGGTGGACCAAGCCGATGTTCCAGATGCCAGTGCCAAGCTGATACCGGCCAGCAAGCCGGCTAAAGTTTTGCGCATAGTTACTTCCTCCCATTCTACCCGATCATTGAGCCGGCCTGTTGTCCGGCTTCGGTAGTCCTCCAGATCGCGGCGGTCCCGATCAGAGCTCTCCCAGCTCTCTTTGATGATCCGGACCGGAACCTCTCCGATCTGTCTTAGTCCTAAATCTGGTATTACCAAAAAAAATCTGCGTCAAGATGCCGACCGGCATGTTTTGATCACAACTGGTAGAATTCATTGTAATCGTCAATTTTTTCACCGAATAATCGCTGCGTGCCGTCCAGGCGCCGAGTCATTTCCGGAGAAAAGCAGCATTCATGTGCTTATGCCCTTCAATCTGGTCTAACCAGATGAGGTGAATTAAACAAGGCGCGTTATTCACTGCCGGTCGCTGCCGGCGTCCTCAATAGCCGCCCGAACCAAGGCGGCGGCCGCCCATTGGGCCACGGATTCCGACTTTCCGGCGCCCAGACCCCAAATATCCTTCAAGATGATCAAGACTTCAACGCCAAAGACAAGCGACAGCGCCTGGGCAAGCCTTTCCCGCTCGCTTTTTGACAGTTTGCCTTCCAAAGGACTGACCGCATCCAGCAGCAGATCGACCCGATGGCCGCGGACAAACTGCGGCTCAGAGCCCAATGTGCCGGCCTGGCGCTGCGCCCATTGTTCCAGCGCCAGCTTGAGCGCGGCCTTGAACGTCGCTTCAAAATCTTCGATGCGCGGCATCGCCGTGGAAAAGAGATCCGAGACCCTGTCCTGGACGTCATCGAGATCGGAGGTCCACGACAATATCGGCCCCAATGCCTCGTCAACCACGGCCTTGACGAGAGCGGCCTGGCTGGGGAAATATCGATAGGCGGTTGCACGCGAAACGCCCGAAGCTTCCGCCACATCGCTGACAGACGGCGTTGCGCCCGCCTGCATCAAACGGGTGGCCGTTTCAAGCATCAGCCTTCTGGTCCGGGCGCGCGGTCCGCGCTCCACCATTTCTGCCGATTCATCAAGTTGACGTGAGATGCCCATGTCGTTATGATACTCCAGTCTCATAAATTCGCAATCCATTTTCTGTTCACAGTCATTGGCAATCACACAGGGGAGGCTGCCGGTTCATGCCGGCCGCGGGAGGAGTGATGGGAAAGATTGTCGTTGCCGGCACAGCCGACACCAAAGGCGAGGAATTGCTTTTTCTCGCCCATGAAATCCGCGCGGCCGGCGGTGAAGCGATCCTGGTCGATGTCGGCACGAAAAATCCGACAATTGACATGGATGTTTCAGCGAAAATCGTCGCAGGCTTCCATCCGGAAGGTTCCGATGCGGTTTTTTCGACCGGCGATCGCGGCACGGCGGTTGCAGCCATGGCCATCGCATTTTCCCGCTATATCGGCCAGGCGTCCGACGTGTCGGCCATCATCGGCATCGGCGGCGGCGGCGGCACTTCGATCATAACCGCCGGCATGCGGATATTGCCCTTGGGCATCCCGAAAATCATGGTTTCCACGCTGGCCTCCGGCGATACCGCCCCCTATGTCGATATTTCCGACATCATCATGATGCCGTCGGTCACCGATCTGGCCGGTCTCAACGGCATCAGCCGCATCGTCCTGCACAATGCCGCCCGGGCCATCGCCGCCATGGCCGCCCATCCCGCGACGGCCGGCGGCAACAAGACCTCGATCGGCCTGACCATGTTCGGCGTCACCACTGCATGTGTGACCGCCATGGCCGCCCAATTGCGCGACGAATTCGACTGCATGGTTTTTCATGCCACCGGAACCGGCGGGCGCACAATGGAAAAGCTGGTGGACAGCGGCCTCATCAAGGCCGTCTGCGACATGACGACGACGGAGGTCTGCGATCTGCTGCTTGGCGGCGTCCTGCCGGCGACCACGGACCGCTTCGGCGCATTGGCGCGCACCGGAACCGGCGCGGTCGTATCTGTCGGCGCGCTCGACATGGTCAATTTCTGGGCGCCGGAAACGGTCCCCGGCAAATATGCCGGAAGGCTTTTTTACAAGCACAATTCTAATGTCACGCTGATGCGGACCCTGCCAGATGAAAACCGCGAAATCGGCCGCTGGATCGCCGGACGGTTGAACCAATGCAATGGCCCGATCCATCTGCTCATACCGGAAAAAGGCGTATCGGCCCTTGATGTCGAGGGCGGCGCCTTCTTCGATCCGGAGGCGGATGCAGCATTGTTCGAAGCGCTCGAATCCACGCTGAAGCCTGCATCAAACCGGCAATTGACCCGCCTGCCATACCATATCAATGATCCGCAATTCGCGGATGCCGCCGTCGCCCGGTTCAGAGCGATCGTCAAAACATGAGTTCACCATGCCGGCCATAGCGCGAAAACAGATCGTCGAGAAATTCAATGCCATGATTGCAAGGGGCGAACCGATAGTCGGCGGCGGCGCTGGAACCGGCCTGTCGGCCAAGTCGGAGGAAGCCGGCGGCATCGACCTGATCATCATCTACAATTCGGGCCGCTACCGCATGGCGGGCCGGGGATCATCGGCAGGATTGCTGGCCTATGGCAATGCCAACGAGATTGTCCGCGAAATGGCGGTGGAAGTCCTGCCGGTCGTCAAGCACACGCCGGTGCTGGCGGGCGTCAACGGAACCGATCCCTTCATCCTGATGCCGCGTTTCCTTGCCGAACTCAAGGATCTGGGCTTTTCCGGCGTGCAGAATTTTCCCACGGTCGGGCTGTTTGAAGGGGCGATGCGCCAGAGCTTTGAAGAAACCGGTATGGGATACGGGCTGGAAGTCGAGATGATTGCCGCCGCCCATCAATTGGACATGCTGACCACGCCCTATGTCTTCAACCCCGACGAGGCCGTCGCCATGACCAAAGCCGGTGCGGATATCATCGTGGCGCATATGGGCGTGACGACCGGCGGCTCGATCGGAGCGACTTCGGCAAAATCGCTTGCCGATTGCGCCATGGAGATTGACAATATCGCGGAAGCGGCCCGTTCTGTCCGCAGGGATATCATCGTGCTTTGCCATGGCGGACCGATCTCGATGCCGGATGACGCCCGCTACATTCTCGACAATACCAATGGTTGCCACGGTTTTTACGGCGCCAGTTCCATGGAAAGGCTGCCGGCCGAAATCGCCATCAAGGCCCAAACCGAAAGCTTCAAATCGCTTGCCGTCGGCAAGAACCGCAAATGATCGAAAATTCACGGAGGAATGATGCTATGAAAAATCCCGACCAGATGTTTGTATATCCCAAGGATGTCAACACGTTCGCTTTTGACTGGGGCCGGCTTGCCCTGACCGTTGCGCCCGAAGTCAACGGAGCGACGCGCTTTTCCGGCGGCGTGGTTGATTTGCAGCCGGGCCAGGGTCATACTCGCCACAACCATCCCGGCGCCGAGGAAATCATCTTCGTGATTTCCGGCCACGGCCAGCAGATGGTGGAAGACGAGAATGGCAACCCCGTGGTTCGCGATGTGGGTCCGGGCTGCACGATCTATGTTCCTGAAAGCAGGTTCCATTCGACAACAAATTCCAATGACGGTCCGATGCAGCTTTTTGTGGTCTATTCGCCGTCCGGGCCTGAATTGGCGCTGCGGGAGCTTCCCGATTTTCGCCTGGTGCCGCCGCAAGCCTGATATGTGAAAGGGAGATTCACGATGAACGAGATAAAGGTGCAGGAGACGGCTCAGGCCATTCCCTTCGACCATCACAAACTCGATGCCCTGATGGATGAGGCAGGCATTGACGTGCTGCTGGCGACATCAAAGCACAACACCCAATATCTGCTGGGCGGCTACAAGTTCATTTTCTTTGCCGGGATGGATGCCATCGGCCACAGCCGCTACCTGCCGATTGTCGCCTACCAGAAAGGCAAGCCCGATCATGCCGGCTATATCGGCAACAAGATGGAGGGCGGCGAACACCACAACAACCCCTTCTGGACGCCTTCAGTGCAGGCCGCCTGCTGGGGTACGCTGGATGCGGCGCATCTGGCCGGAGCCCATATCAAAAGAATAGCCACATCTGACGTGCGCATCGGCTATGAGCCCGGCTTCATGCCGTCCGATGCCTTCAGCCTGCTTTCAAAGGAACTGCCCCGCGCCACCTTCGTCGATGCCACCCACACGCTTGAACGTCTGCGCGCCATCAAATCGCCGGCCGAACTGCAGCAATTGCGGCTGGCCTCCGAACTGATTACCGATTCGATGCTGGCCACAATTGCATTGGCGCGGGAGGGAACGACAAAGGCCGACATCATTGAGCAATTACGCCGGCAGGAAACCATTCGGGGCCTGCATTTTGAATATTGCCTGCTGACGCTGGGCTCGAGCCACAATCGGGCAAGTTCCAACCAAAGCTGGAAAAAGGGCGAAGTGCTTTCGATTGATTCCGGCGGCAATTATCACGGCTATATCGGCGATCTTTGCCGGATGGGCATTCTCGGCGAGCCTGACAATGAATTGGAAGATCTGCTGGCCGGCATCGAGGCCGTGCAGCAGGCGGCCTTTTCCAAGGTCAAGGCCGGCATATTGGGCGGCGACATGATCTCGCATGCCGAGTCCGTGCTCAAGGCTTCGCCAATTGCCGGCTTCACGGATTTCTTCGCCCATGGCATGGGGCTGATCAGCCATGAAGCGCCCTTCCTGATGACAAACCATCCCGTCGCTTATGATGGCGTGGATGCCGCCCATCCGCTGGAAGCAGGCATGGTGATTTCCGTTGAAACGACCATGCTTCACCCCAGCCGCGGCTTCCTCAAGCTGGAAGACACGCTGGCGATTACCGCTGACGGCTATGAAATGTTCGGCGAACGCGGCCGCGGCTGGAATCGCGGCGGGGCATAAAGCCGATCACGACCGCGCATTTCGCGCCGCCTTGAATGCAAGTCGTCAATGACCAGCATGATCGCAGTTGGCGCTGCGATTATTCACGGCGCGGTCGGCCCGTCAGGACAATGCATTGGTGCTGCGGTTTGCATTCATATGCCGCGGCCATCCTGCATCAGTTCATCCGATGTCCAGGATGTCGAGAGGCTCTTGGCTAGTGCGGCGAAGAGATCGGTCTGCGAAACAATTCCGTGTACTTGGTGTTCGGCGTCGATGATGATCACTGCATGGGTACGCCCGTTGGTGAGATGCGGCAGAAGGCTGATGGCCGGATCGCCCTCATGCGCCGTCACCGCCTCCGACATCGGCAATTGCGCTGCTTCCAGCACATGCGCCAATTCCCGCAGGCCGACGGTGCCGACAAGCCGGCCGTCCCGGGCCAGAACCGGCAGCGTCCTTATGTCATGTCCGAGAAGCAGCGCCCGCGCTGTTTCGGTGCCTGCGCCTGCATCGACGCTGATGACGTCCCGCGACATGATATCGCCGCAGGACAGACCCTCATGGGTGCGCAGCAGCGCTTGTTGTTCTACCCGCCGCAGAAGGCGGTCCAGATCTTCCCGGTCGATATCGAGCGTCTCGTTGAGTTCTGCTAGCGCCTGATCGATATCCTGCTTGTTGAAGCCGACCCGGAGCGCAGGCGGCGGATCGGCGGTTCCATGCAAATTGACAGCCACCGCCGCTGCCCTGTGGGGGTAGCTGCGTCCGGCCAGCCAGTGAAACAGCAATCCCAGGCAAACCAGCACGACCGAATTGACCGCAACGGGAACAAAAGCAAACCAGAAACCTGTCGAGGCGACCGCAGGTCCGCCTATCACGGCCGTCAGCGCCGCCGCACCGCCCGGCGGATGCAGGCAACGGGTAAACGACATGGCGGCGATTGCCAGCCCGACGGCCAGGCCGATGCCGATGACCGGATCATCGACAAGACGACCCACGGCCACGCCGACAAGGGCGGAAATCGTGTTTCCGCCGACAATCGGCCAGGGCTGCGCCAGCGGGCTTGCGGGAACGGCAAACAACAGCACCGCAGACGCGCCAATGGGCGCAACGATAAGCGGAAGCTGCGCATGCAGGCCAAAGGCCAGCCCGCAGATCAATCCGGTGACGCAAATGCCGACCAGCGCGCCCAGGCTGCCGACCAGGCGCTCCTTCAGGGTTGCCCCGGGCAAGATTGGATGGAAAGGCTTGAATTTCGACGTATCGATCATATTTCGGCCATTGCGCTGCGGATCCATCGCATTGATAGCCCGGAACACAGGCAATGATGTTCAATCCGCGCCTTATCCGCTGAAAATTCGGCCATTGCAAGCCATCCGGCGGCAGGATTTTGCTTAAGCCTGCATGTCGCTTCGCGCTGGCGGAATGGGGGTGCGGCGGGTCAGGAAAGTGGTAGGAAATTGCCCGTTGGAGGTGATGAATGGAAATCAGCCAGGAACGCTTGGGCTCTGGTTGAAGGAAAATCGTCGGACTTCTCAGCCGGCAAAGCGATAAAGCCCAGGCTATAACCAGATGTTCAATTGTGTAGGCGCGACGCCCTTGTCGTTGCCGGCATGGGATACTCGCCAACAATCTTTGCGAAACGCGACCAGGCTTTTGTATCTTCCACCCGCTCACTCAAATCCTTGATCGTTTCTTCAAGCGAATCCAATCGTGTTTCAACTTCACCAACGCCGGAAGTGACACCTTTCAGATGCGCAATAAGACGCTCCTTTTCCTCGGTGGCGCGCTCACCGGCGCTGAAGGGTTGGGGGACGGGTAGACCACGTTCATTCGCCTCATCAATCCACTCAAGGATAGCATCGCGCGTATTGGCAAGGGCTTGCTCTTGGGTTGCGCCGTCGGACAGGCAGCCGAGCAAATCGGGCGCCATGCCGAGAAATCCGCCGCCCTCCTCTTCGGTAAGAGGAAAAATCACAATCGGATATTCCATCTCAGGTTTCCTTCCTTTGAGCGCACTTTATATGCTCATCAATCATTTCTACGAGTTTGATAATGTATATAGCCTTAATGGGCCGATTATATGGTATCGTCAAATGCCCTGAAAACAACTTGCTGACAACCTTGTAGTGACCTCCCCTTGTCGGGGGCTTCAGGCTGATATCGTTTGCTGCACAGGCCTTTTCAATATCGTCGATAAACCAACCTGCTCGCGGATTGTTTCGCATTTGGTCGAGAATGGACTTCTTTTTCGCCAAGCCTCTGCCCACCCCTCACCAAAAATGCGTCGGCAAAACGTAACAAATGGATTTCATTATCGAAAAACTCCATGCAATCAAAGGCGACCACCGAAAACCAATCTGTCAAGTCCGTCACCCACCGGCACGCTGGTGAATGAACCAGCTCACTTTGCGCATCGAGAATCAAACCGGCTGCGGCGGTCGAGCGAAGTTTTGCCTGTCGCATGGGGCCATACTAAAAATAGCTCAATCCGTGATGTGAAAATTCCGGCATCAAGTATCGGTTTTGAAAAAGAGATGGTGCCCAGACGCGGATTTGAACCACGGACACGCGGATTTTCAATCCGCTGCTCTACCAACTGAGCTATCTGGGCTTGCCAATGCGCCGACTCTTTGTTCAAAAGCCGACCCGGATTTGGTTTTCTCCGGAAGCGAGCGGGGTTATAGCATCTTGCCGGAGACAGACAAGCCCCAATTCGATTTTTTTTCAGTAAAAACCAACGCATTGATAATGCTTGATTTATTTAGTGCTTATTCCTCCTCGCCGCCCGACTTGCTTTCATCATCCACCGTCGGAACGGCATAGGCGCCATTCAGCCATCGGTTCAGGTCAAGGTTGCGGCAGCGATTGGAGCAGAAGGGGTAATCCTCGCGCGAGGAAGGGCGCGAACATTCCGGGCAAGGCCGGGCCTTGCGCAAGGGAGCAACATTGGATGCGGGTTTTTCACCGGTCATTGGACTATCCGTTTTGCCAGTTCTGATGAAAACTGTAGCCTTCGCCGCTCAAGAGCTGGACGGTTTCAAGAAGCGGCAGGCCGACAACGGTCGTGTAGGACCCCGTCAGCTTTTGAATGAATGTGCCGGCATAGCCCTGGATGCCATAGCCGCCGGCCTTGCCCTGCCATTGACCCGATGCGAGATAGCTTGAAATCTCCTCGCTGCTCAGCCGCTTGAAGCGGACCTTGGTGTCAACGACCTTGTAGCGCGACGTTCCGTCAGGCGTGATCAGGCAGATGCCGGTATAAACCCTGTGGCTGCGGCCCGAAAGCAGATGCAGCGCCGATGAGGCTTCTTCGACATATTCCGGCTTGGGCAATATGCGCCGGCCGACGGCGACAACGGTATCGGCCGCCAGTATGTAGCTGCCCTGCCAATCGGCGTCGCCCTTGGCATGCGCGAAAGCAGCTTCGGCTTTTTCACCGGAAAGGCGGCGCGCCAGCGAGCGCGGATGTTCGGACCGCTTGGGGGTCTCGTCCAGATCCATCGGCATCAACCGGTCAGGCGTAATGCCCGCCTGGTTGAGAAGATCAAGACGGCGCGGAGAGCCGGAGGCCAGGATCAGCTTCTGTTTCACGCTCTTCAGTCCCCGCTCAGCCGCAACCAGCCATGCACAAAATTGATATCATTTGAAGCGATAGGTGATGCGGCCCTTGGTCAGGTCATAGGGAGTCATTTCCACAAGCACCTTGTCGCCCGCCAGGACGCGAATGCGGTTCTTGCGCATGCGGCCAGCGGTATGGGCGATGATTTCGTGCTCGTTTTCAAGCTTCACACGAAATGTCGCATTGGGGAGGAGTTCGGTTACAACACCGGGAAATTCCAGTACTTCTTCTTTCGGCATAGATCAGATGTCTTCCTGTTTGTTTGCGCGCGCTAGGGTGCGCGGGCCAAAATTTGGGCGGAAACTACACAATCATCGTGGATTTGTGAACTGCGCTGGGATGGCTTTGTTCCCTTATCGCGGCAAAATCAAGAAGAAAAGCGCGTTTGATCCACCAATCGCTTCTCAATCAGCCCCTTCAGGTGATCGCGCACATCCCGATAGGCCGATAAAATCTGCTCGCGCGTGCCGGTCGCCACCGTCGGATCGGCCGTCGGCCAATAGGTGACGTCGACCGCCATGGTGCGCGTCAATTCCATGGCCACGTGATGGGCTTCAGGCGCAAGCGTGATGATCAGGTCGAAATAATCATCTTCGAGATCATCCAGCGTATGGGGTTGCTTGCGCCCGAGCGTCAGGCCGATCTCGTCCAGCACAACTTCGACGAAGGGGTCGGGTTCGCCCTTGCGCACGCCGGCCGAGGCCACATAGACCGTCGAAGGCAGCAGGTAGCGCGCTATGGCTTCGGCCATGGGCGAACGGATGACATTTTGCCCGCACATGAAAAGAATGGCCCCGGGCAGTTTGTCCGATTTCGACGCGTCTGGCGTCTGCATGCCGGCTAGCCCTTCCAATAAAGCACGCAAACCAGCGTAAACAGCCGACGGGCGGTATCGAAATCAATCTTGATCTTGCCGTCGAGCCTGTCCAGCAGGGTCTGCGAACCCTCATTGTGGATGCCGCGGCGGCCCATGTCGATGGCCTCGATCTGGCTGGGGGTCGAAGAGCGAATGGCGTCGTAATAGCTTTCACAGATCATGAAATAATCCTTCACGATCCGGCGGAAGGGCGTCAGCGAAAGGATATGCGTGGCGACAGTTTCGCCTGATTCCGTGGTGATGTGAAAAACCAGCCGGGAATCCACCATCGACAGCTTGAGGTGATAGGGCCCGCCCGGATGGCCGACCGGTGCGAAATCATTTTCTTCCAGAAGGTCGAAGATTGCGACCGCGCGCTCATGTTCGACATCGGGCGTCGACCGGCCGATGGATTCATCGAGTTCCACGTCGGAAAGGCGGAACGCGCTCTTTTTTGCGGTCATCCTCAAGCCTCCGGGTTGAGCCGGATGGCGACAGAGCGGGCATGAGCGTCAAGGCCTTCGCAATTGGCAAGCGTGATGGCGGCAGGCGCCAGCGCCTTGAGCTGTTCTGGACCAAGCCGCAGGATGGAAGTCCGCTTCATGAAATCCAGCACCGAAAGACCGGAGGAAAACCGCGCCGAGCGCGCAGTGGGCAGAACATGGTTGGAGCCGCCGACATAATCGCCGATCACTTCCGGCGTGTGGCGGCCGGCAAAGATGGCGCCTGCATTGCGGATCCGCGCGATCATCGCATCCGGATCAGCGACAGCGAGTTCAACATGTTCGGCGGCGATGCGGTTGGCCAGCGGCATGGCGGCCGCAAGATCCGCCACCAGGATGATGGCGCCGAAGTCGGCCCAGCTGGCGGCTGCGGTTTCTGCCCGGCTGAGCCGCTTGAGCTGGCGTTCGACCGCCTTTTCCACAGCCTCGGCCAAAGCGCGGTCATCGGTAATCAGGATGGATTGCGCGCCGCGGTCATGCTCGGCCTGGGCCAGCAGGTCGGCGGCCAGCCAATCGGGATCATTGTCGGCATCGGCGATGACCAGAACTTCCGACGGCCCCGCAATCATGTCGATCCCGACCGTTCCGAAGACCTGGCGCTTGGCGGCGGCCACATAGGCGTTGCCCGGCCCGGTGATTTTGGCCACAGGCGCGATGGTTTCGGTGCCATAGGCAAGTGCAGCCACGGCTTGCGCCCCGCCGATCCGGTAGATCTCGTCGACACCGGCAATCTTGGCAGCCGCCAGCACGGCCGGATTGAGGCGGCCGCCGGGCGCCGGAACTACGATGACGATGCGCTCGACGCCTGCCACACGCGCCGGAATGGCGTTCATCAGCACGGAGGAAGGATAGCTCGCCGTGCCGCCCGGCACGTAAAGGCCGACGGCGTCAATGGCGCTCCAGCGCGAGCCGAGACCGACGCCGATTTCATCAATGTAGATATCGTCCTTGGGCAATTGCCGGCGATGATGTTTTTCAATCCGGGCGGCGGCCAGTTCAAGCGCCGCAATGATTTCAGTATCGACCGACCGGTAGGCCGCCTCGATCTCCTGCGCGCTGACCCGCATCGGCAGATTGGAAAAATCGATACGGTCAAAACGTGAGGAAAGCTCGGCAAGGGCTGCGTCGCCCCGCATGCGGACCGATTCGATAATCGCTGCAACCTGGTCGTTGACATCGACGGAGACTTCGCGCTTGGTCGTCAGAAAAGCCGAAAAACGCGCTTCGAAATCCGCGTCTCGTTGATCAAGCCAGATTGCCAATGCACCGTCCCCTTCTCATACCCCTCCTGCAGGCCCGTTCCCTGCAGAAATATAAGTCGCCGGCTTAATGGCGCGGCTTCATCGTCGTTTCCCACGCCCCGCCGGTATCTGCAAGCTGAACTTCGATGCAGTCCACATTCAACAGGATTGCCGCCCCGCCCGCCAGCACCAATTCAATCGCGCCTTCCGGGCCCTCGCCTTCGACTTCGAAAGACAGGGCCAGCAGATCAAGCACCTTGCCGGCGGCCTTGCGGTCAAAACCCACCGAACGCACGGATTTGACCTGCTTGAAGACCAACAGGCTGCGACGGCGTTCGAAGGATTTGCCGCCTTCAACGGCGTTTTCCCAGACAAACCGGTTGGAGACGATGGCAAGCTGCCCCGATTTCGGACTGTATTCGACGTCTTCCACCCGAAAGACGGCGTCCTGCATATGCGCCGATATGACCTTGAGGTCCTCTTCATCCAGTGCCAGCAGTTTAAGCATTGTCATCCACATCCGTTTTTCGGCGCCGTCACAGTCAATCGGCGGCGCGGTTCCTAGGCCCTGAGATAGGATGTTGCAATGCAATCCGCAACGCCTTGCGGCAAGGATGACGGAAAGAACGCCCCAGATATCAGTCGCTGACGCGTTCCACGATGGCGCCGCAGCGGGTCAATTTCTCTTCCAGTTGCTCAAAGCCGCGGTCGAGATGGTAGACACGCGACACCATGGTTTCGCCCTGGGCCGCCAGCCCGGCAATCACCAGCGATACCGAGGCCCTGAGGTCGGTTGCCATGACCGGCGCGCCGGTTAATTTGCTGACGCCCTCGATCTTTGCCGTCTGGCCGTTGAGCGAAATCTTGGCGCCCAGCCGGGCCAGTTCCTGCACATGCATGAAACGATTCTCGAAAATCGTCTCGGTAATGTGGGAAATGCCGCTCGAACGCGTCATCAACGCCATGAATTGCGCCTGCATGTCGGTCGGAAAGCCGGGATAGGGATCGGTGACCACATCCACCGGCTTGATGACGCCTTCCTGCGAAACCACCCTGATGCCGCTTTCGGTCGGCGTGACAATCGCACCTGCGCGGCGGATGGCTTCCACAACCGTATCCAGCAAGTCGGCCCTGGTATTGACCAGTTCGACATCGCCGCCGGCCATGGCGACCGCCATGGCATAGGTGCCGGTCTCGATACGGTCCGGCAATACGCGGTGGCGTGCGCCTGAAAGCGAATTGACCCCCTCGATGGTAATGGTGGAGGTGCCGTGCCCGCTGATGCGTGCGCCCATCGCATTGAGGCAATTGGCCAGATCGACGATTTCAGGCTCGCGGGCGGCATTGCCGATCACCGTGGTGCCGCGCGCCAGCGAAGCCGCCATCAGCATGACATGGGTGGCCCCGACCGAGACCTTGGGAAATGTGTAGCGCGCGCCGATCAGGCCGCCCTTGGGGGCCGTGGCGTTGATATAGCCGCCGTCTATTTCCATATTGGCGCCGAGGGCCTCCAGGCCTTCGATGAACAGGTCGACGGGGCGCGTGCCGATGGCGCAGCCGCCGGGCAGCGAGACGCGGGCCCGGCCTTCGCGCGCCAGCAGCGGGCCGATCACCCAGAACGACGCCCGCATCTTGGACACCAGTTCATAGGGCGCAGTCACATCGGCGACCGTGCGGCAGGTAAAATGGATGGTGCGGGAGTAGCTGCCGCCCTGGTGCTCGCGACGTCCATTGACGGTCACATCTACGCCGTGATTGCCGAGGATCCGGATCAATTGCTCGACATCGGCCAGATGCGGCACATTTTCCAGCGTCAGCGTGTCGCTGGTCAGCAGCGAGGCAATCATCAAGGGCAGCGCGGCGTTCTTGGCGCCCGAGATCGGAATGATGCCATTGAGCTGCTGGCCACCGATAATCCTGATACGATCCATGATAGTCTTTCTAAGAAGCTGCGAATGCAGCGCGGATTGGAAATCTGCGGCCTCCTTAACCGATTGTCACACCGCATTCAAGGAAGCTGCAGGCCGCCCGGGGAGGACGGCGCACTCGACAAACCCGCATTGGGCGAAAATTGCGGCGTGATTACGATTTCAAACCGGCCATTGCACAGATTGAGCCGCCGGAACCGGTAAACCGGCCAAAACCGCAGCGACTCACTTGCCTTCGTCTGGCCGGTCCGGGCCTGTCGCCGCATCAGGCAGGGCTTTTTCGTCGGAAGCGGCCTTCAGGGAGCCCTCCCTCGGATCTTCAAGGCCGGAACGGCGGGCGCGAATTTGCTGCTTGCGGCGCATCAGATTGGCCCGCAACTGCGCCGCAGCGCGATCGCGCCGATGGTCAGCCGCCGTCTTTCCAGCCTTGCCGGCCTTGCCCGCATCGTCATCCATTGTGTCCATGAAGACTGCATAAACGAAAAATGCCGAATTAAAAAGCCGGGCGCCATTTTGACCAAGCCGCAAAAAAGATCACCCTGCGCCTTGCGCTCGCCCCCAAGCTGTGGCAATAGCCTCCCCGCTTGGCCACGCTTGTTGATTGGCCCGGTTTTGATGCTGTGGTAGCTCAGTGGTAGAGCACACCCTTGGTAAGGGTGAGGTCGAGAGTTCAATCCTCTCTCACAGCACCAGTCAACACGCTGGAAATCTCGACGTTTCAGATTTAAGCGCAACCTTTTCCCCGGCAGCTAAAAGCAGAACAAAGCATGATTTCCCCATCAAATACGGGGAAAATCCGGGGACTTCGTTCTGCGAACGTTCTGCTACAACTCGCGTCAGCGAAGCGGCCGAGTGGCTTTCAGTTCACCGAAATGAATGCCCTGATCCGATCATTCCATTCGTGCGATCGCGGTTCAGCTTGACGATTGTTGAGGCTATTGAGGCGCTCAAGAGCGGCCATGCCCTTCGTTATGCGAGGGCACTGTAATGTCCAAGAGTTACGCATTAAGGCAGAAGATCCTGCTCAAGCAGGGCAAGATCTCGAAAAACCTCTACGATCTTCGAATTAAGCAGCACAAAACCCTAAAGGCTACATCCAAGCTAGCAAAGCAGGAAACTGTGCGGCCGGTGGATGGAGGTCGCGCCCAGTGAGCTCCCTACAGATTTCAGATCGTCTGATCCGCAACCTTTCAAGCCGGAAATGCACTGACGAAGCCTTGGCCATGGCCTATGAGACCGGCGAGGCTCGGACCATCAAGGCAAGTACCGGAGTGCAGAAAGCTGTTGGACGCCGCGTCAGTGAGTTTATTTCGCGCATCAAACCAAAGGCCTGCACATCTCCTGACAAGTCGAAATCTATTGACAGGAAGCGCACTTGGGGCGGCGATGGCTCCGTTCCCGACTTTATCAGGGGAAACTACTCTGATGGTGAGCGGGCGGTATTGGCTGTTGTTGTCACTGAAGTCAAGAAGCGTGGCTTCTGCGATTGGGCAATAGACCGTATCGCTGCCGTCGCTGGCGTGTCCAGAACTACATGCCAAAATGCGATGCGAAAGGCTGCTTGGCGAAAGAATGAGGATGGTGAGGACGATCCTCACGTGTCGATTGAATACCGGCCAAGACCAGGCAGAAAGAACCTCACCAACATCATAAGGATTATTTCGAGGGCGTGGATCGAATGGATTAACCTCAGTATAGGGTTCAAAAAAATGAACCCCACGAAGAGATCAAGGGGAAAAACCTCTCTCTCACTGCAAGTTTCAACATCGCAAGAGGCTCTTGAAGGTGACGAGCGGGCAGTTCAGTTGCCCGAACTGGATCTGGCGCAGCCTGCAAGGTCTTGGCTGCACAGATATCGACGCGGTGAACATCAATTGCCCTTCCGAATAGGCGTTGATCCGGTGCGAATCGGTAGTGGTTGACGACGTAACAGCCGTGCACATGTGCCCGCCCGCGTTGATTTCATTGAGTTTTCTCAAATGGCCAAGTTGGCCATCTGATTTTCTATCCCCGCCTTGCGCGGCGAGGATATGCAAATCTGCACACCCTTAACTCTTTGACTTCATTACCGAAAAGAGAGTGGCAAAGTTTGCCACTCTCTTTTCAAGACCCGAATCACCTACCTGGGGGGGGGTGGTCTTGGACTTTCAGCCCTTGCTGGGGACCGGCGGGGGGAGGAACGCGCAATATTTATTTCAAATAGGTTTTTTCTTAATTAAAACAATGAACTAGGTGCAGATAATTGAATTTTTGACGAAATTATTTGAGAAATTTATGGGCGTACATGTCCATTCATGTCCAATGGCGAGCCCGAATTTTTCCTGTGATCATTGCGGCCATGATGATTTGGCCCTTCAACCGCAAAGCTCCAATTGAGCAAAAAAGCCTCGGCAATCCGAGCGAGGAAGAAATCGCAGTGCTCACCGGCGCGGCTGGCAGCTCGTCGACGATCTCGGTTGCGACCGCTCTTTCGGTGCCGGCCGTCTCGGCTGCGGTCCGCCTGGTCTCCGAAGCACCGGCTGCGCTGGGCTGCAAGGTGGTAAAAATCGAGGGTGGCAAAGAGGTCGACGTTCCCGATCATCCGGTCGCCGTCCTGCTCCGCGACCAGGTCAACGACTACACCTGCGCCTATGACTTCATTCGCGACATGGTCGCCTCGGCACTCTGCTACGACAAGGGCGGGCTGGCTTTCGTCAACCGGATCGGCGGCGAGGTTCGCGAAATCGTGCGCTATGAGCCGGCGCATTTCACGGTCGATTACTCAGCCGATGGCCGGCAAGAGCCCAGCTACCGGATTAACAACGTTCCGATGCCCGCTGAAAACATCATCCACCTTCGTGGTTCGTTCGCACGCTGCGCAATCTCGCTGGCGGCCGACGCGATCACGGCCTGTAAAAACATGGAGTTGCATGCCAGCTCGCTGTTCAAGAATGCGGCGCGGCCTGCCGGCGTGATCGAGATCGCTGGCAAGCTCGGCGACGAAGGCTTGAAAAAGATGAAATCGGCATGGCAATCGGCCCACGAAGGGCCGGCCAATACCGGCAAGACAGCGGTTTTATGGGATGGTGCGAAGTTCAATCCGATCACGATGAACTCCACCGACAGCCAGTTTCTGGAAAACCGCAAGCACCAGCTCGACGAAATTGCCCGCGCTTTTCGTGTTCCGCCCTCGATGATTTACGAGCTGGACCGCGCGACCTGGTCGAACAGCGAGCAAATGGGTCTTGAGTTTTTGAATTACTCCCTGGAGCCGTGGCTTAAGGCGCTCGAAGGCGCTCTTCGTCGCGGGTTGTTTCTGCCCGAAGAACGCAAGAATCATCGCATCGTTTTTGATCGCGACGACCTCACAAAGGCCGATCTCGGCGCTCGCGCGACGGCGATTTCAAGCCTGATTTCGGTCAAGGTGATCAATCCAAACGAGGGTCGCGAATGGCTCGATCTCGCCCCTTACAAGGGCGGCGATGAATTCAGCAATCCACACATCAATACCGATGCTCCATCGGTTCCGGCAAAGGATCCAGCCAATGGACCTCAATGACATCCTGTCAAATACCGTCGACCAGGAGCGCGGCCGCGAGCTCGAAATCGCCAATCCATGGAACGGTGAACTGACTGGCATCCGCTTCACGTTGGCCGGACCCGACAGCGAAACACAACGCAAGGCGCGGATCCAGATGATGGACGATCTCGCCGATGCCGCCAATCCTGACGGTACGATTTCGGCCGAGAACCGCGAGACCGCGAGGCTCAACTGCCTTGCCCGTTGTGTTATCGGCTGGAAGATCGCCGAGGACGGCGATGCCCTGGCCTTCAATCACAAGAATGTGGTTCGGATCCTGAAATCTGTTCACTGGCTGCAAGTGCAAGTCGATGCCTTCGCCGGTGACCGCTCTAATTTCAAGCCGGAGGGTTTTTGATGGACCGGATTTATTTCGAAACCAAGTTGGCCGCGCTCGACAGCGGCGAGATCAGCGGCACCGCTTGGCCGTTCGGATCACCTGACCGTGTTGGCGATGTTATCGAGAAAGGGGCATTTGCAGGAATAGCGCTGCCTCTCCCGATGTTATTTGGCCATGATCTCAACGACCCGGTCGGCACCTGGTCAACCGCGAGCGAGGACGCAACTGGGCTTCAGGTCAAGGGAAATCTCCTGATCGGTGACGTGCCGCGAGCTCGCGAGGTTCACGCACTGGTAAAGGCGGGCGCTGTTCGCGGACTTTCCATCGGGTTTTCAACAAAGAAGGCGGTCAGCCGCAAAGGCGGTGGGCGGACAATCACCGCGCTCGATCTCATGGAGATCAGCCTGGTTACCATCCCAATGCACCCTGGCGCGAAAGTGACCAGTGCGAAATCAGCAATTCAGGCCATTTCAATTGCCGAGGCCATCAACCGCGCGACGGCAGCGCTTAGCAAGAGGTAAGAGCAATGCAGCACTTGCAAAAGTCCGCGCTGGAATCAGGCGCAATCATCCGAAAGGGCGAGGAAGACGATTTGACCAGTATCGTCACCAAGGCCCTGGAGGATCTTCAAAAGACCGTTGATGACCGTTTCAAGGAAATCGAGACCAAGGGCGACACGTCCAAGCTCGATGAGCGCCTGAAGGCGATTGAAACCAAGGTCAACCGGCCTGCCGGCACTGACAAGGCCAAAGATGAGCCGACAGAAGAGCGCAAGGCGTTCGGCACCTACCTGCGACTCGGCAACAATTCGCCTGCTGATGAGCTCAAGGCTCTGATGGTCTCATCGGATCCGCAAGGCGGTTATCTCGCACCGGCGGAAATGAGTGCCGAATTCATCCGAGAACTGACCGAATACAGTCCGGTCCGTTCGATTGCCTCCGTTCGCTCGACCGGTGCGGCGTCTGTGACCTATCCGAAGCGAACCGGGATCACCTCCGCGAAGTGGAAAGGCGAAGGCCAGACTTCAGAAACCAGCGAGCCCGCATTCGGCCAGGCCGAAATTGTCATCCGCGAGGTCAATACCTTCACGGATATTTCAAACGCACTTCTGTCTGACTCCGGAGGGCAGGCCGAAGCGGAGGTTCGCATGGCATTGGCCGAAGATTTCGGTCAGAAAGAAGGTCTCGCCTTCGTCTCCGGCGATGGTGTCCTGGCGCCCGAAGGCTTTATGACCAATGGAAGCATTGGCTATACAGCCAACGGCCATGCAACTGTTCTTTCCGCTGATCCACTGATCAGCCTGCTCTATTCGCTTCCCGCGATGTATCGCAATAACGGCACATGGGGCATGAACGGCACAACGCTGGCGACCATTCGCAAACTCAAGGACGGCCAAGGCAACTATCTTTGGCAGCCGAGCTATCAGGCAGGCCAACCGGAAACCATCCTCGGCCGTCCGGTCGTTGAAATGGTCGACATGCCGAATATCGCAGCCGACGCGTTCCCGATCATCTACGGCGATTTCAGCGGCTACCGCATTGTTGACCGCGTGGCGCTCAGCATTCTGGTCAATCCATATCTGCTGGCGACCACCGGCATGACCCGTATCCATGCCACTCGCCGGGTCGGCGGCGGCGTGTTGCAGCCCACCAAGTTCAAGAAACTCAAGATGGCCGTGAGCTGACGGGGCGAAAGCCCCTTCGGTTTTCCTTTCATCTGTGCATCAAACAGGAGTTTGAAACATGCGAGATCTCGTAAACAACATTGCGGCCGTGCAGGTGCTTGGAGCCGTTGTCGTCTCTGCCACTTTGACCGGATCCGCTCTGGACCTTTTGGGGTTCAACTCAGCTGCCATCGTGATCAACACCGGCGCCATTGCCGGCTCAGGTGATTACACGGCCAAGCTTCAGGAATCGGACACCACGACAGGCGGCGCCTTCGCCGATGTGGCTGCCGGTGATCTGGAAGGCACGTTCCCGGCCAGCCTCGAGGCCGATAGCGTTGTCAAGGTCGGGTACAAAGGCTTCAAGCGCTACCTCCGCCTGGTGATCACCAAAAACAGCGGAACCTCTATCGCGGCCGGCGCAGTCCTGATCAAGGGCCATGCCTCAAGCGCTCCGGTAAGCTGACATGCCTTCCCGCGGTGCCAGGATCTGCGGCTGTGGCAAACTCATTCCGTCCGGGAAGATTTGCCAATGCCAGGAGAAGGCAGCGCGGGAACGCAAGGCCCGGCACGACGCCAAACGCCCGACAGCCCGGCAGCGCGGCTACACCCGCGAATGGGAAACGGAAAGCCGGAAGTTCCTGAAGGCGCATCCGATCTGCAATCGGTGTGGCAACCATGCCGAGGTTGTCGATCACATCCTCGCCCACAAGGGCGACGAGCGGCTCTTCTGGAACCGCGCCAATTGGCAGCCACTCTGCCGCCACTGTCACAACAGCGCCAAGCAGGCTGAAGAGCGGCGCAAACATCAAGAGGTGAATTGATATGGGTCTCTATACCACAGCCGGTTCAAAGCTTTATATCGGAGGCGTTCTCGATGAACAGTCCGCCGATTTCGTCGCGGGAGATTTCAGTGGCGAAACATGGGTCGAGGTGACCAGCGTCGAAAATCTGGGAACCTTCGGCGACACAAGCCAGTCAATTTCCATTTCCATCATCGGCGAGGCCCGCGACAAGATGTTCAAGGGCACTCGGAACGCAGGCAACATGGAAGTCGTCGCCGGCATCGACTATGCCGATGCTGGCCAGATCGCCGTCATCGCTGCCGAGAAGACGCCTTACAACTATGCCTTCAAGGTGGAGTTCAATGACGCACCATCGGGCGGCACGCCTTCCTCGCGGCTGTTCATTGCCAAGGTGATGAGTGCATCTGAAGCGCTCGATGGTGCCAACAACGTCATGAAGATGAATTCCACCCTGGCCATTAATTCCAACATCGTGCGGGTTGCTGCGGCTGGCCCGTAAGCGGTTCGCGCCGGAGGAATAACCGATGGCAATTTTTGCAACTTCGGGGAGCCGGCTCTTTATCGGCGGCGTGAAAACGCCGCTGGATTCCAATGCCGGTGGTCAATGGTCGGAATCGGATTTCGCATCCGAGACCTGGCAGGAGATCAGCAGCCTCGAAAGCCTGGGGTCGCTGCTGCAGAATGCGGTTCCATCGGAATATACCATGCCGGCCATTGATGGGTCAGCTCAAGTATTTCGGATGAAAGAAGCCATCGACCGAGGGATCATGGAAATCTTGTGTGGCCTCGACTATGCCGATGCCGGCCAAGTGGCGCTGCATTCGGCGCTGGGATCTCTAAGCAATTTCGCTTTCAAGTTGGAGTTTGGCGATACGCCACCCAGCGGATCGGACCCCGCTCCATCCAAGCGCATTTTCATCGGCTTGGTTGTCAGCGTCGGCGAGGTCTTCGACCAGGCCAACAGTCTGATGAAACTGAGCGCTTCGGTTGCCATCAACGGCAACATTGTTCGCATCAATGCAACGACCGGCTGACCAGCCAAAAAAGGAAACCGATCAATGATCGTGACAGTCGATGAGCTAAAAGAGCAACTGAACATCGCCTTCACCTTCGTCGGCGATGATGAGATTCTTGGTCGCAAGATCGTTGCTGCCCAGAACTACATCGAGCGACTTCTCGGCTTTGTAGTCGAGGATACCTATGGTGGCGAAGGTAAAGATCCTGTCCCGGATTCGCTTATAGAAGCTGTCTCGCAGCTCGCGGCGCATTGGTATGAAAGCCGCGAGGCGGTCAATTTCGGGTCAAATGCCCTGGAGCTCCCATTCAGCGTTTCCGAGATCATCCGGGAATATCGAAACTGGAGTTTTTGACATGGCTGACGACGGCGGCCTCGCAAGGATCAACCAGCGCCTCAAGGCAATTCCGGAATCAATCCAGATTGCCGTTCGGAAGGCCATGGAGAAGTCCGCCCAGGAGATCGTCGACATGGCCAAAACTCTTTGCCCGGTCGACAGCGGCAAACTGCGCGATTCCATCGCTTGGACCTGGGGAGACGCACCGAACGGGTCCGTGGTGATTGCGCAATCTGCAGCGACATCTGGGCTTGCGATCACGGTCTACGCCGGCAACGCAGTCGCCGATTATGCCAGGTGGGTGGAGTTCGGGACACAAGGCAGCACAGCCGGCCAAAAGGTCCCGACCGGAAAAGCCGGAAAAACGCGCAAGAGCTACCGCACGCATTCAGGAACTGCGGCCCAGCCCTTCTTTTTCCCGGCGTATCGATTGAACAAGCGCAAGGCGCAGGCTCGCATGAAGCGGGCGGCGACAAAGGCGATCAAAGACCATTGGGGTAAATCATGACACCGGAGATAGTTATTCAAGAGGCCATCCGGTCACGACTGGTAGCAACGGCGGGGGTAACCAATATTGTCTCGGCATCGTCAATCCTCGACCGAAACGAACGCCCTGCCCCGCTGCCATCGATAATCATTGGCGAAGCCATTAGCCGCGACGAAGGTGACGACCTGGCCCGCCGTAGGGTGCGGGTCTACTCCGATCTTCACGTCTGGAAAAAAGAGCCTTCGCTGGCTGGCGTCAAGGATATCGCCGGTCAAATCAGGATCGCCGTGCAGGCGGGCCGTCTGGAGCTCGATGCCGGGTTCCACTGTGTGGATTGTTTTGTCGCCTCGATGCGCTTCCTGCGCGATCCGGACGGCGAAACATCCCATGGCGTCGTGACCATCGAAAGCGTGATCGAGGATGTGGCATGAGATCGGGAAAGCTCGACAAGGTTATCAGGATTGACAGCTTCGGATCGTCGGCGGTCGACGACTACGGCACTTCGGCTGCGACCTGGTCGGCGCTCGCGACTGTTCGCGCCCAGGTCATTCAATCCAGCTCTGAGGAATTCCTGAGGGGTTCAGGGGCTTCCGAGGAAAACACGATCATTTTTAGGATCCGTTATCTCGACGGCATCACGACGGCCGACCGGATCCACTACAACGGCCAGTATTTCAACATCAAGGAAATCACCGAAATCGGCCGGCGCAAGGGTCTTGACCTTCGCGCACTGGGAAAAGGTGAGACATGAGCACGCGCGGACGCAAGGCTGATCTGAAGGTCATTGAAGGTGGGTTGCGGGAGATGCCCGCTGCGCCTGCAAGAATACCTGAAGCCATGCGCCCGGAATGGGACTTTGTCGTTTCCGATCTCAAGGACAGAAAGCTGCTCACCGAGGCGATGCTCCCGGTCATCGAAACCTATGTGATGGCGCTCTGGAACCTGAGGAAGGCTCAGGAAGCACTCGACAAACATGGCGTCGTGGTGATCAACGAAGCCGGGATCATGAAGCAAAACCCGGCCAATACCCTGCTTGGAAAATCCCAGAACGTTATTCAGCGGTTGGCGGCCGAGCTCGGCCTAACGCCAGCGGCAAGATCGCGCGACAAGATGCAGGGAGGTAAAAAGGACAATGACGACGACCTCCTTTCCATCCTGGATCTATGACGGCTCGGCAATTCCCGATCCCTTCGGCTACGGCGAGCGGGCCGTCAAGTTTCTGCGCGTTCTGAAACATCCGAAATCGAGAGCGCCAAACAAAGCGTTCGAGCTTTCCGATTGGCAAGAGCGGATCGTCAGAAAAATCTATGGCCCTTGTCACGAGGACGGTCGGAGAATAGCGCGGACCGTCGTCATGCTATTGCCGCGCGGCAATCGCAAGACCTCGCTGGGTGCGGCTCTTGGTCTACTCCACACCATCGGCCCGGAAAGCGTGCCGGGAGGCGAATGCATCTTTGCGGCTTCCGACCGGAAACAAGCCCGGATTGGCTATGATGAATCGATGGGCATCATCAAATCCGATGAACGGATCGAGTCCCGGATGCGCCTGGTCGACAGCAAAAACCGTTTTGTCAATCCGAAGTCAGGAGCCTTCCTTGAAGCCATCAGTTGCGATGCCGGAACCCAGCATGGGCGCACGCCGGTTTTTGCACTCGCCGACGAGCTACACGTATGGAAGAAACGCGAACTTTGGGACGTGATCAAAACCGGGCTGGTCAAGGTGCCTGGCTCGCTGTTGATGGTGATCACCACTGCCGGCCGAGGTCAGGAGAATGTCGCGTGGGATCAGATCGATTATGCCCGCAAGGTTGCGCGCGGCGAGATCGACGATCCGGCGACCTTGCCGATCCTGTTTGAAGCGCCGCGCGATGCGAACTGGCGCGATGAGGAAATTTGGAAGCTGGTCAATCCCGGCCTGCCGGATGGATATCCCGACATCAACGGGCTTCGCCAGCTCGCACTCGAGGCGGCCGAGCGGCCGGCTGACCGGGAAGCTTTTAAGCAGCTCCACCTCAATATGTGGCTTGATCATTCGAGCGATCCCTTCGTCGATATGCAGGTCTACGACGAAGGTGCGGCCTTCGTCGATCTCGATGATCTGGAAGCCGAGCAGGAGCCATGCTGGATTGGCGTTGACCTTTCATCAAATTCCGACCTGACGGCCGTGGTGGCGGCATGGCGCGACGGTGAGGCTGGATACCAGGTGCATCCGTGGTTCTTCTGCCCGGCTGACAACCTGCAACGGCGTGCCGACAGCGACCAGGTGCCCTATCCACGATGGGCCGAGGAAGGTCACATTGTTCCGACGCCTGGCAATGTGGTCGATTTCCGCGCCGTTGAGGATCATATCCGCGAACTTTGCGCGCGCTTCAATGTTCGTGAGATCGCCTTCGATCCACATCTTGCCCGCGTGATGCTCAACAGTCTCGCCGAGGAAGGTTACCCGGTCGCTGAAATGCGCCAAGGCTGGGTGACCATGGCACCGGCCATCAAGGAACTGGAACGCGCCATCATCGGCCGGCGCTTTCGGCATGGTGGCCATCCCATCCTTCGATGGCATTTCGACAATATCGCGGTCGAGACCGACAAGGCCGGCAACAAGGCTTTCCACAAGGGCAAGAGCCGCGACCGCATCGACGGTGCTGTTGCTGCCGCCATGGCGGTCGCTCGATGCGCGGCCGGCGATACGACACTGAGCGCCTATGACCGTGAAGAATGGTCAGAAGATATGGCATTTTTCTGAGGATCAACGATGGCCAAAAATGACGAAGAGAAACTGACAATTGCGATTGTCGCCAAGCTCACCGAACTCGAAAAGCAGATGGCAAGAGCGTCCGCCGTCACGACCAAAAATTACAATTCGATGCAGGCTTCGAGCAAGCGGGCGACGCGTCAAATGGAGATCGATGCCGTCAGGTCGACGACGCGGATCAACCAGGCGCTGGCGACAACTTCGACGAAGGTTGGAGCCTTCGGCAAAGCCTATGGCGCTTCGGCCTTTGCGTTCATGCGCGCATCTGCATTGCTCGCGCTGGCGCCGTTGCTTTCAGTGAGTGCGGCGCTCGCTAAAGCCAAATCATCGCTGGATGAATTCGACAAGATTGCCAAATCGGCCAAGGCCACGGGTCTCGACGGGGAATTCTTCCAGGAACTCTCCTATCATGCCGAGCTCGGCGGTGTCGGAGTCGACGAGTTGTCATCGGCGCTCGAAACTTTCGTCAAGAATTCTGGGCTTGCTGTCGCCGGCAAGGGCAAGATGGTCACCGCGCTCAAGGCTTTGGATCCTGTCTTGCTGGAAAATATCCGGAACGCGACGACACAGGAAGAGCGGCTTCGCGCCGTGGCCGATGCACTCGACAAGGAAGGATCGGCCAGCAGGAAAGCGGCGATCGCCAGCGCCTTGTTCGGCGATAGTGGCACCCGAATGGTCGAAGTGCTGAAGGGTGGGTCGAAGGCAATAGACGATACGGCCGAGCAAGCCCGCAATCTTGGTATTGTTATTGACCGCGATGTCCTGGCCAATGCCGAAAAAATGAACGACGAGCTTTCCACGGCGACAAAAGTCATGGATAGCCAGTTCTCGCAGGCGCTCGTCGATCTTGCGCCGCTGCTCATTGATGCGGCGAAGCTCGCGGCCGATGTCGCCTCGGCGATCAGCCGAATCGTGGATTCGATGCGCGATCTCGAAAACCAGTCGACACGAGGGCTCAACGATCAATTGGCCATCCTCGGCAAGGAACGGCTGGATATTGAAACGCAGATCCTTCAGAAGCGCGAAGAACAGCGCAAGCTCGACCCGATTTCTGCCGGCCTCGGAGGTAACGATTGGATCAATGCCGAGATCGATGCCCTGAAAAAGCAGTCCGACGATTTGAACGGTCAGGAAGCAAAGATCCTCGGCGTTTTGGAAAGCCGGAACAAGCCAACAATTACCGCGCCAACGGTTGCGGAAGTGGTCACGCCGCTCAATACACCTCCCAGCAGAACCGGTGGATCATCGCGCAACAGCTCGGCCCGCGATGCCATCAAGCAAGCCGATGCTGTCAAGACTCTGATTGAAAACCTTCAATATGAACAATCCCTGATCGGCAAGACCGAGGTTGAGACTGCCAAGATGAACGCGCTTCGGCAAGCTGGCGCTGCGGCTACGGAAGAACAGAAGAGGCAGATTGAGGGCATCATTGATGCGACCTACCGCGAGAAGGCGGCACACGACGCAAACGCCGAGTCGATCCAATTGCAGAAGGATATCGTCAACGGCGCATTGACCGACATGCGCACCGCCCTCGAAGATGGCAAGATCACCGCCAAGGAATGGGGTGACATCTTCCTCAACGTGCTCAACAAGATCATCGACAAAATCCAGACCAATCTGGTCGATGCACTGTTTTCCGCAAGCACTGCATCGAGCACGTCTAGCAGCGGCGGGCTCGGCGGATTGTTTAGTGGCCTGTTGGGCCTGCTGGGCGGCGCTGCGGCTCCCGCTCATGCGAGGGGCACCGACTTCGCACCTGGTGGCCCGTCATTGGTCGGCGAGCGAGGTCCGGAGATTGTCAACCTGCCGCGCGGTTCACAGGTCATTCCAAATCACAAACTCGGATCTGGATTAGGCGGCGGGAACGTATCCATAACTTCAAACGTCAATCTGAGCGTTTCAGGAGTCGGCGACAAGGAATTGCTCGAAAAATTCCGGGCCGGGATGAACGCGGCCCTTAAGAAAAACAACGAGCATATTTACAAAGAGATTTTGCCGCGCAGGTTCCGCCAGATCGCTTCAGATCCGCGAAAGGTTGGCTGAGATGAACCTGCAAAAGCTGATGGTTAGAGCGCTTGAAACGCATCTGAAAGGCGACACGATGCCAATGGTTCCGGCCGGCGGTGAAATGATCTGGGCGTGGTTTGTCGCGCTGAGCTCGACACGTTCCTGGCATATGGGCGGCCCGGGAGCGATCACCTTCTGCGAGATCGCGGCATACCGGATGCTGACGAACGAGCTGATCGAGCCGCGCCACGTCGAGATCATCCGGGCCATGGATTACGCCTGGATCAACCACGTCGCGGGAATGCAATCGAGACAGGGTGACATCGAACACAAAGCTCTTGAGCACACTGGCCGGGATATGTCGCCAGCTCTGTTTGACGCTGTCTTTGGATGAGGTGCTGCAATGGCCGGATATTGGGCTGGATATAGCGAGTATCGGTATGGCAGTGAGCGGTCGGTTCCGACATCTCGCCCGATCCTTAAAGGTGAGCAGCGCAAGCACGTCATCGATCGAGTGATGGATGAACTGCGCGATTGGCGCTCATGCCATTTCGAGCACCAGGGCGCTTGTGTGACCGGCCTGCGGTCAGCTCTCTGCATTCAAGGCTACGGCTGGGGCCGCGCGGATTTCGAGGCCAATGCCATCGTTTCGGAAAGCCTTCGCAAATTAGGGGCCAAAATCCCGAGTTGGGATGAGGGACAGAGAGAATATTTGATCCCTCGCGAGAACTGTAAATGGTGTTCAAATCCTATTCCAGATGAAGACAGGCAAGGGAAACGCGATCCGCGCTATTGCTCTCCGGTTTGCGCCAAAGCTGCTCTCCAATATCGTTTCGCTGAAAACCAATGGTGGAGGCACGCAAAGGGCTGGGCGGCATATCGGATCCTCGACCGCTTGAAACAGCCCGAGCGCATATGTGCGCAATGCGGCAGAAGTTTTCACATCAAGCGCAAGGGATCGGAGGCAGAATATTGTTCCCAAAGATGTCACCAAAAATCCCGGCGAATCATCCCTGAGAGGTCATGCCTTGAGTGCGGAACTTCATTTCGACCTGGAAGCCAAAGGGATATCGGATTGTTTTGCAGCGTAGCGTGCCGGCGCCAGAACGAAGCTGCGGCAAAGATTGAAAAGCGATGCGATCATTGTGGAGAATTGTTCAAGGCAAAAACGGCGAAGGCACGCTTTTGCCGCAAGAGCCATTATTTGGCTTATTGGAAGGCGCAACGCACCATGGAAGCCAAAGACAAATCCTCCGTGGTCTACCTGACGCCAGCAGTCTTCGACATGTTCTTTTTAAGGGCAGCGTGAGAAAATATTTCTGCGGAGCCGTAGTAATATGATCCGGCCTATTTTAGGCGTGGCGGGAGCGGTGGAATGCGAGGTGGCAATTTAGTCAATACAGGTTTAGGATTCGACTTGGCCTTGAGGGCATCGTATCCGGCAGCTGTCAAGCAATAGCAAAAAATACTTGGATCTTTGCTCCAAGGAATACGAGTTGCATATCCCACCTCCACCAAAGACATCGCCATTTTGTCGCTGATGTCAGGTATATGGTGGATCGGCTCATCAAAGCTAGCACCTTTTAAAGCATTGATTGCCTTAATGATTGCAGGTTTCTCACGCATCGATTTGGTTTCCTCGCTTATTTGATTTGGCGGCTTCCTCCACAGGCGAGGTTTAGTCACGTTGATCTAAAGGCACCCTTATTCCATAGTTCAAGCAATTCTAACATTCGATGCATTTGGGTTGGCGTCATTTCGCCGAAAACATTGGCATACTTATCCAATGCTTCGAGGTAGCGGTTCCTTTGTTGTTCAAGCGCATCCAGCATTTCGCCCGTAATTGGCGCATCTGGTGACGCCCCTTGGCGGATCATAAATTCATCGGTTTCAAAAGATTGCTCCAACCGCGACACGATTTCAGCATTCATAGAACGGCCATTTGCCTCTGCGGAAGCAAAAATTTTTTCCTTAAGTTCGGGGAGCATACGCAATCCGAATGGAGGAACATTAGAGACTTTTTCGCCCGCTGGCTTTTTTGCACTCATAGTTACACCTTGTAGCCAAAATTATGTTGACCGCAATACCGACACAGTGTAGTCATCTACACTGTGTAGTCAAAGGGAATCACAATGTCCGAAACATTAAAGGTCACTCCTTTGGGAGTCCGGATCCATCCTGAATTGCGAGGCAAGTTAAAAGCGCTGGCAATGCAAAATCGAAGATCAATGAACTCCGAAATTGTTGTGCTTCTCGAAGCTGCAATATCGAAAAGCGATGAAAAGAAAAAGGGCTCAGCACAGGCGTCGTAAACCTGCTGAGCCCTTTCCAAACAATCAACACACCCACAAAGGAATGATGAAATGCATGAGCAAAATAGCATGGAAGCTGCAGAAAATGCAAATGGGGTCTCACGCCTGTCCCGGCGTCGTTTTCTTAGTGCCGGTGCGGCATCAATTACCGTCGCGATCCCGCTTGCTGTTGCGGCGGCTCCGGAAACTAAAGATGAACTGGCGCAGATGATTACTGAATTCGACGGGCTCGACAAAAAAAGAAATGCCATGGAAGCGCAGATCGACAACATCGAGTCGCTGCCGGAGTTCATAAATATAGTTTCAGTTGCTCCGGCCGAAGTATTAACGCGGCGTCTCGATTACCATGGCGCAATCGACAGGGTGCATTTATATCGCAATTCTGAAATCGATGACTACTTTGCCGGTCAGTTGGAAACGATAAAACTACATGGTTTTATAAAGGAAGACTCACCCTGGCCAACAAGACTGCGTGCTGATTGGCAACGAGCCAAGGCTTTGTTTAAGCAACGTGAATTGGCAAAAGAGGCTGTCGATGACAAAAATGGCATCGAAGAACTTTACGTAAAATCGGACGCAATATTTGACGAAATGTTTGATTTGCGAAATGCCATTGTCGACTATCCATGCACTGTGGTTTCGCATATTCAGGCGAAAGTTGATTTTGCAGAGCGCCATATGCAATCCGGTTCGGATTGGACCGGTAATTTAAGCGCCATGCTAATATCAATGAAGCATATTCATTGTTGAGATGGGTAGCCTAAAGCTGCCTTGTTTGCAGAACTAATTCCGGAGGCAATGAAAGCGCCATGACAGCCGACAAGCTGATGACCCTTAAGCAGATCGCCGATGCGCTGGGACGTAGCGACAAGACGATCCGCCGAAAGTTCAAGGCCGGTGAACTGCCGGGCGCTTTCAAGCTCGATGGCCGGAATTCGCCGATCAAGATGCCGAGATCGGCGCTTGACCGGGTCAAGAGGGGACAATGACGATGGCATTGCCGGTTGTTCACACAATGGACGAAGTCGCGGTGATGCTGCATGTTTCCAGGCGGACGCTGCAGGACCTTCTCAAGACACACCCATTTTATCGACAGGCGGGGCGGCGGAAGATTTTCACCGATTCTGATGTTCACGGATTATTGGAGGCTTTACCATGCCCCTCGAAATTATCAGGCGACACAAGAGCCGAAACTGGTACCTCCGGGGTACCGTCAGAGGCATCACAGTGGACGAAACTACAGGCACTGACATCTGGGAAAAAGCAAACGAAATCCGTATCAAGCGAGAGGCGCAGCTCCTCGAAAATAGTATCCATGGAGCGCGAAAAACAGCGACGTTCCTGCAAGCCGCAGTGATGTATTTGGAGTTTGGTGGCGAGAGCAGGTATGTCGAGAAGATTGCTAAATATTTCGGGTCGACAAAGCTCGATGCCATAAACCAGACGGCAATAGAAGTTGCCGCAAAGAAACTTTACCCGCGAGCTGGGCACTCCACGCTGAACCGGCAGGTTTACACGCCGGTCTCGGCAATCCTGAAGTTCGCCGCCAAGCGCGAGCTTTGCAGCAGATTCGAAATCGAACGGCCAGAGCAACCACCGGGACGAGTAAAGTGGATAACACCGAAGGAAGCGGACCGACTGATCGAATGTAGCGCACCGCATCTAAAACCATTGATCATTTTCCTGCTCTATACAGGCGCGCGGCTCAGCGAAGCTTTGTATCTTGATTGGCGCGAAGTGGATCTATCCAGCTCGCATGTTTCGTTCCTTGATACCAAGAATGGTGAAGCGCGGGGCGTTCACCTGCATCGGCGCGTCGTCGTAGCGCTCGGCAATATCAGCCATAGGTCTGGCGCAGTTTTCCTGACGAATCGCGGCCTGCCTTATGCGCGCAAGGATGGCGAACGCGGTGGCGGGCAAATAAAGACAGCCTTTGCCGGCGCCTGCCGCCGGGCCGGGATTGAGGACTTCTCGCCGCATGATTGCCGCCACACCTGGGCGACGTGGCACTACAAGATAAACCGGGATCTGATCGCGCTGCAAAAGCTCGGCGGATGGAAAACAGAACGAATGGTGCTGCGTTATGCGCATGTGAATGTAGAGACACTGGCAGCCTCGCAAGACAGGCTTCCTTGGGGAAAATCCGGGGACCTAGAGAACAGCGAAGAAAATCTCGAAAGGAAAACAAAGTGATAGCGGTCAAAAAGAACCACCTTGGTAAGGGTGAGGTCGAGAGTTCAATCCTCTCTCACAGCACCAGTTTTCTCCTCGCAAAAACAGAATGTTGAATGCTCTCAGAGCCATAGGATTGTCCTTGTCATGTACAAAGGACATTTACATGGTGACCTGATCCCGATCGCGCCCTTGCAATCGTCAACAGGCTGCGCGATCTCGGCGTGCTGATTTCGGCCAGCGGGCCGACCGGCCACACGCTGAAGATTCGTCCGCCGCTGACCTTCTCGCTCGACCATCTTGACCTTTTCATGGATCGGCTGACAAAGGCGCTGAGCTCTATAAGAACCGGCAAAAAGACCTGATGCCGGGAGATCACCTCAACAGCGCAGGCAGTGCGGCAAGGGTCTGAATGACGAAATCCGGTTTGCCCGGCAATCCCTCGGGGCGCTGTCCATAGCGGTTGCACCAGACAACCCGCATGCCGAAATCCGACGCGGCATAGGCGTCCCATCCGTTGGACGACTGGAAGGAAACCTGTGCAGCCGCGACACCCATCCGGTCGAGCCCGTATTGGTAGACTTTCGGGTCAGTCTTGAATGTCGCCAGCGCATCGACCGACAGCACAGCATCAAACAGCCCCTCCAGACCGGCGGAGGAAACGGCCGATTGCAGCATTGCGGGCGAACCATTGGACAGGATCGCCGTTGCAAGGCCTGCCTCGCGAAGCTCACCCAGCACGGACTTCACCTCGGGAAAGGCCTCCAGCGTCAGATAAAGCTCCATCAGCCGTGAATGCAGGCCCGGCCCTTCCACCAACAGGCTTTCCAGGGCAAAATCCAGAGCATCGCCGGTGACTTGCCAGAAATCCGCATAGCGTCCCTGCAGCGCCCGCAGCCACGTATATTGCAATTGCTTGTCGCGCCACAGGATGCTGAGCGCCGCGCGCTTGTCGTCTGCTATGCCCGGACAACGGGCCACTGCCGAGGCTACATCGAAAAGGGTTCCATAGGCATCAAAAATGCATGTTGTAATGCCGGGCAGTTTTGCCATTGCGATTGTGCTCCCGTCGGTCCTGTCCTGCCGCACGCGCTGCATGGTGCTTGCAGCCGCTGATTTTGCACGGGCGGAGCAGCAGGCGTTTCATTGATGATCCTGATGTAGCGCCCGGCAGGCCGTTAGTCCATCAAGCCGGCGCGGATGAAGTTGACGTGATCGTCCGTCCGCCGGCCCGGCCGGGGCTGCATTATCAAAATCAGGCAGGCGCAACCGGGCAAGGCGCGGCCCGTTGAATCCCTTCGGCATCCGCTGCTGCGGCTTGCGCCTGGGATTGTTACTTGTCCTTGCGCTTTTTCTTGCCTTCCGCCTTGTCATCTCCGGAATCACTGTCTTCGGAGCCGGCGGCATCGGCCGCCTTCTGGTCACCGCCGTCCTTGTCGTCATCGTCATCGGAATCACCGGAACTGGCGGGATCGAGCCGATGCTTGATGGCAAGCGCATAAATAACGTGAAGAATATTGGCGTCTTTCAGGTGCGGGTCGCTGAGCGCCAGCAGCGAGGCGCGAACAATCTTCTTGCTGGTCGCCTTCGGCACTTCGCTGACAACATGGCTATACAACGCCGCTCCGCTCAGACCGCGACCGGCGCCATCGACAAGCGCCTCATAAATCTTCTTCCGCATACTCACCCAAAAAGCTCCTTTTCATTGATTTTTATCCTATTGGCGGACAAGTCGCTGTCACAATCAACTGTCATCATGTGACAGCGATAATGCAGGTTTGTGACAGAACAGGTTTACAAACCGGCCGGCTCCATGCTGCGGCTTTTTCTGCGGCGCTCAGTGCACCAGCAACAGCAGCACATAACTGACGACGGTAACAATCAACCCACGGAAAGCGACGCCGACAAAGCGGTATTTTTTCCGGGCGATCATCGACAGCGCATCGGCATTTTCAAGATATTGATGAAACAGATATTTGGTGTCCGAACGCGCCGCCGCCTGCTCGAAAAGCTGCCGGTGCTTTGGCCATGTGCCCCAGAACATGGTGGTGGTGATGCCTACCTGACGCGGCAGCACGACAATGATTGCCGACAAGATGACGATGATCGACGAAATCGCCATCAGGCCCGAAAAAATGATCGACAGGATATTCTCTTCGGCATAACGGGCCCAGGTAAACACACTCCGCCCGTCGCTGGAGGAAATCAGGAAGGCCAGCATGAACGTAAATATATAGGCAGCCTTCTGATCAGAACTCTTGACCTGATCATAAAATATATCGTTAATTTTTTTGACGTGGTTGAAATACTCTTGGTTGATATCCCCGGTTGAAAGGGATATTTCAATCATCTCTGTGGGGGTGCTATCAAAATCACTCACTGCATCTCAACTCCAAGTCACTAAATTGATAATATAACTTCGGCGAAAAGCAAGTACATGATCGGGAACGCGAATACTTCCTCTTTGTACTGCATTGTGATGGAAGCATGGTGGGGCAATTCGGACGATTACTTTCCGCGGCGCTGACGCTACCGGTTCTTTTTTGCGGCTTTTCCGGACCGCTGACTGCTGACCCGGTCCCCCGGTCTTCGACGCCGGCCGGCTTGGTCATTGCCCGCAAATCCGGTGAGGAAGTCCGCTTCATTGATGTTTCATCCTGGCGTTTTGTCGATCTGAGGCAGGACCTTCTGCCCGGCGACGTGCTGCGCACCAATGCCACCGGGCAGTTGGCGGTGCTGTTTTCAGATCGCACCCAGATCAGGGTCGGGCGCAATACGTCTCTGCTTGTGCGCGAAATGCAGCCCGGAAAGGACGCGGTGCTTGATCTGCAGGCCGGCACCATATGGGCGCGGGCCGAGCGCGGCGGGCCGGGCGTGATGGTCCATACGCCGGCGGCA
>JBGSIT010000033.1:0-90688 GCA_041742335.1 Rhizobiaceae bacterium
CCCGCTCTGACGGCAATAGTGTCCCGATAATCTTCCATTCAGCGTCAGTAAGGTCACCACGAGCCATATCAGCCTCCCAAAAGGAAGCTTTGAATCAGAATTCAGATGATTTGGGAATCCACTTTGTCAACAGGGCCTAGGCACGCTTCCGAACTTTCTGTGGAATGGAACAATGCTGCAGGGCATCCGCTGGTCGCGAACGTCTTGCTTCGAAAGCAGCTTTTCGCCACTCTAAGAGAAGGCGTGGTGCCTGGCTGCTCAAGACTTGCGACATTGGATGGACCATTGGCCAAGGTTCTTGAAGCAAAGTAACGGACATACCAAGCACCGGACGCTGCATTTTTCAGGACATATATGAAGTTTTGACAAATGCCGGTGCAGGGCCCGATAATTTACGCAAAAATCCGAATTAGGCGAAAAGTCCAGATGAGGAATGGAGTGCAGACTACAGCACTACCTTGAATGGCTCCTTGGATGATAATGATCACCGCGAACAGCATTCGCGAAATTAAATATTCTGTTGTTTGGTACTCAAATACGCGGAGGCATTGCGCCGCGCTTGTTCGATCCGGTTGATCCAGTCCGCACCCATCCTGTATGTCTTCAACGCGTCAACCGGGTCTTCCGCGTCGATACGGGAGCAGATGCGGTAGATTTCCAGCACTTCGGGGGTCATTTCACCGGATTGGTAAAAATGCATGGCGGCGGCATAGCGCGTCCGGCCTGACCAGGGCATGCCCGGTTCGGTCAGGATCATTCGCCAATGCATGTCGTCTTCATTTTCCATTGGACCACTCTTGAGTGCCGCTTGGAATGTTTCCGTTTTTCCCCGAAAAACAGAAACATTCCAGCTTCTTGTGTTTGCGCATTTCCGGACGGAAAACCGTTTTACACTTTTCCTGGAAATGCTCTAAAACAGGCCCGGCGGCGTTTTTCCGCGTCGATCAAGCTTGAGGAAGGGGCGAGGGACGATAGTGACCTTCTTCATCAGTTTTTGATATTGCAACTCGCGCAGCGCATAGATCTCCACCCAGAGATTGTCGACAATCCTGCCGCCATAGGGCCGGTCGAGGCTGGCAATGGCAATGGTTTTCTTCAGCATTGGCGACCAGATGGAGGCGGTGACGATGCCGGCCTCGCGGCTCTTGTTGTGATAAATCAGCGATAGCGGGGCGGGCACGTTGCCTTCAATTTCAAGACCCACAAGAATATGCTTGAGGCTGCCTTTGGCGCGGGCGGCCTGAATGGCGCGGCGGCCGTTGAAATTCGGCTTGTCCATATCCACCAGCCAGTCGAGGCCGATTTCGTCAGGCTGGCGCAACCGGCTTTCCCGCAGCGCAAGTTCGGCTGTGACGAAATCGGCATTGGCAACGATGAAGCCCGCTTCAATGCGGGCGCGATTGAGCGCCTCGTAGCCTATGGCCCGGATCCTGTGGGCCCGGCCCGCTTCAAACAAAAGATCCCACAGGCTGTTGGCCTTGTCCGCCTTGACAAAGAGTTCATAGCCGAGATCACCGGTAAAGCCGGTGCGTGAAATGGTGACTTCGCCGATTGGATGGTCAAAGCGGTTGATCTGGAAAGGCTTGAGTTGGCCGATGGTATCAAAGCCCGCCGCAATCAACACGGCGCAGGAGGTCGGGCCCTGCAAGGCCAGCCCGGCGATTTCCGCAGTCTCCTCGGCAATGTCCACGTCAAAGCCTTCGGCGCTGTCGATCAGCCAGGGCAGGTGGCGCTCCTGGCAGCAGAGCCGGAACGCGTCTTGGCTGAAGCGGAACAGCGTGCCGTCATCCAGCACGTGGCCATGGTCGTCGCACCAGGCGGTATATTGCACCCGGTTGATCGCCAGTTTTGCGACATTGCGCACCGTCAGGAAATTGAGAAAGACCTCAGCGCCGCTGCCGGTGATGCGGTATTTGGTCATCGGCGATATGTCAAACACCGCAGCCGTCGAGCGGATGGCGAAATATTCGAGTTCCTCGTCGCTCAGCGAATGCGGCGCCTTGTAGCCGGCCCAAACGTACCAGTCGTTGGTTTCCGAAAGCGCCATCAACCGATCATGGAAAGGCGAGTGCAGGCGCGGCTCTTTGATGTGGGATTGCGCAGCCTTGCGGCTTGTAAGCGAAGGTGCAGAATCCATCATTTCCTCCCTGACAGGATGTGGCGGGCCGCATTCATGCCCGGAAGCCCGGAAATGCCGCCGCCCGGATGGCTGCCGGCGCTTGCGAGATACAGGCCATTGACCGGGGTTTGATAATGCGACACGGCAAATGTCGGACGGTTGATGAACAATTGGTCCACCTGCAGTTCCCCGTGATGCCAATGGCCTCCGGGCATGCGGAATTCCCGTTCGATATCGGTCGGCACCAGCAATTCCGAGGCTTTGACGCAAGCGCCGATGCCGGGTGCGTGGCGCTCGAGGCTTGCCATGATGGCGGCCAGGAATTTCGGCTTGCCGGCGTCCCAGCCTTGCTTCAATTCATAGGGCGCATATTGGACGACGGCTGACAATGTGCATCCGCCATTCGGCGCCAAAGTTGGATCGTTCAGGCTTGGCAGCGTGATTTCCATCACGGGATCGCTTGAAAATTCGCCATATTTGGCCGGGTTGAAGGCCCTTTCGACATGGTGCAGCGAAGGTGCTATGACAATGCGGCTTTTGTGGTCTTCCGGTTTGACGCCGCTGAATTGCGGCACCCGGTCGAGCGCCAGATGCAATTTGGCCGCATCCCCCTTGGTTCGGACATGGGTGAGACAGCGCGCGAGGCCGGTATCGATGAGGCCTGGTTGCAGCAAGCCTTTCAGGGTCGTGACGGGATGAATGGCCGATACGATCACCTTGGCCATGATGGTTTCGCCGCTGGCGGTTTTAACGCCGACCGCAGCGTCGTTTTCCGTCAGGATTTCGCTGACCGGGCAATCGGTCCGGATGGTGACGCCGAGCCTCGTCGCTGCCTGCTGCAAAGCCCGCGCCACAGATCCCATCCCGCCCTTGGGCATATATTGCCCGCCTGTCAGTCCGTGGCTTTCACCTGTCAGGCGATAATAGAGCCCCAGCAGCGAAGTCGGCGAACGCGGCCCCAGATGAATGCCGAGCGTGGCGTCGAAAGAGATCAGGCCTTTCAGCCGGTCGTCACCGAGATATTCTTCCGCAATGTCGGCGACATTCATCAACAGCATGCGGGCGAAATCGCGGGCGTCTTCGCGGCCGCGCCTCATTATGCCAAGGCCGGCGAGCCCAAGCTGGGTCATGTCGGCAAAGCTGATTGCACCCGGGCGCGGCGGGTTTCTTTTGAGGAACCGCCTGAGAACTGCGGCGTGGAAAAGCAATGTGTCGCGCAGTTTCAAAAAGGCCTTGGCCTCTGCCGGGCTTACGCCTTCCAAGGTCTCCCCATAGGCGCCGCGCAGCACGATGGCCGGCAATTCCGGATGCGGCAGGACGGTTGCGATTGGCTCGCCCAGATATAAAGCCTGGTCAAGCTTCAATCCTTCAGTGACTGCCGGATCCAGTCGATTGACCAGATGGGCAAGCCCGCTTGTCCCATGACCTGTCGCAAAGTTCCGTGTCTGCGCGCCGCCGCCAACCGCGCTGCCGGCTTCCAGCAAGAGGACCCTATGGCCGCCTTTTGCCAGGAAGCCTGCCGCGACAAGGCCGTTGTGGCCGCCGCCGATGATGATTGTGTCAAAGGACGTCATGGGCCGGGCTCATATGATTGCGGGGCTTTTTGAGATCGCGCAGGATTTCGGCTGCGGCATTGTATCCGGGCGCACCCATGACGCCGCCGCCGGGATGGGTGGAAGAACCGCACATGTAAAGCCCGTCCACCGGACTGCGATATTGCGCATAGCCGGGCACCGGGCGGTTGAAGAGCAGTTGGTCAAACGTCAGTTCGCCCTGAAAGATATTGCCTTCGGTCAGGCCGACTTCGGCTTCCAGTTCGCGCGGCGTGCGCACTTCCATATGCAGGATGCGATCGCGAAAGCCGGGCGAATAATCGGCAATCTGGCTGACGACGGTTTCGGCGAAAGCGTCCCGGTCGGCATCGGTCCAGTCGCGACCCTCGACTTTGGGAGGGCAATATTGCACGAAGCAACTCATGAAATGCTTGCCGGGCGGGGCCATGGTGGGATCAAGGGTTGTCGGGATCATGGCGTCAATGAATGGATCGGCGGACCAGCGGCCGGCCTTCCAGTCGTCATAGCCGCGCTCAATGCGTTCGACACTGTCGGTGAAATGCAGATCGCCCTTGATGGCCGTTGAACCTTTTGGAAGGGCGGGGAATTCCGGCAGGCTGTCGAGCGCGATATTGAGTTTGCCTGACGAACCGCGGATCTTGAAATTCTTGACCCGATGGACAAAGCGCTCCGGCAAGTCCTTCTCGTCCACCAGCGTGAGGAAGGTTCGCTTGACGTCGGCGTTGGAGATCACCAGCCTGCCGTTGATTTCATCGCCGGACGCCAGTGCAACGCCGGTCGCCCTGCCATTGCGGATCATGATATTGGCCACTTCCGAACCGGTCAGGATGGTGCCGCCGGCCGCAAGGAAGGACGATGCGAGCGATTGCGTGACAGCCCCCATGCCGCCGCGCGCATAGCCCCATGCGCCGACCGATCCGTCGACTTCTCCCATATAATGGTGAAGCAGCACATAGGCCGTCCCCGGCGACATCGGGCCCAGCGCCGTTCCGATGATGCCCGACAGGGCCAGATAGGCCTTGATCACATCGGTTTCGAAATATTCATCAAGGAAATCTGAAATCGACATGGTCCAGAATCGCAAGGTCTGGGCGATTTCATCCGGGCTGAAGGCGCCGAATTTCTTGGCCAGATACATCAGTTCCGACAGGTCGCGCGGCTTGAAGGAAAAGGGATCGGGCGCGGTGCGCATCAGCAGTGGCTGGATGAAGCGGCATTGGCGCGTCACATCGCGGGCATAGCGCTCATAGGTTTCGGCATCGCGGGCGGAAAAGCGGGCAAATTCACGACGGTGGGATTCATGATCGCGGTAGCTGGCGAGATAATCGCCGTCGCTGGTAAAGACTGCGCCGCCTTCATAGGAAATGACCTGCAGGCCGTGTTTGGGCAGTTCGAGATCGCGCATGATTTCCGGTCGAAACAGGCTGCAGACATAGGAGCAGTTGGAATAGGCCACGCCGGAGCCAAGGTCGCGGCTGGTGGCGGCTCCTCCGACCCAATCGTTCTTTTCGACAACCGCGACCGCCAGGCCCGCTTTCTGCAGATAGCAGGCTGTCACCAGGCCATTGTGGCCGCCGCCGACGATGACGGCATCATATGTCTTCATTGCATCCCCCGAAGCCCCAAATTGACGGTTTGCAGGTCCGCTTGTCCTGTAAAGTTGTCAAAATTGGCTGCCGTCTTTCATTTTATTCTGTCGAAAATTGCATGAAAAGCAGTGGCTTGTCTACGCATACTGAATGAATATTCAGCAAGAGTCTTGCAATTATCTGATTCTGCGTTAGGATTTTTTAAAAGCAGCCCGATGGATCTGGGCTCAGCAAGAGGACGCCGGATGACGGATGCAGATCACCACGAACCGGAATATGATGAAGTGCATATGCGCTTTCTCGAACTGGTCTGGGGAGATGGGTTTTTGTCGCCTGGCGGATCGGCGGAAGTCGATCTGGTTCTCGACGGCGTGGAGGTTGCCGGCAAGCGCGTGCTTGACCTTGGTTGCGGCTCCGGTGGCGTCACCATATACATTGCCGAGAAATATGGGCCCGCTTTCATCACCGGGTTTGATGTCGAACAGCCCGCAATCGACAGGGCAAAGGCGAAGGCTGCAGAATTGCCGGTTGAAGTTGCCGCCCATATCGGGTTTGTTCGCGGCGATCCCGGACCATTGCCATTCGCTGACGCCAGTTTCGACGTGGTTTTTTCAAAGGACGCCATGGTCCATGTCGCCGACAAGGAAAGCCTGTTTGCCGACATCTTCCGCGTGCTGGCGCCGGGAGGCGTGATTGCGGCCTCGGACTGGCTGATCGGCCATGATGGCGAGCCGAGCGCGGCGATGAAAGACTATTTGCAGGCGGAAGGACTTTCCTTCGGTATGGCTTCGGCCGGGCGCTATGCCAAGGCCATGGAAAAAGCCGGCTTCACCGATGTCCGCACCACCAGCCGAAATCAATGGTATCGCCAGGAGGCTGCCCGCGAACGCGCGGCTCTTCAGGGCGAACTCTATGAAAAGGCTATAGATTTGGTTGGCCGCGCATTTGTGGACAAGAACATTGCGACTTGGGCGGCCATGCAAAAGGTGTTAGATACCGGGGAGCATTGCCCCACTCATTTGCGGGGCGCAAAGCCGTGACCCCTCGATTTGCGCAGGCGGTTTGCGGTTTCCAACCCCGGCAAGAAGGATTTGCAGAGCCAATGGCTGTTATTCCGTTTATGGATGTTGAGAAGCGTGGTCGCAAGGCTTCCAAGGAAACAAGGCGTCAGCAATTGATCGAAGCGACGATCGATTCCCTGGCAAAGCGCGGTTATTCCGACACGACGCTTGCCAATGTCGCCGATGGGGCGGGCTTGTCGCGCGGCATCGTCAATTTCCATTTTGAAAGCAAGGAAAACCTGCTCGTCGCCACGCTGCAATATATGGCGGATGAATATGCCGCGCATTGGAGTACGGCGCTGGAAAAGGCCGACGACAATCCGGCCGCACGTCTTTGGGCCGTCATCGCCGCTGATTTTGAGCGCAAGGTCTGCACCAAGCGCAAGCTGGCGGCATGGTGCGCCTTTTGGGGCGAGGCGAAATCCCGGCCCACATACCAATCGATCTGCGGTGCGCGAGACGCCAAATACCAGCATACTTATGTCGTGCTCTGCCAGCAATTGAAGGATGAGGCCGGCTACCAGTTTGACGCCGAGGCAGTGGCCATGGGTCTTTGCACCATGCTGGAGGGCCTGTGGTGGCGTCTGATGCTGAGCGACGGAATTACCCGGCAGTCGGCGCTGGAAACCGTGAGCCCGTTTCTGGTTTCTCTGTTTCCTGCGCACTTCCTGCCGGGCGGGGTGATCATCAAAAAGGGAACAGAAAAATGAGTGGAACCAAAAAAGCGAGAGGAAATGGAATGACAATGAAAAACCGGATCAAGGGATTGAGCGGGGCAATTGCCTTGACAGCCATGAGCTTGGCATTGGCAGGCGGAGCACATGCCGAAGGCGGCCTGACGGTGTTTGACTGGTCAGGTTATGAAGACCCTGCTTTTCATGAGCGTTACACCGAAAAGTACAAGGCAGAGCCGGAATTTTCATTTTTCGGCGATGAGGAAGAAGCTTTCCAGAAATTGCGTTCGGGTTTCAAGGCCGATGTCAGCCATCCCTGCTCGCAGAGCGTGGTGAAGTGGCGCGAGGCCGGGGTGATCCTGCCATTGGACACCACCAAGCTTGCAAACTGGAATGACACATTGCCCGGCATCATGGGCATGAAGGACCTGATGACCTCATCGGACGGCACAGCATGGTTCTTGCCGTTTGAATGGGGCAATACACTGGTTGTCTACCGGACCGACAAGATCAAGCCGGAAGAGATCGCCTCGCTGCAGGCTTTTGCCGATCCGCAATACAAGAACAGGATCTCGATCGGCGACAATGTCGATGACGCCTATGCGCTTGCCAGTCTCGCCATCGGCCTGAAGGACTGGACGACCATGACGGACGCGCAATTTGAGGAGGCTTCGGCATTCCTGCGAAAAGTGCACAAGAATGTCCGGCTCTACTGGACGGACAATACCGATCTCAGCCAGGCCATGGCCAGCGGCGAAGTCGATTATGCCTGGGCCTGGAACGAAACCGCCACCACGCTGGCCGCAGACGGCTTGGCCGTGGCCCAGAAGGGAGACATGAAGGAAGGTCATTCCACATGGGTTTGCGGCTATGTCAGGCTCAAGGGCGGCGATGGCGATGAAGCCAAGGTCTATGACTTCCTCAATGCCGTCAGCGATCCGTCAGTGTCCAATTACATTGTGGATTCCTGGGGCTACGGCCATGGCAATGCCAAGGGCATGGCCGCAGTCGATCCGGCTTTGATGCAGGAAAAGGGCCTGAGCGATGTGACGTCATTCGTCAAGGATACCTTGTTCCAGGCGCCGATGCCTTCGGAGATGCGCCAGAAGATGATTGCCGAATTCGAGAAGATCAAGGCCGGCTACTGAGCGGTTGGCGAACTCGACACCATCAATTCCCATTGAAAATGCCCGGTTTTACCGGGCATTTTCTATTGGTTCAGCCGCAACCGGTCATGAATTGCCGAAGCGGCTTTCCGGCGGATCTTCACCCAGAACCACCATGCCTTCCGGATCATAGGCCAGCCGGATCTCCGCGCCCAGTGGCAGGTCGTCGGCGCCATAAGTGTTGGTCTCGATCATCGACAGCGGATCTTCCAGCCCGTCGACACGGACCGTGAGATGGGTGACTTCGCCGAAATAGGCCCTGTTTTCAACGCGGCCGACCAATTCGTGCTCGTCCCTGTCATCGTCCCAAAGCAGCCTCAGCCGTTCCGGCCGGATGCCGATCGTCGCTTCGGAATTGATGGGTCGATAGCCCGGGGGCCGGGCCAGTTGCAGTTCACCGAAACGCGCAGTCCGCAATGAAAGCATTCCGTCCTGTTCGCTGACGATGCTGGCCTTTAGGAAATTCATGCCGCCAAGAAAATCGGCGACCTTGCGCGTCACCGGAAGCTGGTAGATTTCTTTCGGGGTTGCCACCTGGGCAATGCGACCGCCAAACATCACCGCAATCCGGTCCGACAAGGCCAAGGCCTCATACTGGTCGTGGGTGACGAGGATGAAGGTGATGCCGACGGCTTTTTGCAAAAGCCGCAATTCGACCTGCATTTCCTCGCGCAGTTTCTTGTCGAGCGCCGACAGGGGTTCATCCAGCAGCAAAACCTTGGGCTTCATCACCAAAGCGCGGGCGAGCGCCACGCGCTGGCGTTGGCCGCCGGAAAGCTGGTGTGCCTTGCGCTTGCCGAAATCATCCAGCCGCACCTGTTCAAGAGCCGCCCCGACCCGGCGGGTCTCCTCGTCCTTGCCCAAAGACAGTTTCTTCAGCCCGTAGGCGACATTTTCCTCGACATTGAGATGGGGAAAGATCGCGTAGTTCTGGAAGACCATATTGGTGGGGCGCTGGTTCGGCGCAAGCTGGATGACAGATTGGCCGTCAATGCGGATGTCGCCTCTGGTGGGCGTTTCAAACCCCGCTATCGAACGCAGCAGAGTCGTCTTGCCGCAACCCGACGGGCCGAGAAGCGAGAAGAACTCGCCGGAATTGATGTCGATGGAGACATTGTCCAGCGCCTTGTAGGTGCCGAAATACTTGTTGACGTTTTCGATGGCGATCATCGGGGATTCAATCATACGATCATTCCTTGCGCAGTCAGGCGTTTTTCAGCACGTCTCCGGATGATTTCCGCGGTCGTCAGCAGCACCACCGAGGCCAGGATGATCAGCGATCCCAGCGCCAATACGGCGGGAAGCTTGGCGGCAAACCGCAACTGGCCCCAGATATAGACCGGCAGCGTCGGTTCGGTTCCCGACAGGAAGAAGGCGAGGATGAATTCGTCGAGCGATATGGTGAAGCAAACCAGCAGGCTGGACAGGATGGCGGGCGACACCACCGGCAATGTAACCCTGCGAAACGTGCCGAAAGCGGTTTCGCCGAGATCAAGCGAGGCTTCCTCCAGCGACCGGTCAAAGCCCTCGAAACCGGAAACCAGCACCGACATGGCATAGGGAAGACAAAAGACCGTCTGTCCCAGAACCACCGCCAACAGCGAGGGCGGCAGGCCGATCTGCAAAATGATCATCAGCAGCGAAACGGCGACGATGATCTCCGGCAGGAACAGCGGCGCCATGATCAGGCCGGTTGCCGGTCTCTGGCCGATGAACTTGTAGCGCGTAATGGCGCGGGCGGCGCAAATGGCCAGCAAAGTCGACAGCAGCGAAACGGCAATGCCGACCAGCAGGCTGTTGCGGGCAGCCTTCAGCATCACCGAATTGCCCATCAGCGTTTCGTACCATTTGGTGGTGAAGCCTGCGAGCGGCAGCGTGGTTGCGGCTGCATCGTTGAAGGAAAAGACCGGCAACAGCAGGATCGGCAGATACAGGAACAACAGATAGGCGATCATGTAGACCGGCAGCCAGCGGAATTTTGACAGGCCTGCTTGCAACATCACTTGACCCGCCTCACCAGAAATTTGAGCGCAAAAACGATGATGCCGGCGGTGGCGGATATGATCACCATCGTGCTGACCGACAAAGCGGCGCCGAGCGGCCAGTTGGATGCCTTGCCGAATTGCGCCTCGATGGCGCTGGCGATCATCACGCCATCCTTGCCGCCCACCAGCTTGGGCGTCACATAGTCGCCCACGGTGGGAATCATCACGATCAGGAAAGCTGAAATCACGCCCGGCAGCGACAGGGGCAGGATGATGCGCAAAAAGCTCCTGAACTTGTTGTCGCCCAGATCGCGCGCCGCTTCAATCAGCGAACGGTCGATCTTTTCAAGCGACACGAAGATCGGCAGGATGGCGAAAGCCGCCCAGGAGTGGACAAGCGTGATCAGCACGGCGTTGGTATTGTAGAGAAACGAGGTCGAGGGCTCATCGAGAATGCCGGTCGAAAGCAGACCAGCATTCAATACGCCCTGATAGCCGAGAATGACCTTCCAGCTCATCACCCGCAACAGATAGCTCGTCCAGCAGGGCACGGTGACCAGAAACAGCAGCAGGCTCTTGTAGCGTCCGCCGTAAAAGGAAATGTACCAGGCCACGGGATAGGACATCACCACGGTAAGGATGCTGACCATGATGGAAATGCGCATCGACCGGAAAAGCAGGTCCCTGTAGATCGGTTCGCCAAGGGCGGCCTTGTAATTCTTTAAGGTGAAGGTGTGGTCGATGGTCAAATAATCCTGCGACCAGAAACTGTAGATAAACACGATCATGATCGGCAGAAACAAAAGCGCGAAAGCATAAAGCAGGGTTGGCGAAATCAGCGCCATGCCGCGGGCTTCATCGCTGTTGCGCCAGCGCTTGAAGCCAGCGGCGGGCTGATCGGCGACCGATGCCGCCATGGCGTCAACCGTCATTGAGAAATCTCTGGTTGTCGGGCGGAATTTCCAGTCGCAATCTTCGCCATAGCCTAGCTCCCGAACAGGTCAATTATATAAATATTGAGCGCAAAATGGGATTGAAAGCAAGCATTAATTCTGCGATATTGATTGAACAAACATTCAGAATAGTGTAAATTATGAATTATATTCAAATGTTTGAGTGAAAATACATCAACTTGAACGACGGAGAAAATTCATGGCTGCCAAGCTGGACCCGGCGAAATTGACCGAAAGCGACCCGAACGATTCCCAGGAGATGGCGAAAAACCACCTCGTGCAACCCTGGCCGACATCCGGGTCTATCGGCGCGGAGGCGCGCGGCGCTCTGGAAAGCGGCGAGGGCATCTATGTCGTTGACGGCGAGGGGCGCAGGCTGATCGATGGACCCGCCGGCATGTGGTGCGTCAATGTCGGTCATCGCAACAAGGAAATCAGCGAGACGCTGTACAGCCAGGCGATGGAACTATCCTACAATTCGCCCTGGTATACGACCAACCAGCCATCGGCGCTGTTGGCCAAGCGTCTTGCAGGCCACGCTCCGCAAGGTCTGGACCATGTCTTTTATACCACTGGCGGCTCCTCCGCAGTTGAGACCGCGTTGCGATTCATGCAATTTTACAACAATGTCAAAGGCCGGCCCGATAAAAAGCTGATTGTCTCGCGCGAAGGCGCCTATCACGGCTCCACCTATCTGTCGGCGTCATTGAACGGCCGGCCGCGTGACCATGACTGGATGGATGGTGCGAGCGAACTTGTGCTCAAGCTCTCCTGCCCGAATCCGCTGCGGCGTCCAACCGGCATGAGTCTCGGCGCCTTTACGGATTTTCTGGTCGATGAATTCCGGGCGCTGGTCGAAAAGGTCGGTGCGGACAGGATTGGCGCCTTTATCGGCGAACCGATCATGGCTTCCGGAGGCGTGATCGTGCCGCCCGAAGGCTATTGGCCGCGCATGCGCGCCATCTGCGCCGAAAATGACATTCTTTTCATCGCCGACGAAGTGGTGACTGCCTTTGGCAGGCTGGGCCACGTTTTTTCTTCGCAGGAAGTGTTCGGGATCAACCCGGACATGATCACTTTTGCCAAGGGCGTGACATCGGGCTATTTTCCGCTTGGCGGCGTCATGATTGCCTCGCGACTGTTTGAGGAATTGCGCCACTCCAACCATTCTGACGCGATGTTCGCCCATGGTCTGACTTATTCCAGCCATCCGGTCGGCTGTGCGGTGGCCTTGAAAAACCTTGATATTCTTGAAGGCGGTTTGCTGGATCACGTCCAGTCGATTTCCGCCCATTTCCAGGCAAGGCTGAAGAGCCTTGAGGATATTCCGCTGGTCGGCGAAGTCCGTGGAATGGGGCTGATGGCCTGCGTCGAATGCGTCGCCGACCGGGAAGACAACAACCCGCTGAAACTTGACCTTGAGGTCGGCAAGCGGATCGACCAGCATTGCCAGGAACTGGGATTGCTGGTGCGGCCGCTGATCAATATGTGCGTCATGTCACCGCCGCTGATCATCACCACCGACCAGATTGACCAGATGACCGACATTCTCGACACGAGCATCCGCATGACCATGGACGAGTTGGTGCGTGACGGCCTGTGGAACGGATGAGCGGTTTGATCGCACATTGACCAGTCAATGCAAAAAGCCCCGGCAAAATCAATGCCGGGGCTTTTTGCTGTCACCGAGAAAACAATGCGGAATTAACGCTTTGCCGCCATTTCGGCATTTGTGGCGGCCATCAATTCATCCTCCGGCGCCGTGTCCAGATTGAGGACGGGCAGTACCGCGCGCAGATGATCGTGATGGGTCCTTACGCCATATTCGAGGTCTGAAAGGTAAAACCCCGCAAAGGCATTGGATGTCATGGATTCGTTGGACCAGATGGTCAGCTGCACGTCTTCGGCCAATGTGTCGCGGTCGATGCGGTAGGCCAGATAGCGTGCGGCGCGCTGGGCGCGGTCTTCTTCCGGATAACGGTATATGGCGCCGCGCAGAACGGTCTTGCCGGTGGTCAGGGGGAATTCCTGGTAAAACTGCATCGATTCCGGTGTGAAGGCCAGCACGGCATTGGGAAACAATCCGTAATAGACCCAGGCCTGCTTCAGGTAATCCGGCAGATGGTCGGGCTCGGGCGCGATATTGACGTAGTTGCGGACGCTCCAGCGCCGGCCGGCATGCGGATTATAGGTGGCGAAGGAACGGCTGACGCCATTGACGAAGGGCTCGTCGCGATAGCTGGCCCCGTAAAGATCCTGCAATGCCGGATGGGCCATGGCGACATGGTAGCCCTCATTGTCGACATCACGGACCGACTTCCAGTTGACGGGCGAGGTCTGGCTGTAAAGCGGGCCGCTCTGCACCATGATCTCGGGTTGATACCAGGCGATTTCCTCGGCAAAGGGTTTCATCAATTCGGCAACGGATGGCTGCGGGCCCGGAGCAAGGCGGATGAAGACAAGCCCCATCCAGATTTCCAGATCAAGCCTGATGAGCCCGAATTCATTCTTGTCCATCGGCGGAAAGCTGCGCGGCTGCGCTGCGCCGCGCAGCGTGCCGTCGAGATTATAAACCCAGCCATGAAACGGGCAGACAAGCGCATTCCGGCAGGTTCCGGTTTCATCGGCGACCAGCCTGGACCCGCGATGGCGGCAGATATTGTGAAAACCGCGGATTTCGCCTTCCTGATCGCGCAGGATCAAGGCGCGCTCGCCGACAATGTCCAGCGTCAGATAGCTGCCGGCTTCCGGCAAATCGGAGACATGGCAGGCGATCTGCCAATGCTCGCGAAAAAGATGCTGCTTTTCCAGTTCCAGCAATGCTTCACTATGGTAGGTCCAGCCCGGAAGGCCGCTGCGGTCCCAGTCGTTCGGGACTTGAATATCACGGATCAATTCGTTCATGACGCACCATTATTTGCTGAATGTTCATTCAAATAAATCATGATATCCGTTAAATTGCAATATTTTGGAGCCTTTTTAAATTTTCTCGTTGTTAAAATCATGAGTGATTGTCCATCCGGCAGGGCGCAATATCTGCAGCGCTCCATCACCGTGCCCGGGTCAAGGTTTTGAGATCATTTGGTGAATTCAAATTCCTTCAGAGAGCCTGTTGCCGAAACGGACAATGGCAGCAATGACGCCATTGAAACCGGACCGGACGTCGCCCCGGCCTTGAAATATGCCGTGCATTCTGATTTTGCTTTCGTATTGGCGTGTTTCGTTTTATCCCGGAGCGAAAGGCCGATCAAACGGGGTTGTTGATGTTTCTTTCTCCGCGCCAGACAGAGATGCTGGATCTAGCCCGCACCCAGGGGCGCATTCTTGTCGAGGATCTGGCCGCGCGCTTCGATGTCTCGCCGCAGACGATCCGCAAGGATCTCAATGACCTTTGCGAGCAACGGCAACTGACCCGCATTCATGGCGGAGCGCTTTATCCCTCCGGCACCGAGAATGTGCAATATGAGCAGCGCCGCCAGATCGCCGCCCAGGAAAAGGAAGCCATCGGCAAGGCTGCAGCCCAGCTCATTCCCGACAATGCGTCGCTCTTTGTCAATATCGGCACGACGACGGAGGCCGTCAGCCAGGCGCTGCTGGGCCATGGCAAACTGATGCTGATCACCAACAATATCAATGTCGCCAACCGGATGCGGCTGTTTCCCCAATTCGAAGTGGTCATAGCAGGCGGCGTCGTCCGCAGTGCCGACGGCGGTATTGTCGGCGAGGCCGCCGTGGATTTCATTCGCCAGTTCAAGGTGGATTTTGCGGTGATCGGCGCATCGGCCATTGATGATGACGGTGCCCTGCTTGATTACGATTTCCGTGAGGTCAAGGTCGCCCAAGCCATTATCGCCAATGCCAGGCATGTCATTCTGGTTGCCGATTCCACCAAATTCGAGCGCACGGCGCCCGTGCGCATCGCCCATCTCTCCCAGGTTCACACGTTTGTGACGGATCGCTGTACGACGAATGCGCTGCGCAAGATTTGCAACGATAACGACGTCCAGCTGATTGAAACCGACTTGATCTGAGTGGCGCTTCGGGTTCCTGGACCAAATGCCGGGACACAAAGCGAGGTTTCGAATTGTCATCGATTGACATTCGAATTGATTTCGCTTGTTACTTTATGGTGAGGCTTCACATATAACGGCGGCCCTGCGAGGCAAGAGCGTAGGACCGGCGAATCGTTCGGGCGCTGGATTCGGCGCAAGGGAGGGCAATCATGAGCGGGCACATACTGGCCATTGATCAGGGAACCACGTCAACGCGGTCCATCGTCTTTGATGGCGACATGCAGATCGCCGGCGTCGGCCAGCAGGAATTCACACAGCATTTCCCTGATTCGGGCTGGGTCGAGCATGACGCCGTCGAAATCTGGACATCGGTCGTCGATACGGCGCGCGCCGCCATAGACAAGGCCGGAATTGCGGCCTCTCAAATTGCAGCCATCGGGATTACCAACCAGCGCGAAACCGTGGTGCTGTGGGACCGGAAAACCGGCGAGCCGGTGCATCGGGCGATTGTCTGGCAGGACCGGCGCACTGCGCGCTTTTGCGACGCGTTGAAAGCGAAAGGGCTTGAGCCTGTTTTCACCGCCAAGACCGGCCTGCTGCTCGACCCCTATTTCTCCGGCACAAAACTGGCCTGGCTATTGGATAATGTCGATGGTCTGCGCGCACGCGCCGAGGCCGGCGAACTGTGCTTCGGCACAATCGACAGCTGGCTTATCTACAAGCTGACGGGCGGTGCAAGACATGTCACCGACGCCACCAATGCGGCGCGCACGCTGATCTATAATATCGCTGAAAATTGCTGGGATGATGAACTGCTGCAAGCCCTGAATATTCCGGCGGTGCTGCTGCCGGAGGTCATGGATTGCGCCGCCGATTTCGGCGTGAGTGATCCGGCGATTCTCGGCGCCGCCATTCCCATCCTCGGGGTGGCAGGCGACCAGCATGCAGCGGTTATCGGCAATGCCTGCTTTGAACCGGGCATGATGAAATCAACCTACGGAACGGGCTGTTTTGCGTTGCTGAATACCGGCGCCGACCAGGTCGCCTCTCATAACCGCCTGCTGACCACCATCGCCTATCGCCTTGATGGCGTAACGACCTATGCGCTGGAAGGCTCGATCTTCATAGCCGGGGCGGCGGTGCAATGGCTGCGTGACGGGCTGGGCATCATTTCGCAAGCGGCGCAATCGGGCGCCTTGGCGGATAGTGCCGATCCCAACCAGCAGGTCTATCTGGTTCCCGCCTTTACCGGCCTTGGCGCACCGCATTGGGATGCGGATGCGCGTGGCGCGATTTTTGGACTGACCCGAAATACCGGTCCTGCCGAAATTGCAAGGGCAACGCTTGAGAGTGTGGCCTTCCAGACTCTCGATCTGCTGGAGGCAATGAAAAAGGACTGGCGCGGCGCAAAGGCTGAAACCGTGTTGCGGGTGGATGGCGGCATGGTGGCGTCCGATTGGACCATGCAGCGCCTTGCCGATATTTTGGGCGCGCCGGTTGACCGTCCGAAAATATTGGAAACCACTGCTCTGGGTGTCGCCTGGCTGGCCGGTTCGCGGGCCGGCGTCTGGCCTGATCAAAACGGCTTTGCCGCCAATTGGGCGCTGGATCGCCAATTCGTGCCGGCCATGGATGAAAACAGCCGGCAGCGGGCGATTGAAGGATGGCATGATGCGGTCTCGCGCACCCTGACCAAACCGAAATGACGGGCGGCGGCCTGATTTATTGCTTTCGCCCGCAAGGGGGATGCTGTTAATCTTCATCGATACAGTAAGGGTTGCTGGTTTGCGGGATTGACGATGGATTCAATTGCTTTTCGAATGGTTCTCAATCCCGGCATGGCCGAAGAATACAAGCGCCGTCATGATGAAATCTGGCCCGAGCTTGCAGCGCTGCTCGGCGCTTGCGGCGTATCGGATTATTCCATCTGGCTGGATGAGGAAACCAATCACCTGTTTGCGGTGCTCAAGCGGGCCGACGGCCATCACATGGATGACCTTCCAACCCATCCGGTGGTGCGGCGCTGGTGGGATTACATGGCCGACATCATGATGGTGCAGCCGGACAATGCGCCGGTACAGGTACCATTGACCAAGATGTTTCACCTCCAATAGCATCCCAAAAGTAAAACAGAATCGGAACCGCACAATGAAAATAGCCTTTATCGGAACCGGCCTGATGGGCATTCACATGGCCCGCAACCTGCTGAAAGCCGGTTTCGACGTCACAGCCTGGAACAGGACCCGGCAAAAGGCCGAACCCTTGCTGGCCGATGGGGCAAAGATAGCCGATAGCGCCGCAGCGGCAGTGAATAGCGCCGATGTCGTCATCACCATGGTCAATGACGGGCCTGCGGTAAACGCCATCCTGTTTCAGGCCAATCTTGCCGCTGACATCGCCAAGGGCGCAACTGTCATCGACATGAGTTCCATCAAGCCTGGCGAAGCGCGTCTGCATGGTGAAAAGCTCGCAGCACTCGGGATCGCTCATCTCGATGCGCCGGTCAGCGGCGGCACGAAGGGCGCTGAACAAGCCAGCCTTGCCATCATGGCAGGCGGTGACAAGGACGTTTTTGAAAAGGTGCGCCCGGTGCTGGCGGCCATGGGTCGGCCGGTTCTCGTCGGGCCTGCAGGCTGCGGCCAACTGGCCAAGCTGGCAAACCAGGGCATTGTGGCGGTAACGATCGGCGTGGTGGCGGAAGCCATGTTGCTGATGCGTCAGGGCGGCGCGGATCCGGACAAATTGCGCGAGGCGCTGAAGGGCGGCTTTGCCGATTCCATCATCTTGCAGCAGCACGGCCAACGCATGGTGGAGGGTAATTTCGTGCCCGGCGGCCGCTCGGCCTTCCAGTTGAAGGATCTGGTCAACCTGGCCGAGGAGGCAGGCCATCTCGGGTTGTCCCTGCCTTTGGCCGAAATGCAACGCGACCGTTTTGATCATCTGGTCAAGAAGATGGATGGCGGCGACCTTGACCATTCTGCGCTGTTTTTGGAGTTGCTTGAACGCAATGGTCTGTGATGCACGGGTTTCCCGATGAAGATCCTGATCCTCGGCGGTACGGCTGAAGGCCGCGAACTTGCCGGCCGATTGTCACGCGACGACAACCTTTCCGTTGTCGTTTCGCTGGCCGGACGCACCAATGACCCTGTCGAGCAGGATGCGGATGTGATTACCGGCGGTTTTGGCGGCGTCGACGGACTTTTTCACTATCTGAAAACCAACAATATCAACCTTCTGATCGATGCGACCCATCCCTTTGCCGAGGCGATTTCAAGAAATGCGAGCCAGGCAGCGAACCGTGCGGCAATCCCGCTGCTGCGTATCGAACGGCCGCGCTGGGCGCGCATTCCGGGGGATCTGTGGATCGATGTCGTATCCGACGCACAGGCGATTGCCGCGCTGGGGGCGGAGCCGCGGCGGGTTTTCCTGGCGATAGGCCGCCAGCAGGTGCCGGCCTATCTTGCAGCCCCGCAGCATTTCTATCTGGTGCGCAGCATTGAGCCGGTTGACGTGCTTGAGCGTTTTCCGCATGCCGAACAGATATTGGCGCGCGGGCCGTTTTTGGAGGAAGACGAGATAGCGCTTATGCGGGGACAGGCGATAGATATCATGGTGACCAAGAATTCGGGCGGCGATGCAACTGTCGCAAAGATTGGCGCAGCCCGCACCCTTGGCCTGCCGGTAATCATGATCGGCAAGCCGGCTGTCGGGACGTCTGATACAGTGACTTCGGTGGAAGAGGCCATCGATTGTGTGGCCGAGATCAGAAGGTCGGCGGGGTATTGACCCAGATGAGGATGGTCTCGCCTTCATGAATATTGCGCCATGAGTGATGGCGCTTGCTTTCAAAATAGAAGGAGTCGCCGGCGCCAAGTTCGAAAAACTGGTCGAAATCGAGAATGATTTCCAGCCTGCCGGCGAGCACATGCATGAATTCCTCACCTTCATGCTCATAGGCGCCTTCGCTGGAGGCGCCATGGGCCAGCACGAAACGATGGCAATCCATCTGGTGGCGGCCGCGCGCCAGATTTTGCACGGTAACGCCGGTGGTGGTTTTCGGCCAGGTCGTCCATTGTCCGGCCCTGACCAGCGATTGGCGCTCCTTGCCCTTTCTCTCGCCGGTCAAGGCTGACACGGTCGTGCCGTAATAGCGGGCGACATCGTGAAGCACCTTCAATGATACGCCCTGCGATGTGCGCTCAAGCGTTGAAAGGGTTGAAACCGCAATGCCAAGATCGCGGGCCACATTTTCCAGCGTGCGTCCAGTGGTACGGCGAAGATGGCGCAGTTTGCGGCCGACATCGCGCGCAGGCTTTCCGTCACTGCTCTGGGCGGGCAGGGGCTCTTGCCCTGATTGATCGTCACTTTGGGCGCTGTCCAGAGTTTCCCGGATGGCGGCCGGATTCAGCCCGCGCTCACTGCGCAGCCAGCTGATTTTTTTCAGCCGCTCGATCTGCGCCTGGTCAAAAACCCGCTGACCGGTCTGGGTGCGGTGCGGCTCGACCAGGCCTTGGGTTTCCCAAAGGCGAAGCGTCGATGGCGAGACGCCGGCCATTCTGGCGGCCTCGGCAATCTTGTAGGATATCGCCTGGTCCATGCTGCCTCCTGACGGATCAATGCCAAGCCGCATGTTACGGCCGCAGATACGTTGAAGTCGTCCTGCAATTGCAGAATTCATATTGCATAGTTGCAGAAAAAATGCAAAAAATGTTTTATCTTTTGCTCAGCCGCCACGACCGTTGTAAACTGAGACAAAGCCCCTCGTTTTTGGCTGCGGCCGGGAAGGTGTCACATGTTGAATTCTGAAATTTCGGCCCGTAAAAACGAGGCTATCTCACGCGGCGTCGGTATGATGACGCAAATCTACGCCCACCGGGCGGAAAACGCGGAAATCTGGGATGTCGAGGGCAACCGCTACATCGATTTCGGCGCCGGCATCGCGGTGGTCAATACCGGTCACCGCCATCCCGCAGTCATTGAAGCGGTCAAGAACCAAATCGACCATTTCACCCATACCTGCCATCAGGTTGTGCCCTATGAAAATTATGTAAGGCTGGCCGAACGGCTGAATGCCGCCGTGCCCGGCAATTTCAAGAAGAAGACCATATTCGTGACCACAGGCGCGGAAGCGGTGGAAAACGCCATCAAGATTGCGCGTGCTGCCACCAACCGCCCGGCGATCATCGCCTTTAGCGGCGCTTTCCATGGCCGTACCTTCATGGGCATGACGCTGACCGGCAAGGTTGTTCCCTACAAGGTCGGCTTTGGCGCAATGATGCCGGATGTCTTTCACATTCCCTTTCCGGTGGAATTGCACGGCACAACGGTCGAGGATTCGCTGGAAGTGCTCGACAAATTGTTCAAGGCCGATGTCGATCCCGGCCGGGTGGCGGCTTTCATCGTTGAGCCGGTCCAGGGAGAAGGCGGCTTTTATGAAGTGCCGCGCGCTTTCATGACCAAGCTGCGCGAAATTGCCGACCAGCACGGAATTCTCTTGATCGCCGACGAAGTCCAGACCGGGTTTGCCCGGACCGGCCGCTTGTTTGCGATGGAGCATTACAATGTCGTTGCCGACATCACCACCATGGCCAAGGGCCTTGCCGGCGGCTTCCCGCTTGCAGCCGTGACCGGCAGGGCGGAAATCATGGATGCGCCGGGCCCTGGCGGTCTTGGCGGCACCTATGGCGGCAATCCGATCGGCATTGCCGCAGCCAATGCCGTGCTCGACGTCATCAACGACGAAGAACTCTGCGAGCGCGCCGAAATGCTCGGCAACCGCCTCAAGCAGCGCCTGCAGTCGCTGCGTCACGATGTGCCGCAGATCGCCGATATTCGCGGCCCCGGCTTCATGAATGCCGTGGAATTCAATATTCCCGGCACCCACAAGCCAAATGCCGAATTTACCAATGCGGTTCGCCACAAGGCCCAGGAAAAGGGCCTGATCCTGCTGACCTGCGGCGTTTATGGCAATGTCATCCGTTTCCTGTCGCCGATCACCATTACCGATGACGTCTTCAATGAGGCGCTGGATATTATTGAAGCCTCGATCCGTGAATGCGCAAAGGAAGCTGCGAAATGACGATTTCGAAAGTTCTACTCGACAAGTTGAAAGATCCCACGCTGGCGGCGGACAAGGCCTTTATCGATGGAAAGTGGGTCGCAGACAGCGACAGCGGCAAGACATTTGAAGTCAGCAATCCTTCCACTGGCGAAGTCATTGCAGTATTGCCGAACATGAACCGGGCCGAGACTGCGCGCGCCATTGACGCCGCCTATATTGCGCAGAAGGCCTGGGCCAAGAAAACCGGCAAGGAACGCGCTGCTGTCCTGCGCAAGATGTTTGACCTGATGGTCGCCAATGCCGACGATCTCGCCACCATCCTGACCATGGAAATGGGCAAGCCCTTTCCCGAGGCCCGCGGTGAAATTCTCTATGGCGCTTCTTATGTCGAATGGTTCGGCGAAGAAGCCAAGCGCGTCTATGGCGACACGATTCCCGGCCACCAGCCGGACAAGCGGATCATTGTCATCAAGCAGCCGGTCGGCGTCGTGGCTGCGGTGACGCCGTGGAACTTCCCCAACGCAATGCTTGCACGCAAGATGGCGCCGGCCATTGCCGTGGGTTGCGCAATGATTTCCAAGCCCGCTGCCGAAACACCCTTGTCGGCGCTGGCGCTAGCCGTGCTTGCCGAACGTGCGGGCCTGCCTGCCGGCGTGTTCAACGTCATCGTCTCAAGGGATTCGCCATCCATCGGTAAGGAATTCTGCGAGAACGCAAAGGTCCGCAAGCTGACATTTACCGGTTCGACCGAAGTCGGTCGCATCCTGATGCGCCAGGCGTCCGACCAGATCATGAAGCTGGGCCTGGAACTGGGCGGCAATGCACCCTTCATCGTCTTTGACGACGCCGATCTTGATGCGGCGGTCGAAGGGGCGATGATTTCCAAATATCGCAATGCCGGCCAGACCTGCGTTTGCGCCAACCGGCTTTATGTGCAGGCAGGCGTCTATGATGCCTTCGCGGCGAAACTTGCCAAACGGGTGGGCGCCATGAAGGTCGGCGACGGATTTGAGGAGGGCGTCAATACCGGTCCGCTCATCGACAAGAATGCGCTTGCAAAGGTTGAAGATCACATCGCCGATGCCGTTTCCAAGGGCGCGACCATTGCTGTCGGCGGGAATTCGACAAATCGCGGCGGCTTGTTTTTCCAGCCGACGATCCTGACAGGTGTGACGACGGACATGAAGGTCGCACGCGAGGAAACCTTCGGACCCGTGGCGCCGCTCTTCGAGTTTGAAACCGAAGAACAGGTCATCGAGATGGCCAACAACACCGAATTCGGCCTCGCCTCCTATTTCTATTCCCGCGATATCGCCAAGGTTTTCCGGGTCGCGGAGGCACTGGAATATGGCATGGTCGGCATCAATACCGGTCTGATTTCCACCGAAGTCGCACCCTTCGGCGGCATCAAGCAATCCGGCACCGGACGCGAAGGCTCCAAATACGGTATCGATGATTATACCGAATTGAAGTATCTGTGCCTCGGCGGCATCGAATAGGCGAACAGTCTTTTCAGGTTTGCGAAGAAGGGTCCGGATGTCGGGCCCTTTTTTGTGACCGATATGGGCGGATGCGTTTGCAAATGGTGAACAATTCGTCGTGCAAAGCGGATCTGTTCAGCAGCCATCATCAGGCATATCTATAATGGCAAGTTGGCGTGGCGTTTATGTGCGCGCCTGGAAAGGTTCAGATATGACTTCGTTGAACAATGCTTTCGCCAATCTTCCCGCCACGCCGCGCATGCCGGCGCTGTTTGTCGGTCATGGCAGTCCGATGAATGCGATCGAGGATAACGAGTTCAGCCGCAATTGGCGGAAAATCGGCGAGGAACTGCCAGTGCCAAAGGCCATCCTCGTGATCTCGGCCCATTGGATGACCCGCGGCACGACATTGGTGCATATCGGCCAACAACCACGCACGATCCACGATTTCTACGGCTTTCCGGATCAACTGTTTGCGCAAAACTATGCCGCGCCCGGTTCACCGGAATATGCGCGGGCAACGATCGACCTGATTGCTTCCAGTCATATTGGCGCCGACGAAACCTGGGGCCTTGACCATGGCGCATGGTCGGTTCTGCTGCAAATGTTCCCCAAGGCCGACATTCCGGTCTACCAATTGTCCCTCGACCTTTCCAAGACGCTTGGCGGCCATTTCGATCTTGCGCGCGAACTCAAGCCGCTCAGGGAAAGAGGCGTTCTCGTCATCGGCAGCGGCAATATCGTCCACAATTTGCGGGCGCTGTCGTTTGACGGCAAGGCCTACGACTGGTCGGTGGAATTTGACGGGTTGATGGCGAAAGCGATAGAGGACCGCGACGACGGCGCATTGAAGAACGTGGCTTCGCTCGGCAAACTCTACGATCTCGCCCATCCGACACCGGAGCATTTTCTGCCGGTCATTTTTCCGATGGGCATGGCCGACAAGGATGACACGCTTTCGTTTTTCAACGAGGGAATTACCATGGGTTCGGTATCGATGCGCTCGTTCATTCTCTCCTGACCCAGAGGCTCGTTGCCGCTGCAATGCGGCATCGTGCTTTTCAAGGCGGCTCAATTGGCCATGGGTTTGCCGTCCTTGTCGAAACGGTGCATGCGGCCTTCTTCTGCTATCGCAGCCACAGTGTCTCCGACCTTGTAGGTCGTGGTGCCGTTTTCCCGGATCGTCAGCGGCTCATCGTTGCCGATATCAATATAGATGAAGGAATCCGCGCCAAGTCGCTCGGTATGAATGACCGTGCCCTTCCACTGGCCTTCCCCGGTCGTCACCTTCAAATGTTCCGGACGGACACCGATGGTGGTGGCCTTGAAAGGCTCGGCATGTTTGCCGTCAAGAAGGTTCATCTTCGGTGACCCGATGAAACCGGCGACAAACAGCGACTGCGGCTTTTCGTAAAGTTCCAGCGGCGAGCCGACCTGCTCGATCTTGCCCGCCGACAGCACGACGATCCGGTCAGCCAGGGTCATGGCTTCGGTCTGGTCATGTGTCACATAGATCATTGTGGCTTCGGGCATGGATTCATGCAGCTTGGCGATTTCAATGCGGGTTGCCACGCGAAGGGCGGCGTCAAGATTTGAAAGCGGTTCGTCGAAAAGAAACACTTTCGGATCGCGGACGATGGCGCGCCCGATTGCGACGCGCTGACGCTGGCCGCCGGACAATTGCTTGGGCAGGCGATCCAGATAGACCCCCAATTGCAGGATGTCGGCCGCCTCCCGCACCCTCCGGTCGATCTCCTCCTTGGATTCCTTGGCGATCCGCATGCCGAAAGCCATGTTGTCGTAAACCGTCATGTGCGGATAAAGCGCGTAGGATTGAAACACCATGGCGATGCCCCGCTTGGAAGGCGGGGTGTCGTTGACCAGTTGGCCATCGATAAACATTTCACCGGCCGTTATTTCCTCCAGGCCGGCGATCAACCGCAGCAACGTCGATTTACCGCAACCGGACGGCCCGACGAAAACCACAAATTCGCCTCCCGCAATGTCCAGGTCGACGCCTTTGATCACTTGGACCGCGCCGTAGGATTTCACAATATTCTTCAAGATCACGCCAGACATTTCATCCTCCCCGAGGTGCAGATAGCTTCAGGCGAGGCGGGCAAAAAACCCGCCCCAAGCCGGTAAAGTCACCAGATTATTTTCCAAGCCGCTTTCAAATCCATGGCCGGTCAATTTTTGCCAATTGCCTGTCGGCAAGGTCCGGCTGGCGGATTTTTCCGACAGATTGAAAAGACAAAGAATTTGTTCGTTGCCGTAGGAGCGCACAAAGCACAATGTGCCGGCCTCAATCGGCTGGAATTCGATATCGCCCTTTTGCAACGCCGGAAGTTCCTTGCGAAAAGCGATCAAGGCGCGGTAGCCGGCAAGCACCGACTGCGGCTGCTTGTCTTGCAGATCCACGGCCCTGGCGAGATGTGCGGGTCCGACAGGCAGCCAGGGTTTGGCATTCGAAAATCCGCCATTGCCGGCGTCATGCTGCCAGACCATCGGCGTGCGGCAGCCGTCGCGCCCCTTGAATTCTGGCCAGAACTGGATGCCGTAGGGATCCTGGAGATCTTCAAATTCCAGATCGGCTTCTTGAAGGCCCAATTCCTCGCCTTCATACAGGCAGACGGAACCGCGCAGCGACAGCAAAACGCCGGCCAACATCTTGGCAAATCCGTTGCTGTCGGCGATATCTGCACCCCAGCGGCTGAGGTGGCGCATCACATCATGGTTTGAAAACGCCCAGCAAGCCCAGCCTTCCGGTGCAGCGCTTTCAAAGGCCTTCTCCACAGTCTCGACCCGTTCCGGCGTCAGAGGTTCCGGCGCCAGGAATTCGAACGCGTAGCACATATGCATCTTGTCGTTGCCGGAGGTATATTGCCCGACGATTTCCAGACCGCGCTGCGCATCGCCGACTTCACCGACTGCGGCCTTGTCCGGATATTCATCCAGCAGCGAACGGAAGCGCTTGAGAAATTCCAGGTTTTCCGGACGGTTCTTGTCGTAAAGATGCTCCTGATGATTATAGGGATTGACCGAAGGCGCGATGGAGGCATTGCGGCGATCGGCCGGCAGCGCCGGATTGTCGCGCAATTGCTTGTCGCAGAAATAGAAATTGATCGTATCCAGCCGGAAGCCATCCACGCCGCGCTCCAGCCAGAAACGCACCATGTCCAGAAGCGCATCCTGGACTTCCGGATTGTGGAAGTTCAGGTCCGGCTGTGAGACCAGGAAATTGTGCTGGTAATATTGCAGCCGCCGCGAATCCCATGCCCAGGCGGAACCGCCGAAAATCGACAGCCAGTTGTTGGGCGGGGTGCCGTCCGGTTTCGGATCGGCCCAGACATACCAGTCCGCCTTGGGATTGGTGCGGTTCTTCCGGCTTTCCTCGAACCACGGATGGTTATCGGCGGTATGCGACATGACCAGATCAATCATCACCCTGACGCCGAGTCGGTGGGATTCTGCCACCAAAGCGTCAAAATCCGCCAGGGTGCCAAAGATCGGGTCGACGTCGCGATAGTTGGAAACGTCGTAGCCGAAATCCTTCATCGGCGAGGTGAAGAACGGCGATATCCAGATCGCATCCACGCCCAGGCTGGCAACATATCCAAGCCGTGCGGTTATGCCCCTGAGGTCGCCGATCCCGTCGCCATTGGAATCCTGGAAGGAGCGGGGATAGATCTGGTAAATGACTGCGCCGCGCCACCAATCACTATCTGCCGCCATCACGTTATGCGACGTCATGGATGGCCCCGCCGGTCTTGATGGGTCATTTTCATCGTTGGCAACCTCACTTGACTGAACCGGCAAGCAAGCCGCGGACAAGATAGCGCTGCATGGCAAAGAAGACGGCCAGCGGCACTGCGATGGACACGAAGGCGGACGTCGCCAGGATTTCCCAGTTGCCGCCGCGCGTACCCAACAGCTCGACGATCTGCTTGGTCATCACGGTTGTCTCGCCTGTCGCGTCGATCAGGAACACCAGCGCCACCAGAAGGTCGTTCCAGGTCCACAGGAACTGGAAAATGGCGAAGGAGGCCAGCGCCGGAAACGATAGCGGCAAGATGATCTTGACGAAGATCTGGAAATCCGTGGCGCCGTCGACACGGGCGTTTTCGATAATGTCGCGCGGCAGGCCGACCATGTAATTGCGCAGGAGATAGATCGCCAGCGGAAGTCCGAAGCCGGTATGGGCCAACCAGACGCCAAGATAGCCCTTGCCGATGCCGATCTGATTGTGAAGCGTCAGCAATGGAATGAGCGCCAGTTGCAGCGGCACGACCAGAAGGCCGACCACGGCGGCAATCAGCAAGGCGCGGCCCGGAAAACGCATCCATGCCAGGGCATAGGCTGCGAAAGCGGCGATCAGGATCGGGATGATCGTGGCCGGAATTGTCACCGTCAGCGTATTGAAGAAGGCTTTTGTCATGCCCTCGCGATTGTTCGGGTCAAGAAGCACGTTTCGATAATTGTCGAGGGTGAATTCCGGCGGTGTCGCTGCGGTGGAGAATATCCGGGGCAGGCGTCCGTCGCCAAAACTTTGCGGGCCGGACAGCATGTAGCTTCCATCTGCGGCGACCGTCAGGGTGACGCCGTCGCCAAGGTCGGCCACGTCGCCGGGACTGTAGGCTGTCGGTTCACGCGATGACGTGCCCCAGGCGCTGACATCGACATTTGCGGCATCAAACAGTCTGCCTTCAATGACGAACTTGCCATCAACCTGTTTTTCGACGCCTTCGATGCGGATGGCCGGCACCGACCGCTCCTGGGTAAACATCGACTTCCACCAGCCGCTGGTGGCGATCTGGTCGGATGTCCTGAATGAGGAGACGAAAAGCCCCACGGTCGGAAACAGCCACAGCGCGACGAGCAGGACAACCGAGATGTGCACGGCCCAGGTGAGATTGGATTTCTTCGATATGCCGATCTTCATCTCATCCCCCTCAACGCATTTCTTTGCGCGCGTTGTAAACGTTCCAGACCAGGATCGGCGTGACCAGCAGCATGATGATCATGGCGCTGGCGGAACCGACGCCCCAGTCATTGGCGCGAAACAGCTTGTCGTACATGTAATTGGCCAGAACCTGTGTCTGCCACTGGCCGTTCGTCATGGCAAAGACGATATCGAACACTTTGAGCACGACGATGGTGATCGTGGTCCAGACCACGACGATGGTGCTCATGATCTGCGGCACCTTGATCTTGAAAAAGATCTGGAACGGATTGGCCCCGTCAATCACCGCCGCCTCGATGGTCTCTTCCGGAATGCCCCGGAGAGCGGCGGAAAGGATGACCATGGCAAAACCGGTCTGAATCCAGATCAGCACCACCATCAGCAGGACGGAATTCCAGTAGGGAATGGTAAGCCATTGTTGCGGATCAGCGCCGCCGAAATAAAGATATAGCGCATTGAGGACGCCGATCTGGTCCTGGTCGATCGGGCGGGTGTCGTAAACCAGCTTCCAGATCACGGCCGCGCCGACGAAGGAAATCGCCATCGGCATGAAGATCAGCGACTTGGCGATATTGCCCCAGCCTATCCGGTCCGTCAGTTGGGCCGCAAGCAGGCCGAAGGCCGTGGAAAAGGCCGGAACGATGATCAGCCACATCATGTTGTTGCCCATGGCTTCCCAGAATTTGGATTCGCCGAACATGCGTGTATAATTTTCAAGGCCGATAAAGCGTGACCCGCCGCCCGGAATGCGTTCGGAAACGGAAAGCCACAAGGTGGCCACCACCGGATAAGCGAGATAGATGCCGAGGGCCAAAAGGGCCGGGGCCAGGAAAAGCCAGGGCCGGATCTGGTTGGCGCGATTGATGTTGCGCCCCGCATGCGGACCCTTGTCAGGAAAGATCACCCGGTCGAGAATCTGGTTCGACAGGTAAAAATAGCCGACGCAACCGCCGACGCCTATTACAATGGTAAACAGTGCCAGAAAAGCCTGGTGCATCCTACCCTCCCCAAAGGCATTGCAGTCGGTGCGGATCGCGGCGAGACGCCGCGATCCGCATTATCAATTTCCGGCTTATTTCTTGATGGCGTCCCAGGATTTCTGGATCGCGTCAGCCACGTCCTTGGCCGATTTTCCACCCGTATAGTCAACCATGCCGGTCCAGAATGATCCGGCGCCGACGGCGCCCGGCATCAGGTCGGAACCGTCAAAGCGGAAAGTGGTGGCGCCCAGCAGGATGTCGTTCATCTTCTTGAGCGTCGGATCGCCGAACACCTCTGTATTGACGGCCTTGTAGGGCGTAAGGAAGCCCTTCTGGGCCATCCAGATCTCATGCGCTATCGGGGTTTCCAGGAACTTGATCAGCGCACGCGCGCCGGGGCTGTCCTTGGTTATGCCCCAGACAGTGCCGGCGCCGAGAACAGGCTTGCCGAGATCCTTGTCTGCGTAAGCGGGCATGTAGAAGAAGTCTGCATCAGTGCCGACTTTGGTGCCGTCCGGGAAGAACGCCGGAATGAACGAGGCCTGATGATGCATGTAGCATTGCGGCGGCGAAGAGAAGAGACCCTTCGGGCTGTCGCGGAAGTCGGTTGAAGCCACGGCTCCGGTGCCGCCGGCGACAAATTTGTCGTTGCGCGCAAACCAGCCGAATTCCTCGATGGCGTTGATGACCATCGGGTCATTGAACTTCAGTTCGTTGGAAACCCACTTGTCATAATCCTGCGGCGTCGCTGTACGCAGCATCATGTCTTCAACCCAGTCGGTTGCAGGCCAGCCGGTTGCGGCACCCGAACCCAGACCGATGCACCAGGGTGTACCGCCGTCATCGACGATCTTCTGGGTCAGCGCCTTCAGTTCCTCCATCGTGGTGGGAATTTCGTAGCCGGCATCGGCAAAGTTTTCAGGGATGTACCAGACGAGCGACTTCACATCGATCTTGTAGAAGAAGCCATAGAGGTTCTTGTTGCCGTCAGGGCCCTCATACGTGCCAAGATCGACCCAGGAATCGCCAGCGGCGTAGTTTTGCTTGACCCAATCGGCCGTACCGTCTTCAAGCGGCGTCAGGAAGCCACGCTTGGCCATGCCTGCGGCAAGGCCGGGTTGCGGGAAGACCGACACGTTGGCGGCGGAACCGGCCTCGGCATCGACCATGACCTGCTGTTCGAAACTGTCGGAGCCTACATAGCGCACGTCGGCGCCTGTAGCCTCGGCAAAATATGCCAGCACGTTTTCGGCATTTTCCTGATCAGGCCCGAGCCATGGACCGAAGACCGTAACCTGCTCGCCATTGAGCTTGTTGGCCTTGAAAGCTTCATAGCTTTCCCAATTGAAGGCGCCTTCGCCCGGCTTGAACTTGAGATCTGCAGACTGGGCAACGCCGGCCATCAGGGCCAAAACTGCCACGCTCATCAAAAATGTTTTTTTCATGTGATTTTCCTCCCATCACAAACATAGATTGGACGTTGCCGACGCCTATGGCAACGAATATTTCAAAACGCCCGCTATTCTAGCAATAAAATTGAAAGCGCTTTAAATATCAAAATGCCAAATTTAGCGAAAATGTCAAGCGCAAAGGCAAGCGGCATTCAGGGTTTGCAATGGAAAAAGGCGATAAAATTGCCGTTCAAGAGCGGTGGGGTGCCGGTTCCGGCATTTTTCACCGCGTAGCGCCGCAAGCCGCTTTGGGGTGCGAATATTAATTTGTTCAGAAAAGGGGCAAATATTTGATGGCGCTTTCAATGAGGAGGGCTGTGGTCTAAGGTCCGCGCCGGGCCGTTCTTTGCGAGGCCCTGAATGCCGGGTTGGTTGGTAAAGGGATGAACTGCAGGAATGATCGGTGCGATATCCATCGATCATGGGGGCTGATGGAGAGTGCAGTTCGTCCGGCGACGGGAGAGGTGAGGGCAGCATATGAATCTGAAGGAATTTGCGCAGGCGATCGGCATGAGCCAGACAACGGTCAGCCGTGCCTTGAGCGGCTATCCTGAAGTCAAACTGGAAACAAGGGACCGCATAGCAAAGCTGGCCCACGACCTTGGCTATCATCCCAACCGCTCTGCGGCAGGACTTGCCACTGGCAGGGCCGGCGCGGTCGGCTTCGTGTTGCGCCGCAGCAGCGGCTTCAGTCCAAATACAACGGAATTTCTTGCCGGCTTGGGCAGCCGGCTTGAGACGAAACAGATCGATATCCTGCTTTCCGTCGTGGAAGACCGGCCCGGTGAAATTGCCGCTTATCAACGGCTGGCTGCCAGCAAGCGGGTCGATGCCGTCATCATCCACACGCCAACCGTCGATGACGACCGGATGGAGTTTTTGGAGAAGTTGAAGCTGCCGTTCATCCTGCATGGCCGCGGCAAGGTCGGTGGCGGCTATCCATGGGTGGATATCGACAATATGGGCTCGACCTACCGGGCGACCTCGCACCTTCTTGATCTCGGCCACCGCCGCATCGGCTTGATCAACGGCATGGATGGCGAAATCTATGCAGAACACCGCGAACAGGGCTATCGAAAGGCGCTGATGGAGCGCGGCGTCGTCGCCAATCCGGACTGGATCGGCACCGGGGTGTTTTCAGATGATGTCGGCTATCGTTCGATGCAGGACTTCCTGGCGCTGGCGGATTCGCCAACCGCCGTATTGGCGGGATCGATGATGACGGCTTTGGGCGTGATGCGCGCCATACGTTCGTCGGGCCTTGCCATCGGCAAGGACATCTCGCTGATCGCCCATGATGATGTCTTCACCTATATCAATGCCGACAACATGGTGCCGACCGTCTCCACGACGCGCTCTTCAATGCGCGCGGCAGGGGTCCGGATCGGCGATATCATGCTGCAATTGCTGGCGGGCCGCGACGTGTCGACCTATAACGAAGTCTGGCCGGTGGAACTGATCCTGAGGGAATCCACCTGCCCGCCGCCATAGATCGACCGCGGCCAATTACGGTCCGATATTTTTTCGAAAGGCCGCGATCATCCGGCCATTTCATTCCACGTCGAACTTCACCCCCTGGGCGAGCGGCAGGGTGCGGCCGTAATTGATGGTGTTGGTGGCGCGGCGCATATAGGCCCGCCATGCGTCCGATCCGCTTTCACGTCCGCCGCCGGTTTCCTTCTCGCCGCCGAACGCCCCGCCGATTTCAGCGCCTGACGGGCCGATATTGACATTGGCGATGCCGCAATCCGATCCACGGGCGGACAGGAAGGTTTCGGCCTCTCTCAGATCGTTGGTAAAGATCGACGATGACAGGCCTTGGGGGACGTCATTATGTTCCGCCAGCGCCGTGTTGAAATCGCTGTAGCGCGTGACATAGAGGATGGGCGCGAAGGTTTCTTCAACCATCGGGCCGCATTGGCTGGGCATTTCCACCAGCGCCGGGCGCACATAAAAACATTCGGCGGGTGCGGCGATATCGATGCGTTCGCCGCCATGAACTTTTCCGCCTGCGGATTTTGCCTGCTCAAGCGCCTGGCCCATCCGCGCAAATGCGCCGCCGTCGATCAACGGTCCGATCAGGTTGCCTTCCGCCAGCGGATTGCCGATGGAGACCGAGCCATAGGCCTTGACCAGGCGCGGCACCAGGCTGTCATAAATGCTGTCATGGACAAAAAGCCGGCGCAGCGACGTGCAGCGCTGGCCGGCAGTGCCCATGGCCGCAAATGCGACGCCGCGCAAGACCAGGTCAAGATCGGCAGACGGGCAGATGATGGCGGCGTTGTTGCCTCCGAGTTCCAGCAGGCTGCGGCCAAAACGGCTGGCGACCCGCGGCCCCACGGCCCGGCCCATCGCGGTTGAACCCGTGGCCGACACCAGCGCGATGCGCTTGTCATCGACCAGGATCTCGCCAAGGTCGCGCCCGCCGTTCAAGACGATGGCGAGATGATCGGGGGCTTCAAAACCGGCTTCGCGATAACGCTTGAGCGCGCGGCCAAACAAAGCCTGGGTGGCAAGTGCGGTGAGCGGCGCTTTTTCGGATGGCTTCCAGATGATCGAATTGCCGCATACCAATGCCAGCGCCGCATTCCAGGACCAGACGGCGACGGGAAAATTGAAAGCTGAAATGATCGCCGTGACACCAAGCGGATGCCAGGTTTCCATCATCCGGTGCTCCGGGCGTTCCGTGGCGATGGTCAAACCGGTCAACTGCCGCGAAAGACCCACGGCAAAATCGCAGATATCGATCATTTCCTGGACTTCGCCCAAGCCTTCAGAAGTGATCTTGCCGACTTCGATTGAGACCAGCCGGCCCAATGCATCCTTGGCGTTGCGCAGTTCCTCGCCAAGCAGGCGGACCAATTCGCCGCGCTTGGGGGCGGGCGCCAATCGCCAGACCTGGAAAGCATCGCGGGCGCTGCTGATTGCGGCCATCGCCTGGTCGGGACTGCTTTCCACCACCATCGCAAGCGTTTCGCCTGAAATCGCCGATCGCGCCTTCAGGGATCCGTTTTGCAGAACAGTGTCGGCGACGCCCATTTGCTTCAGGAGTTCACGGGTTTCATCGACCAGACTATCAATACGGCTCATGACGGATCCTTTCCTGACGCCGCTTTCATTGCACTTTCTGGCAGTTTGCGGCATGTTGCGTGCGGTTGACCATTCCTTGTTTCCAAGGGAACAGCAACGAAAATCGAACTGATACAGACTGCCGAAACAAGATGAAAGGTTTTAAAGTTTACCAAGGGGCATTTTTCAATGAAAACCATTTTTTATGCAGTATTTGTTTTTATTTTTGCACTGACCGCCATCCCGACAGAAAGCCAGGCCGGATGGAAAATCCGTGGTTGGTACAGCGGAAAAAGGGTTATCCAGTGCACAATGAAAAAAGTTGTGGTGCTTGATCACAAAGGTCGTCCGGTCGTCAAGAAAATACGTGTCTGCCGTTAGGCTTCACCGACAATTGCGGCCGGCGGCAAAAGCCGCTCAAACGCGGCACCTTTCCGGGCTGCATCATGAAAAAGCAATTTAGCGCCGCCATTTTGGGCTACGCGTCCGGCTTTATCACCGTGCAGGCGGGTTTCAGGACGGCAATGACCGGATTCGAGCGAATTTTGAATCCGGGGTTAAACCTTCTGAAATACCATTTGGTCCATTCTCGCACCACCTTGGCTCCGGACCCAACACCCGGCAAGGTGGAGCTTGAACCTTGAAAATCGGCCTGCCCAAGATCCGGCTGTCCCGAAAGCTGCTCTTCATACTTCTCGGCACATCGGTGCTGTTTGGAGGAACGGGTGCGGCTGCGCTGATTTTCGGAACGGAATCCCTGCTCGGGCCTCCGGAAGAAACCGTGATTGGCGCCGAATGCGTCAATATTCAATCCGTCGTCATTCGCACGCCCAGCGGCCGGCACTGGCTGCGCAAATTCGTGCGCATGGACAATACTGACGGCCCGACCCGGATCAAGACCGCGATGCGCATTGCCGGCCTGCTGGCTCACGGCAACCCGGTTGACCTTGTTCAGGTCGTCATTCTCGATACCAATGGCCCGAAGAACCGGGCCGACATGCGCTCCCGCGCGATTGGCGCGGAGGTGCTGTTTGCGCTAAACCCGCCCGAAGTCCCTGAAATGAAGCAGCCTATTACGGCCAGTTACGTCAAGGGTCTCGCCACGCCGGAAGGCCGTTACTATGGCGTGAAGGTGGAATTGTCGCTTGATGAGATAAAGGCGATGATGACGGCGATGAAAGATGTCGAGGACAAGGCTGATTGCGTCAATCCCGTGGTTGAAGGCAAGGAAGGCGAAGCCAAAGCCGAGGGCCATGGCAAGCCTGAAGGCAAAGCGAAGCCGGAAGGCCATGGTGCTGCCGAGGAAGCACCGGCGCATGGCGAGGAAGCACCCGCAGACGGTCATGCGGCGGAGGCTTCTGCGGAAGGGGACCATGCGGCGCCAGCTGAAGGTCACGGCGATCCTGCTGCAGCGCCTGCTGAAGAGAAATCGATGCTGTCCAGCCTGATGGCGATGGTGGGACTGGGCGGAGACGAACCGGTGGCCGCCGAACCCGCAGCCAGCCACGAAACCGGCATCCTGCCGTTGCTGAAGGACGGCCATTTCGCTCCGGCGGACAAACAGGGCGCTGACAAGACCGATGGACACGGAGAGCCTGCGGCTGAAGCCGGGGTCGCCGCTCATGGCAATGCTGAACACCCTGCCGACGGACATGCTGTCGAGCCGGTTACCGAAGGGGAACATGCCGCACCCGTTGGTAATCAGGGCGCCGCCGCTCATGATGAGCATAGAGTTGACGGCAATGCAAAGGCCGCTGCGGCTGATGAGGCGCATGTGGCCGAGCCCTCTGTCGAGGATGAACACCCTATCGCTGCCGATCATCATGAAGGCGATCAAGCCAAAGCGCATGAGGATGCCCACGGGAATGCGACGGATGAAAAACCGGTGGCCTATTCCACGGAAACTTCAGCAGAAAACGGGCATGAGGCAGACGAGCACCCTGAGCCGGGACATCACCCGGTTCCGGTGACTGCGAGCCACGAAGATGAAGAACCCGTGGCGGAAACCGGCGAACTGCCGGTCGCCGCCGTTTCAGATCACGGCGCTGAAAAGACGCCGGCTCACTGAACAATCCAGATATGTGCCGGCAGCGCATCGATGCCCGGCAATGCGCCGGCCAATGTCAATCCGTGCGGCTGCGCCGTGCCGGAAACAGGATGATGTCGCGGATCGATGGTGAATTGGTAAGCAGCATGATCAGGCGGTCGACACCGATCCCCAGCCCGCCCGCCGGCGGCATGCCGTGGTCCATGGCTTCGAGGAAATCCTCGTCCAGAGTCTTGTCCTTCTCGCCGCGTTCATGGGCCTGGGCCATCTGTTCGACCATACGGGCGCGCTGCTCTTCGGGATCGTTGAGTTCGGAAAAGGCATTGCCGATTTCCCAGCCGTTGCAATAGGTCTCGAAACGTTCGACCAGTCGCGGCTCGCCCGGCACTTCCTTGGCAAAGGGCGAAATGTCCTTGGGGAAATGGGTGACATGGGACGGCTGGATCAGGCCGGCTTCAACCTTTTCCTCAAAAATATAGGCCAGGCACTCGCCCCAGGTCGCGTCTTTTTCAACTTCAAAGCCCGCTGCATAAGCGGCTGCCCGGGCGTCCTTGTCGGAGGTGATCGACAGGAAGTCGATGCCGGTCGCCTGCTTGACGGCGTCGGGCATTGGCACCCGGCGGAATGGGCCCTTGAAGGAAATTTCGGTCTCGCCAAACGGAAATTCCGTCTTGCCGTGAACCGTCATGGCAAGCCTTTCGAACATCCGTTCGACCAGCCCCATCATGTCTTCATAATCTGCATAGGCCCAATAGCATTCCATCATGGTGAATTCAGGATTGTGACGGGTCGAAACGCCTTCATTGCGGAAATTGCGGTTGACCTCGAAAACCTTGTCGGTCAGTCCTGAAACCAGAACGCGCTTGAGATAGAGTTCCGGCGCAATCCGCAGGAACATGTCGAGTTTGAGGGTATTGTGGTGGGTCTTGAATGGCTCGGCCGTCGCGCCGCCGTAAATGGCCTGCAGCATCGGCGTTTCCACCTCCATGAAGCCTTCGTCCTCAAGAAAACGGCGAAGGCCTGAGACAATGCGGCTGCGGCTCTGGAAGCGAGCCTTGCTCTCCTCATTCGACATGATGTCGAGATAGCGCTTGCGATAGCGCGTCTCGATATCGGCCAGGCCGTGATACTTTTCCGGCATCGGCTTGAGGGTCTTGGTCAGCATGGTGATCGTGTGGGCGTTGACCGTAAGCTCACCGCGATTGGTGCGCCGGACCTCGCCGGTAACCCCGATGATGTCGCCAAGGTCGATCATCGGCAGCAGCGCGCGGACTTCTTCCGGTGTCGTATCCTTGTGGGAAAAAATCTGCAGCTTGCCGGATGCGTCATGGATATCCATGAACATGCCGGAATTGCGGCTGGAATAGACCCGGCCGGCGACGGTGACGATGTCGCCGGTCATCGTGTTGGCTTCGATATCGGCATATTTCTCGACCAGTTCCGCATTGGTCGTGGTGCGATGGAAATGCGCCGGATAGACATCGCCGACAGTCTTGCGCAGCAAGGCCAGTTTCTGGGCGCGCACTTCGGAGGCGTCGGAGGAAAGGGTGGTTTGTGCAGTTTTCTCGTTCATCGTCAAGTCCTTTGCCTACCTATGCTGCGCCAACCATGGTGGCCACGACCCCGGCAGCCACTTTCAGTCGCTGGCGAACCACCGAACGGCCGAGCAATGCCATGGAATCAAACAGCGGCAACGAGCGCGAGCTGCCCGACATCGCGATGAAAAGCGGTGCAGTGATCAGCTTCAGTTTTTTGCCGAGCCTCTCAGAAATCGCGCGCAATTCGCCGTCAATGGTCTCGACATTCCATTCCAGTATCTTTTCGAGATCCGTCTGGACGGTGTTGAGAATTTCGAGCGTTTCAGCCGGCGGCGTCTTGACCGACGCGAAGGATGCCGGCGTCAGGCCCACTTCCGAAGCCAGCAGGAAGCTGGTCAGGCCGGGAAGTTCGCCGAGTTTGGAAATCCGCGATTGCGCCAGTTTCATGCCGCCATTGAAACGGTCGTTTTCAGACGCCCAGGTGACGACCAGCGAAATAAATTGCTCAGGTGTCAGCTTTTCGCGCAACCAGCGGCCATTCAGCCAATCCAGTTTCTGGATGTCGAAAATGGCGCCGGCCTTTGATAGGTTGCCGGGATCGAATTTTTCGGCCAATTCATCCATGCTCAACAATTCTTCGCCTTCGCCGATCTGGATGAAGAACAGGCCGAGGAAGTTCATCAGAGCCTCTGGCATGTAGCCGAGCGCCGAATAGTAAGAGATCGACGTCGGATTCTTGCGCTTGGAAAGCTTGGACTTGTCGGCATTGCGCATCAGCGACAGATGCATGAAGACCGGTGGTTCAAGGCCGAGGTAGCGATAGATGAGAATGTGTTTTGGCACCGAAGCCAGCCATTCCTCGCCGCGCGCGACATGGGTGATCTTCATCAGGTGGTCGTCAACCACATTGGCCATGTGGTAGGTCGGCATGCCGTCGGCTTTCAGCAGCACCTGCATGTCGACGGAATCCCATGGGATTTCCACCTCGCCGTAAACGCCGTCGGTGAATTTGCAGCTGCCTTCGGTCGGAATTTTCATCCGCACCACGGAGGGCTCGCCGGAATGCATGCGTGAAGTGACTTCCTCGGCTTTCAAATGCAGGCAAAGACCGTCATATTTGGGCGGCCGACCGGTTGCGCGCTGGCTTTCGCGCATTTTTTCCAGCCGTTCGGGTGTGCAGAAGCAACGGAAGGCATGACCGTCGGCGACCATCTTTTCGACGAAGGGCAGGTAAAGATCCTTGCGGTCCGACTGGCGGTAGGGGCCGTAGGGGCCGCCGACATCGGGGCCTTCCGACCATTTAAGCCCGGCCCAAGCCAAAGCGTCCAGAACCTTCTGCTCGAATTCAGGCGTCGAACGGGTCGCGTCGGTATCTTCGATGCGCAAGATGAACTCGCCGCCCATTTTCTTGGCAAAGAGATAGTTGAACAAGGCAATATAGACTGTCCCGACATGCGGCTCGCCGGTTGGCGAGGGTGCGATGCGGACGCGAACGCCGGATTGGGTCATGGTTTTCGGGCCTATTCAAACAGCAACAGGGCCAGCGGCACAAAGGCATGGGCGGAAGCTGACATGCGTTGCGACGAGGACCAGGGTTATCGGTGAAACCTTCCGGACCGGGCTGAAAGAGCGGCCTGACAGGAAGATTCATTATTGGCTGCCTTAGGCCATATTCAATTCCCTTCGTCAAGAAAAACCGGGAAAATTGACCTTGCTTCGAGCTTGCGCAAATTGGCATTGCTCAAGGAATCTGACAGCCATCGAAGTGTCCGGCGCCTTCAATCTGAAATTTTGCGGACGTAAAGCTGCGACAAGGGCGCGGAGACCACCTGCAATTTCCTGAAATTGATATTGACGAAGGCATCAATGGCCGGCTTCGGGCAGCGCAGCGGATCCTTGCCATAAGGCATGGTTTCAGCCCACAAATAATCATCAAAAACCATCAGGCCGTCGACTTTCAAAAGCTTGAAAGCCACCACGGCGTCATAAAGGACATCGGCGGCCTGGTGTGAGCCGTCGATATAGATCATGTCGAAATAATTGGTCTTGTCCTCTGCAACCAATCGGGCGAGGCAAAAATCGGAAAACCCTTTGTGGATATGCATGTCCACCGGCTTTGCAGCCCGTTCCACGGCCAGGCCGATATTGCTTCGAAAGCGGGTCTCGATGGCGTTCATCGATATGCCTGCCGATATGTGTTCTATGCCGCCCTCCCAACTGTCGATACAGTGAATTTCCAGTTCGCCATCCTTGGCCAGTTTGTCGATCAGATAGCAGACGCTGGCGCCCTCGTAACTGCCGATCTCCAGGATCTTTTTCGGGCGAACCTGCGGGATAAGCTGGTCCCAGACTGCCTTTGCGGTGATCTGGAACCAGTTGTTGGTGAATTGCAAATCCATGTCTCTGGATCCTTCCAATCAATATGCTGAAAAAATTTGATTGCCAAAAATCGGCAGTCTTGAAATCTTTTTGAAATGCCACTGGTAAAAACGATGCGAACGGATCAAGTTGCTGACAAATATCAAAATGAAAGCGGAACGCCAATGCCGTCCTCCATACATGCCACCGCTTGCCTCACATTTCTGCCAATGCTCGCCAGCCTTTCGCAAATTCTCGAAACGGCGGAGGCCAATGCGGTGGAGCGGAGGATTGATCCGTCGGTATTTCTCGGCGCCCGGCTTGCGCCGGACATGCTCAACTTCACCAGCCAGGTACAGATTGCCTGCGACCACGCCAAAGGCGCGCTCTATCGCATCCGGGGTGAAATGCCGCCTTCGCTTCCAGACGCCGAAACCAGCTTTGCCGAACTCCGGGCCCGCATAGACAAGACCGTCGAATTGATCAAGGCGGTCCCCGCCGATCTGGTCAATGGCCTTGAAGATGCGCCGGTAGAGCTGAAAATGCGATTCGGAACGCTGAATTTTACCGGCCAGGGCTTCCTGCTTGGCTATTCCATCCCGAATTTTTATTTTCACCTCACCACCGCCTATGACATATTGCGCCATAACGGTGTTCCGCTCGGCAAGATGGATTTCATCGGCCGCAGATAAATCCGCGTCTTTTCCATCGGGTTGCAACCCGGCATCCCCGTTCATCATGCCCGACGCCTGACCGGTGTCGGGCTTTGCGTTTCAAGCAAAAATACAGATCAGACATTTTTCTGATTTACGTACCTCAGAAATTCTTCTATGGTTTTCACGAGGAGAAATCATGCGTCCGACTGTCCATGACATTGCCGCTGCGGCAGGCGTCAGCCTTGCCACGGTCGACCGGGTATTGAACCGGCGGCCGGGCGTGCGTGCGATCACGCGGGCGCGTGTCGAGGCGTGCGTGCGATCACGCGGGCGCGTGTCGAGGAGGTGATTGAAAAGATCGGCTTTGTCCGAGACATCGCCGCCGCCAATCTTGCCAAGAGCCGCATATATCCCCTGGTCTTTGTCATTCCCTCAGGCTCCAATTCCTTCATGGCCGGCCTTCGCGCGGAAATCCTGTCGGCATTGGAGCGATCCAAGCTGGAGCGGACAGAAGTCAGGCTGATCGAGGTGCCGCCTTTTGACGGCAAGGCGCTGGCCAAAGCCCTTGCGGGACTGCTGGACCAACCGCCCGCCGGCATCGCCGTCGTCGCTGTTGATGAACCGGGTGTTTTTGCGGCCCTGGAAGATCTGAAGAATGCGGGAGTGGCGATAGTAACCCTGGTATCCGACCTGCCGGGGTCGGTTCGCGATCATTTTACCGGCATAGACAATATTGCCGCCGGCCGGACGGCTGTCAGTCTGATGGGCCGGTTTTTGAGGGGCGTTTCGGGACCGATCGCCACCATCGCCGGCTCGATGCTGGTCCGCGATCACCGCGAACGGCTGGAAGGGTTCTCCTCGGCGTTGGCCGAAATCAATCCGGATTTGTATCTGCTTCAAGTCATGGAGGGCCATGACGATCCGGCGCAAGCCTACAGGCTGGTTGCCGACTGCCTGGCCCAACACCCTGATCTTGCCGGCATCTACAGCCTTGGCGGCGGCAATCGCGGCCTTATCAAGGCTTTGGCGGAACGCGCCGATTGGGCGCAAAAACCGGTGGTGATCGCCCATGAACTGACGGCTTTCACGCGGGACGGCTTGCGAACGGGCCTGATCGACGTGGTTTTAAACCAGGATGCCGGTCATGAAATCCGCAGCGCCATCCGCATCCTGAAGGCAAAAGCCGACGGGCAGCCGGTGCTTTCGGCGCAGGAACGCATCCGCATCGATATATTCTTGAAAGACAATCTGCCGTGAGAGCGGCTGCAATTTAGGGAAGCACGATCATGTATCTCGGACTGGATCTCGGAACCTCGGGCCTCAAGGCGATGTTGATGGATGAACATCAAAATATCGTCGGTACAGCCACCAGCCCGCTGGAAGTCCATCGCCTGCATCCCGGCTGGTCGGAGCAAAACCCGGCCGACTGGACGGCGGCCACAGACCTTGCCGTCGCCGAATTGCGACGCAAGCATCCCAAGGAACTGGCGGCGGTGAGAGGCATAGGGCTTTCCGGACACATGCACGGGGCAACCCTTGTCGACAAGGACGACAAGATCGTCCGGCCCTGCATCCTGTGGAATGATACCCGCAGCTACCGGGAAGCAGCGGCCCTTGACAGTGACCCGCGCTTTCGGGCGATCACCGGCAATATCGTCTTTCCCGGTTTTACGGCGCCGAAGCTCGTCTGGGTGAAAAACAACGAGCCGGAGAATTTTGAAAAGACCCGATGGGTGCTTCTGCCCAAGGATTATCTGCGGCTGTGGCTGTCCGGCGAACATATCTCCGAAATGTCGGATTCCGCCGGCACGAGCTGGCTGGATACCGGCAAGCGGGCATGGTCGCCTGAACTTCTGGCGGCCTGTGCGCTTGAAGAGCGCCAGATGCCGGGCCTCGTGGAAGGCACCGATAGCGCCGGAATCCTGCGGCCGGAACTGGCTGCCGCATGGGGCATGCAGCCGGGCGTCATCATTGCCGGCGGCGCCGGCGACAATGCCGCCTCCGCCTGCGGCATGGGAATTGTCAATGAAGGCTCGGCCTTCGTTTCGCTTGGCACTTCCGGCGTGATATTTGCCGCCAATTCCTCCTATCTTCCCAATCCCGGCAGCGCCGTGCACGCTTTTTGCCACGCTCTGCCTGCTACCTGGCACCAGATGGGCGTGATCCTGTCGGCGACTGATGCGCTTAACTGGTATTCGGAGATTGCGTCACGGTCGGCTGCCGAACTGGCCAGCGAACTGGGCGATAACCTCCATGCGCCGGGCAGTGTCACTTTCCTGCCGTACCTTTCCGGTGAGCGTACGCCGCACAATGACGCGCTGATTCGCGGCGTCTTTACCGGCCTTGGCCACGAAAGCGACCGCGCCACCCTGACCCAGGCGGTCATGGAAGGGGTCGCCTTCGCTTTCCGCGACAATCTTGAGGCCTTGAAGGCCGCGGGCACCACCCTTTCCCGGATGACCGCCATAGGCGGCGGCTCGCGGTCGCTATATTGGCTGAAGTCGATTTCCACCGCGCTTGGCGTGCCGATCGATATCCCCGCCGATGGCGATTACGGCGCAGCCTTTGGCGCGGCCCGGCTGGGGCTTGTCGCTGCAACCGGCGCCGATCCGCGAGCGGTCCTGACGACCCCGAAAACGGCCCATTCGATAGAACCCGACCAAAAGCTGAAGGGCGCCTATGAAGACGCCTATCAGCGCTACCGCAAACTCTACCCCGCCATCCGCGCCTTGTCGGCGTGAACACAGTTCAAATACGGCTTAACAGGAGAACCCCATGAGCACCGGATTTTTTGGCAATATCAAGAAGATCAAATATGAAGGACCGGACAGCACCAATCCGCTGGCCTATCGTCACTACAACCCCGAGGAAATCGTCCTTGGCAAGCGGATGGAAGACCATCTGCGCTTTGCAGTCGCCTATTGGCACAGCTTCGTCTGGCCGGGCACCGACCCGTTCGGCGGCAACACCTTCGAGCGGCCCTGGTTCGATAACACGATGAAGTCCGCCAAGCTGAAAGCCGATGTGGCTTTTGAAATGTTCTCGATCCTTGGCGCGCCCTATTATTGCTTCCATGACGCCGATGTGCGCCCTGAAGGCCGCAATTTTGCCGAAAACACCAAAAACCTCAACGAGATAGTTGACTATTTTGCTGAAAAGCAAGCCGCGACCGGCATCAAGCTGCTGTGGGGCACCGCCAACATGTTCTCGCATCGGCGTTACATGTCGGGCGCTTCCACCAATCCGGATCCCGACGTGTTTGCCTTTGCTGCTGCAACGGTCAAAACCTGCATTGACGCCACCAAGCGCCTTGGCGGGGAAAATTATGTGCTCTGGGGCGGTCGCGAGGGCTATGAAACCCTGCTCAACACCGATCTGAAGCGCGAACTCGACCAGATGGGGCGCTTCCTCAACATGGTGGTGGAATACAAGCACAAAATCGGTTTCAAAGGGGCGATCCTGATCGAGCCGAAGCCGCAAGAGCCTTCAAAGCACCAGTACGATTACGACGTCGCCACCGTCTATGGCTTCCTCAAGACCTATGGGCTGGAAAAGGAAATCAAGGTCAATATCGAGCAGGGCCACGCCATTCTCGCCGGCCATACATTCGAGCATGAGCTTGCGCTGGCGCGCGCGCTGGGCATTTTCGGTTCCATCGACATGAACCGCAACGACTATCAATCCGGCTGGGATACGGACCAGTTCCCCAACAATGTGCCCGAAATGGCGCTGGCCTATTACCAGGTCCTGCTGGCCGGCGGCTTTACCAGCGGCGGCACCAATTTCGACGCCAAGCTTCGCCGCCAGTCGATTGACGCGGAAGACCTGTTGATCGGCCATATTGGCGGCATGGATTGCTGCGCCCGCGGCCTCAAGGCCGCTGCAGCCATGGTTGCCGACAAGGCTTTGTCCGGACCGCTGGAAGCCCGCTATTCCGGCTGGAACAGCGCCGAGGCGCAAAAGATGCTTTCGGGCGCCTACAGCCTTGAAGACATTGCCCGCAATGTGGAAACTGCCGATGTCAATCCCGAGCCGAAATCAGGCAAGCAGGAATTGCTGGAAAACATCGTCAATCGCTACGTCTAGTTCTTCCCGGATTTAATGGACAATGCACAAATAAACCTTTCCGGGTGTTTTGCCCGGAAAGGTTATCATGATAGAAAATGGCAAGGACAAAAGGGACTGTTCAACGTCCCAAAAGGAGGAAGTCAGATGAAGACAATCAAGGGACCAGCACTTTTTCTCGCCCAATTTGCCGGCGACGAAGCCCCGTTCAATTCCTGGAAATCCATTACCAAATGGGCAGCCGATTGCGGCTACAAGGGCGTCCAGCTGCCCAGCTGGGACGGGCGGCTTTTCGACCTGAAGAAGGCGGCTTCCTCCAAGGCCTATTGCGATGAAATCGCCGGCCAGGCCCGCGACAACGGCGTCGAGATTACCGAACTTTCCACCCATTTGCAGGGCCAGCTTGTTGCCGTCCATCCGGCCTATGACGAAGCCTTTGACGGCTTTGCCGCTCCCGAGGTGCGCGGCAACCCGAAAGCCCGCCAGGAATGGGCCGTTGAACAGGTCATGATGGCGCTGACGGCTTCCAGGAATTTTGGCATCGATGCGATGGCGACTTTTTCAGGCGCGCTGGCATGGCCGTTCATCTATCCTTGGCCGCAGCGGCCTGCGGGTCTCGTAGAGACCGCTTTTGATGAATTGGCCAAGCGTTGGAAGCCGATTCTCAATCATGCCGAGGATTGCGGCGTTGATGTCTGCTATGAAATCCACCCCGGCGAAGATCTGCATGACGGCATCACATATGAGATGTTTTATGAGCGCACCGGCAACCATGCCCGCGCCTGCATGTTGTACGACCCTTCCCATTATGTCCTGCAATGCCTTGATTATATTGATCATATCGATATCTACAAGGACCGTATCCGGATGTTCCACGTCAAGGACGCGGAATTCAACCCGACCGGACGGCAGGGTGTCTATGGCGGCTTCCAAAACTGGGTCGACCGCGCAGGCCGCTTCCGCTCGCTGGGCGACGGGCAGGTCGATTTCGCCGCGATCTTCTCGAAAATGGCCGCCAATGATTTCGCCGGTTGGGCCGTGGTCGAGTGGGAATGCTGCCTGAAACATCCGGAAGACGGCGCCCGCGAGGGTGCTGAATTCGTCAAGCAGCACATCATCCGCGTTACCGAACGGGCGTTCGACGACTTCGCCGATTCGGGAACCGACGATGCCGCCAACCGCCGGATGCTCGGCATTTGATGCAATCAGGTGATCGTCAATTGATCGAGATTGCCTGTTTCGAGCGCTTCCATATGGGCCTCGATCCAATCGTCGGGCCTGTCCCACCAGGCGATTTCGAGCAATTTTTCGATCACCTTCGCATCGTGGCGCATCCGGATGACGCCGGCGGGATTACCGCCGGCAATGGCATAATCCGGAATGTCGCGGGTGACCACCGAACCGGCGGCGATGATGGCCCCCGATCCGATTGTCACGCCCGGCATGATGAGAGACTGGGTGCCGATCCAGACATCATTGCCGACGATGGTGTCGCGCGCTGGCAAGCCGGCATAGGCGCCCATCGTCTCCGGATTGAAAATCCTGAAGGGGAAGGTGGTAAAGCCGCCCATCGGATGATTGGCGGAACTGGTGATGAATTTGACGCCGTGGGCGATCTGCACGAATTTGCCGATCACCAATTGTTCGGCGCTGAAGGCAAACAGATAGGGCGCGATGGTTGCGGCGATATCGGCGGGTGCCGAAAAATCACTGTAATAACTGAAGTCGCCGACCTTGATGCGGGGATGATCGATGGCATTGGCAAGGTAGACGGTATTGGTGATTTCGGTGCCGTCAGGCAGCATTATCGGATGGATGGCATCCTTGTTCAGAAAGGGCATGAGCAAGACCTCTTGGCATGACAAATAATGGCGCGTTGATCGCCGCTGGTTTGAAATGTCGGTCTTACTGAATCATTGGCGTCGAGCCCCCTGGTCAGCTTTCATGCGCTGGGTCTTGACGCTTTTATAGACGATTGTGGCAAAATTTCAAAGTCAGGGAGAAAAAAATGGCTATCGAAGGAAGAACGGAAGTTCGTGAACCCCGCATCCGGCTTGGCATGGTCGGCGGCGGCGCAGGCGCTTTCATCGGCGGTGTGCATCGCATTGCCGCCCGGATTGACGACCAGTTCGAACTGGTGGCCGGCGCCTTGTCGTCGACACCGGAAAAAGCCCGGCAGTCGGGCATGGAACTCGGGCTTGATCCCGCCAGGACTTATGATGATTTCAAATCCATGGCGATCCGTGAAGCGCGGCTCAAGGATGGCATTGAGGCCGTTTCCATCGTCACGCCGAACCACATGCACTTTGCCGCCGCCCGCGAATTTCTCAAGCGCGGCATCCATGTCATCTGCGACAAGCCGCTGACTTCCAGCCTGGGCGATGCCAGGAAGCTGAGCAAACTAGTGGAAGAAAGCGGCGCGCTTTTCATTCTCACCCACAATTACACCGGCTATCCAATGGTGCGTCAGGCCCGCGAGATGGTGGCTTCCGGCGAACTTGGCGAAATCCGCCTGGTGCAAATGGAATATCCGCAAGACTGGCTCTCCGAACCCATTGAGCAGACCGGCCAGAAGCAGGCGGCATGGCGCACGGATCCGAAGCAATCGGGTGCCGGCGGATCAACCGGCGACATCGGCACCCATGCCTATAATCTCGGCTGTTTCGTTTCCGGCCTGGAGACGGAAGAGGTCTGCGCGGACGTCCATACATTTGTCTCCGGGCGGCAACTTGATGATAATGCCCATGTGATGCTGCGCTTCAAGGGCGGCGCCAAGGGCATGCTGTGGTGCAGTCAGGTGGCTCCGGGCAATGAAAACGGGCTCAAGGTCCGGGTCTATGGCACCAAGGGCGGCATCGAATGGGTGCAGGCCGATCCCAATTATCTCTGGTATACGCCGCTCGGCCAGCCCAAGCAGTTGATTACCCGCGGCGGCGCAGGTTCCAACGCGGCTGCGGCCCGTGTCACGCGCGTTCCGCCGGGTCATCCCGAAGGTTATCTTGAAGGCTTCGCCAATATCTATGCCGAGGCTGCGCGGGCCATTATTGCCCGCCGCAAGGGCGTTGCAGTCGATCCGGCGGTCATCTATCCGACTGTCGAAGATGGTGTTAAAGGCATGGTCTTCGTTGATTCCTGCATTGCGTCATCAAAGCGCAATGGCGCCTGGATCAAGCTCTGACAACATCTGCGGACTGGTCAAAACAAGCCGGTCCGCATTCCCGACGGCCCCGGCCGCACGGGGGAACACATGAAAGCAATTGTTTGATGGATGCGAAAAAACTCGCCGCCCGTTTTCCGGGCGACTTCACGTTTGGCGTGGCGACCGCCGCCTTTCAGATTGAAGGTGCAACCAAGGCCGACGGACGCAAGGCTTCGATCTGGGACGCTTTTTGCAATATGCCTGGACGGGTTCACATGGGTGACAATGGCGATATCGCCTGCGATCACTATAACCGGATGGATGAAGATCTCGACCTGATCAAGGAGCTTGGCGTTCAGGCCTACCGGTTTTCGATTGCCTGGCCGCGGATCTATCCCGACGGCACCGGACCGCTCAATGAAACCGGGCTTGATTTTTACGACCGCCTCGTCGATGGCCTCAAGGCGCGTGGCATCAAGGCATTTGCGACGCTTTATCATTGGGATCTGCCGCTGTTGCTGATGGGTGATGGCGGCTGGACTGCCCGCTCGACCGCCTATGCCTACCAACGCTACACCAAGGCGGTCATCGGTCGTCTGGGCGACAGGCTGGATGCGGTTGCGACCTTCAACGAGCCCTGGTGCTCGGTCATACTTTCCCACCTTCTGGGCATCCATGCACCCGGCGAGCGCATCATGCGCGCCGCGCTTCATGCCGCCCACTACACCAATCTGGCCCATGGTCTTGGCGTCGAGGCCATTCGGGCCCAAGCCCCCAAGCTGCCGGTGGGCATCGTCTATAACGCCATGGCGGTCATTGCGGCCTCTGACAGCGCAGCAGATCAGGCCGCAGCGGTGCGCGCCAATGATTTTCACAACGGCATCTTCTTCGGTCCGGTATTCAAGGGCGAATATCCCGAAGCGCTGCTTGCTGCGCTGGGGTCGGACATGCCGAAGATCGAAGCCGAAGACATGAACATCATCTCGCGGAAAATCGACTGGTGGGGGCTGAACTATTATACGCCGATGCGTGTTGCCGCCGATCCCGATCCCGCAGCGGTCTATCCGGCCCATATCCAGGCGCCGGCCGTCAGGCCTGAAAAGACCGATATCGGCTGGGAGATCGATTCCGGCGGATTGAGCCATGTCGTCAAGGATCTATATGCCCGCTATGACCTGCCGGAATGCTACATCACCGAAAATGGCGCAGCCTACAATATCGGCCCGGATGCCAAGGGCATCGTCGATGACCAGTTGCGGATCAATTACTATGACGATCATCTCAATGTCGTGGCCGACCTGATCAAGGAAGGCTACCCGTTCCGCGGCTATTTCGCCTGGAGCCTGATGGACAATTTTGAATGGGCTGAAGGCTACAAGATGCGCTTTGGGCTGGTTCATGTCGATTATGATACCCAAATGCGCACGATCAAGAAAAGCGGCTATTGGTACAAGGCGCTGGCAAGCGCGTTCCCCAAGGGAAACTTCACAAAGGCTGAACACGAGCCGGGGGGCAGTGCATGAAGGGTGGATGTCTCTGCGGCGCGGTGCGTTATGAAACCGAAGCGACGCCGCGTCACCAGGGGTTTTGCCATTGCCGGGATTGCCAGAAGTCAACCGGCGCCGGCCATTGCTGCTACTTGATCTTTGATCGCAACGACGTCGAAATCACCGGCAAGACGAAGAGTTTTTCGGTGATATCTGAAAGCGGCGTGCTGGCCTTGCGCTATTTCTGTGAAAGCTGTGGCAGCCAGATGTTTGGCATGGGGCCGCCCGAGGACCCCCGACTGACAGTCTATGCCGGAACACTGGATGACCCGGAATTGTTCAAGCCGACGGAAAGCATCTTTGTCCGTTCACGCCGGCATTGGGATCATAACCGACTGGATTTGCCAGAATATCAGTTATTGCCGGGGTAGAGATGCGGCTATATGCAATTTCGGGCAGCCTCAGGCGGTCCTCCACCAATCGACGACTGTTGGAAGCCCTGGCCGGCAATGCGCCCGAGGGCGTGCAAATCGATGTCTGCGGCGCATTGGGCGCATTGCCGATTTTCAATCCGGATCTTGAGGGCGACAAAACGCCTTCCGCCGTACTGGAATTTGCTGCGCGAATCGCTGGCGCAGACGGATTGATCATTTCCTGTCCGGAATATGCGCATGGCATTCCGGGCGGGCTGAAAAATGCGCTGGACTGGCTGGTTTCGCGCGCGGAAATTCCGTTCAAGCCGGTGCTGCTAGTCCATGCTTCCCATCGCGGCGACTATGCGCTGGCGGCCTTGTCGGAAGTCCTCAAGACCATGTCTGTGGCGCTGATGCCGGCAGATATCCTCAGGATCCCGCTTTTGGGCAAGAGTCCGGAGAGCATCGACGCATTGCTGTCGGATCCGTCCATTGCAAGGGATATGAAAAACGCTTTGCAAGCGTTCGTCCGCTGGATAGCCGCGGGGGCAGGGGATGATCAAACCCCCCTGCCAGTCTCGGATTAAAGCAATTCCAGGACAAGCGTTAAGACTCTAAAGCACCGAGACGATGGCCTTGGCGAGATCGTCGAGACCGTCATCGGGAAGGCCGGCCACATTGAAGCGGCTGTCACCAACCATGTAGATGCCGAATTCATCACGAAGCCGGTCAACCTGTTCGGGCGAAATTCCCAGCCTTGAAAACATGCCGCGATGATCGGCGATGAAATCGAAGCGTGACGAGTTGGACTGGCGGCGGAGCGCATCGGCGAAATTGACCCGCAAGCGCAGCATCCGCTGGCGCATGGCTTCCAGTTCTGCAATCCACTCGCCATGAAGTGCTGGGTCCTCAAGCACGATGCGCACGCAGGCAGCACCGTGATCAGGCGGCATGGAGTAGAGCGTCCGGGTGACGGACAGGATCTGGCTGGCGGCGATTTTGGTTTCAGCGCCATTGCGGCCCATCAGCAAAGCCGCGCCGACACGCTCTCGGTAGACTGCGAAATTCTTCGAGCAGGAACTGGCAACGGCAAGTTCATCGACCTTGCTTGCCAACAGCCGCAGGCCGGCGGCGTCTTCCTGCAGGCCGTCGCCAAAGCCCTGATAGGCCAGGTCAACAAAAGCAAACAGCTTGTTCTGGTTGATGACATCGGCGACCTGTCCCCACTGGGCCAGTGTCAGATTCGCGCCGGTCGGATTGTGGCAGCAGCCATGCAACAAGATCACGTCGCCGGCCTTTGCCTTTTTCAGCGCTTCGATCATCGCGTCAAAGCGAACGCCGCCGCTTTCGGCATCAAAATAGGGATAGGTGGTCGTCTTCAATCCGGCGCTTGCCATCACCGGGCCGTGGTTTGCCCAGGTCGGATCAGACATATGAACGGTGACGCCGGGCCGGGCGCGGTTGAGCAATTCGGCAATGGTGCGCAACGCGCCGGAACCGCCGGCTGTCTGGCAGGCAAACAGCCGGTCCTTGTCAATTTCCGTCTTGCCGAACACCAGAGAAATCATTGCCTGGTTGAAGGCCGAGTCGCCGGCGGGGCTGACATAGGTCTTGGTGACCTGGCTGTCATGCAGGCGTTGTTCGGCGAGCCGGACTGCTTTCATGATAGTCGTGGCTCCGGTCTCGTCCTTGTAGACGCCGACGCCGAGATCGAGTTTGTTCTTGCGCGGATCTTCGCGGTAAAGCGCCATCAGCCCAAGGATCTTGTCGGCGGGCGCCGGTGTCAACGCATCTAACATTCAGATAATCCTTCCTTGATCAGCCGAGATGGCTCTGGCCGCGCTTTTTTGAAAGCATGACTTGCTGGTGGCGGGCGCGATAACGCGCGCGGTCTTCGTCGGTTCGCTCTGCGTGGCAATGCGGGCAGGACACGCCTTCCTCATAATGCGGCGAGGTCATGTCTTCAGCCGTCATCGGCTGGCGGCAGGCGCGGCACAGCATGTGATCGCCCTGTTTCAGGCCATGGGTGACTGAAACCCGCTCATCAAAGACAAAACAGGCGCCTTCCCAAAGGCTTTCACCTTCATCCACCTCTTCCAGATATTTGAGAATCCCGCCCTTGAGGTGGAATACATCTTCAAAACCCTGCTGTTTCATGAAGGCCGTCGCCTTTTCGCAGCGAATGCCGCCGGTGCAGAACATCGCAATTTTCGGCTTGTTGTGCAGGCCGGTATTTTGCGCCACCCAGTCGGGAAATTCCCTGAACGTCTTTATGTTGGGATCTACCGCACCCTTGAAGGTGCCGATGGCGGTTTCATAGTCATTCCGGGTGTCGATTACGATGGTATCGGGATCGGTAATCAGCGCGTTCCAGTCAGCAGGCGTCACATAGGTGCCGACAATCCTGTTCGGATCGATATTGTCCACCCCCATGGTGACGATCTCCTTCTTCAGCCGCACTTTCATGCGCCTGAACGGAGGCTTGGCCGCCCGGCTTTGCTTGTACTCAAGACCGGCAAATTCAGGCTGGCTGCGCAGATAGGCCATGACCCGTCCAATTGCTTCATCGGAGCCCGCAATCGTGCCGTTGATGCCTTCATGGGCCAGCAGCAGTGATCCCTTGACCCCGGCTTCATCGCATACGGCCTGCAGATCGTCGCGAAATGCCGCAAATCGCGGCAATGCCGCGAAATGATAAAGGGCGGCCACGCAAAATGGACTGGCGTGCTGTGGCGCTGGAATGGAAGCTTTGTCGTTCATGGCGCCCAAATAGCGCTTTTGCGCACCAAGCGCAACGGCTTGCGGTGGTTCAAATCGTCATGGCAAAGACGCATTCGATGCTGCCTGCATCGCTTCCAGTATGACCGAACAATCATGCTCGCTTATCTTGAAAACACCAAAGCGGAAGGCAAAGCCCCAATTGGTCTTGCCGCGGGTAAAATCCAGCCTGTCGAGCAGCGGCCGGATTGGTGCTGGCTGTGTTTCATGCCAATGCACATTGCGGCGAAACGGGACGAAACCGTTGCCCATGTCAAAGGCGTAGGGCTGGCTTCGCGCCACTGTTCCGGCCGCAGTAAAGTTTTTAAGCGGCACGCCGCCCGCCATGCGCGTCGCCGGAGAGTAATAGATCACCTGGTCGCCCGGTTGAATGCGGGCGAGGGGACTGCGCTGTCCGTGGCAGACCTGCATGAATCCTTCTGCACGACCACGGTTTACGTGGGCGGCAGAGGCAATGGCTATCCAGGCCGCCATGATCAGGCCACCGGCGCAAACTGGCGGATTCGGTGCCCGTCGGGATCCAGCCCGACAAAGGTATAGCCGAAATCCATCCGGGTTGGTTCTTGTACGACCTCGCGTCCGGCCGCTTTCCAGGCGGCGCAGGCGTTATCGACGGACTTTTGCGAAGGCAGCGACACGGCAATCTCCGAGCTGCCCGATTGCGAAATCTTTGGCTGGACGCCAGGCGTCGCCCAAAGCCCGAGCATCATGGAATTGCCCAGCGGAAACATGGCGAAGCCGGACGAATGTTCAACGGGTTCACACCCCAGCAGGTCCTTGTAGAAGGATAGGCTGGCTTTGATGTCATCGACATAAACGATGATGGAATGCGGATTCATGGTCTGTCCTTTCGTGGCTGAAAACCGGATCGATCCGGCGCCGAAAAGAATTAAACCTTTATACTGACAATTTTTGTCAGTAGCGTTATTTTACAATCCCTTCGCGGGCCCGCCAGGCTTTCAGCAATTGCTGCCGGCGCTTGGGATAGCGTTCGTCCGTCTGGATGACCTCCATCATCCGGTCAGTGCGGAAATGCCGGAAATCCTTGCGCATTTCGCACCAGGCGACCGCGACCCTTACCCGTTCGAAAAAGCCGATGGCAAAGGGCCAGATTCGACGCCGGGTGATCTCGCCCTGGAGGTCCTGATATCGGATGTCGAGGCTTTGCTCGCGGCGTATGGCCTGGCGGATGACGGCCAGTTCAATGATGTCCGGATTGACAGGTTCGCCCCCGGCGACCATCAGCGTGGTGTTTTCAAGATTGGTTTTCAGTTCAGGCGGCAGCACTGCCGCGATTTTTGAAAGGGCCATGGCTGCGGCCTTTGCCAGATCGCCGTCGGTCCGTTCCGCCACCCAGCGCGACCCCAAAACCAGCGCCTCGATCTCTTCTTCCGAAAACATCAGCGGCGGCAGCAGAAATCCGGGCTTGAGGACATAGCCGATTCCTGCTTCGCCTTCGATATCGGCGCCCTGGGCTTGCAGCGTGGCAATATCGCGATAGATTGTCCGCAGGCTTACACCGAGTTCGTCGGCCATGTGTTGGCCGCTCACCGGCAATCGATGGCCCCTCAAACATTGGATCAGATCAAGCAGACGCTCTGCGCGCGACATCGGCATTTCCCGGGTTTCGTTGACTATCGCATAGTATACTGCCAGATTTTGGCAGTAGGAAATTCTGTTTTTTGGCTCGACTCAAAGAATGTCAGAGCGTAAGAGGGACCCCGATTTCAATCGGTTTAAAAGGTGCGATATGAACAGCAAGACTGAAACCCTTCTCGCAACATTGAAACTCCAGCCGGTCGTTCCGGTCATCGTGATTGATGACGTCAAATCGGCGGTTCCGCTGGCGCGCGCGCTGGTCGCTGGCGGTTTGAAAGCCATCGAGATCACCCTGCGCACACCGCAGGCGCTTGACGCCATCCGGGCGGTTGCCGATGAAGTGGAAGGTGCGGTTGCCGGCGCAGGCACCGTGCTTGATGCCAGGCAATGGGACGCGGCCATCAAGGCGGGCGCCCGCTTCGTGGTGTCGCCGGGCGCGGCCGGTTCTGTTCTTTCGGCTGCTGCTGAAAGCGAAGTGCCCTTGCTGCCCGGCGCAGTCACGGCCAGCGAAGTCATGGCGCTTCGCGACCTCGGCTACAGTGTCCTGAAATTCTTCCCGGCGGAACAGGCCGGCGGCGCATCCTATCTCAATGCGCTCTCCTCGCCGCTCGCCGGTATAAGCTTTTGCCCGACCGGCGGCATATCCCTCAAGAATGCAATGGATTACCTGAGTCTCAAAAATGTCGTCTGCGTCGGCGGTTCCTGGGTCGCACCCAAGGCAATGGTTGCTGCAGGCGATTGGGCCGGCATTACCAAACTGGCCGAGGAAGCTTCGCGCCTGGGCAAGTGATGCGCCCAAAAATGGTCCGGGTGTCATTGCAATTGCGCATTGACGCCCTATCTTTCATCCTACCGCGACAAGGAGGATGAAGAGTGTTTGACGCAAAGAAATTGCTGGATCAGTTTTTGGGATCACAAGTTCCAGGCGCCGGTGGAACTGTCAAGGATCGTGCCGGTCAACTCGGACAGATGGCCAAGGACAATCCGCTGGCGACAGGCGCCATTGCCGCCGTGCTTCTTGGAACCCGCCCAGGGCGCAATTTGACCGGCTCGGCGCTGAAGCTTGGCGGTCTAGCGGCTATTGCGGGCCTTGGCTACCAGGCCTACAAGAATTGGCAGGAAGGCCAGCAGCCCGGGGCCACACCGGAAGGTGCGACCGGGCCGGAAATCTTACCGCCGCCCGATGACAGCAATTTTTCCCCTGAATCCGGGCATAATGATGCTGATTTTGCCTTGATGCTGGTGCGTGCGATGATTGCCGCCTCCCGCGCCGACGGTCATATCGATGCGAACGAACGGCATGCCATTCTGGGCAAGGTGAAACTGTCAGGATTCGGCACGGATGCCGAGAGCTTTCTGGCCAGTGAACTGGCCAGTCCGGTTGATCTGGACGCCATCGTTGCCGCAGCCCGGACCGAAAGCCAGAAGGTTGAGCTTTATACGGCGTCGCGGATTGCCATCGAGCCTGAAAGTCGTGCCGAACGCGGTTATCTTGACCAGCTCGCGGGCCGGCTTGGATTGGCCGACGCCCTGATCGACCATATCGAGGCGACCGTATCTTCCGCCAAGGTTTGACCAGCTGATTCATTTACAAAAATGAATTGTGCATTTTCGGCAAGCGTGATCCTATCGCGGATGAAAATCAGGCCGAAAGGCGCAGGCGCCGGCAGGCTTGTCACGGGCCGCGCTGCTCTCAAACATGATACGGATCAACATGAATTCGCTCGCCAACTGGATACCGCGACCTGCTCCCCAGCCGGTCACACTCAAAGGCGCCTATGTCACAATAAGGCCCTATGACCGCAAGACCGATCAGACCGCCCTTTGGGATGTCTTTGGCGGCACGGCCACCAACGAATTGCTGCGCTATTTCGCCTGTCCTGATTTCCAGACGGCGGAAGATTTCGGCAATTGGCTGGAGGCGGTCCAGACCAAGGGCGGATGGCTGACCGAGGTTTTCAGCGATAACGCAACGGGCGAGATCATCGGCATGGCCCATTACATGCGTGCCGATCCCGCAAATGGCGTGGTTGAAGTGGGCGGCGTGGCCCATTCGCCCAAGATGCAACGATCGCCGGCCTCCACCGAAGTCCACTATCTGATGGCCAAGCATGTCTTTGAGGATCTTGGATACCGGCGTTATGAATGGAAATGCGACAACGGCAATGCGCAAAGCAAACTGTCGGCGGTGCGTCTTGGATTTTCCTATGAAGGCGTCTTCAGAAAGCACATGATTTCCCGCGGTCTCAATCGCGACACCGCCTGGTTCGCCATGGTTGATGATGACTGGCCGTTGATCAACAAGGCTTTCGAGGCGTGGCTGGACTCCGCCAATTTCAATCCGGACGGCAGCCAGAAGCGCCGTCTATCCGATATCCGGGCTGAATTCTCGGCCGGAACCGTTTCATGAGCAAGGACCCTCATGAGACCCGCAATTCGGCCATCGCTGCTTTCATCATTCTTCTGGCCGCAGGCAGCGCAATCTATTTCATGCCCGCTGTCATCCTGAGATTGGGCAAGATTTCACCCTCGCTGGGATTTGCCTTCGGCGCCTTGGTCATATTGGGTTTTTTCGCAATTTTCTGGCTGCGCTCGCGTTACAAAAAGTAAAGCCTCAAGCCTGCAGCGATGCCATCAGCAATGTAAATCCGAACAATGTGACCAGGACTGCGCCGAGGATTTCGATGCCGTTGCCGACCCGGATGCCCCTGTTGCCTTCACCGGCAAAGCGCACGGCCCAATCCTTGGCCGTGACTGCGAGGGTAGCGAGAATGGATACCGTAATGGCGGTTCCGATCGACATGGCGATGACTGACAGAATTCCGCCGAGGATCAATCCGTTCAGAAATGAGAATGTCAAAACGATCAGCGCGCCGGAGCAGGGCCTGAGGCCGACTGCCAGGATCGCCGTCCAGCCGTCACGCAAGCTGAAGCGCTCGCCCGCAAGCATCTCCGGCGCGGGTGCGTGGGCATGGCCGCAGGTTTCGCAAACCTCGCCTGCTGCGTGATGATGGTGGTCGTGATGATGGTCATGAACATGGTCGTGATGCGCATGGGAATGACCGGCGCCGGCCATCGCCAGTTGAACATTCGCCAGTTCTGCATTTTGCCGGGAGGCCCACATGAGCGAGCGGAATTTCCGGTATAGAAGATAGAGTCCGAAAGCGGTGATCGCCGCAAAGGACAATGTCTCCAGCGCCCGGGTCGCATCGGTTATCGTCACGGCGGTGCCGTGCAGCACCAGGAAACCGGCGCCGACCAGCAAGATCGCCACGCCGCCCTGGACCAAAGCCGCAAGAAAGGAAATCGCCACGCCGCGTTTCAGTTCCGTCTCGTTGGCGATCATGTAGGAGGAAATCACAGCCTTGCCATGGCCGGGTCCGGCAGCATGGAAGACACCGTAGGCAAAGGACAGGCCGATCAGGGTCGATAACTCCCACGGGTTTTCACGCATGGCCTTCAGCGCGCCGGTCAGCAAACGGTAAAAGCCTTGCTGCTCGCGATTGATATAGGACAGGACGTGCTGGAACCAGGGGGCATAATGCGCAATCAACCCGGATGGCTTCATCACCGGTTCGGCGGCACCGAGACCTAGCGATGATTGCGCATAAGCGAGGCTGACGGCGATTGCAAGCACCATCAGGCTGGATGCCAGCAAGGATGCGGCCTTTCTCATCAGCAATTGATCTCCAGGCGGGTCGCAAACAGCTTGGTCATGTCGGTGCCGGCCGGATCACTGAAGAAGGCATCCGTCAGGCTGGCCTGATTTTGCGCCAGCACTTCGTCTGCGTCCGGGCGGACGACTTGCTGCTTGCAGGCCTTGAACCCGTCACCGACCAAAACGAGGTCCTGATCGGTCGGAAAGTCTATGGCCGTATACATCGTCGGATCATAGACCCCAAATGTCATCTTGCCCTTAATCGGCATGGCGACAACCGGCTTGAGGGCGAAAAACATCAGCAACTGTCCGTCCTTGTAGTCGACAGTGATGGTATCGGGTTTGCCGATGTCGATGTCCTTTCCGTCGAGTGTGACGGCCATGAAGTAGTCGTTCTCGGCAAGCGAGATCTGCACAGTGTCACCGATTCTTGCCAGTTCGTCGGCATCAAGCACGAGGTCGGCGTTCTTGTCGAACTCCATCAGGACAGTCGAGGAAAAAACCTCATCAAAGCGCCAGATATTATGAAGTTCGGAAATCATGCCGTCCTCGCCTGCAACCACTTCGAGGCGCGCTTCGGCGAAGACATGGGGGTGGGCGTAAAGCTGGACGGGCAAGAAAAGACCGAAAGCCGCTATGACGATGCCAAATGTTTTCATGGGACCTGTAAGCTGGCGCAGGCCAGACTTGTTGATTTGTTTTTTCAGCCGCGAATCGCGTGATTCTGTCATCAATCCGGTGACATCAAAATTCGACCGAATTGGGACCGGGCCTCATTTTGCCTTACAAATTGCGCTTGAACCAGCCATTGAGAAAATCGACAAAGGCGCGCACCTTCGCCGGCAGATAGCGCCGGTGCGGATAGATCGCATAGATTCCGCGATCAGTCGGGACATAGTCGTCGAGAATCGAGACGAGCCTGCCCGAATCGCGGTGACAATTGCCGATGAAATCCGGGACCATCGCGACGCCCAGACCGGACAGCGCTGCCCTCAGCGCGCTGATGGGGGAATTGACCTCGATCGGACCGTTGACCGGAACGCTGAACTGGCCGCCATCGGGTGAAACAAAGCGCCAATTGTTGTAGGTGCGGCCATTGGTGTCGATGATGCAGGGAATGCGGGCCAGATCGGACGGATGGCCGATCGGCCCGTATTTTTCCAGGAATTCGGGCGTGACGCAGAAGTGCCCGGTGAAATCGGTGAGTTTGCGGGCGATCATGCCGCTGTCTTCGAGTTTGGTGATCCGGATGGCGACGTCAAAGCCTTCCTCGATCAGGTCGACAAACCGGTCTTCCGCAAGGATTTCCAGCGACAGATCGGGGTATTCCAGTGCGAAATCAATGATGGACTGGCCGATTTCCGCGTCGACGAAGGTGCGGGGCAGGCTGACCCGCAGCTTTCCCTTGAGGTCCTTGTTGTTCTCGCGCACCAGATCGGCGAGGTTGTCGATTTCCTGCAATATGTCCGAGGCGGTGCGGAAGTAGGTATGGCCCGCTTCGGTCAGCGAGAATTGCCGGGTGGTGCGATTGAGCAGGAGCGCGCCGAGATCGTCTTCCAATTCCCGGACATATTTCGACAGCAGCGCTTTCGAGCGGCCTTGTTTGCGTGCGGCAGCCGAAAATCCCTCTGCTTCCACAACATCAATAAAGGCGCGAATGCGGGTGAGCGTGTCCATCTAGCGGCTTTCTGAAAAACGTTAAAAATGTCGTAGAGACAATGTTTTACCATTCAACATTTTTTTCAATGATTATGAAAAAAAATCTTGATTATGACATAAAATCTTACTATCTCCGGGGCTGCCCAAAGTCGCACGTGCCTGTGGGTGTCCGCCGACCCTCTTTTTGGTGAGGGAATCGGTATGGTACCTGGACCTAACCGCTCCAGTCGCTATCCCGGCCATCCGGAATTGCGAGGACATCTTGAAGCAACGACGGTGCGGGCCTTTCTGGTGTCTGCCGGCTTTCCAACAGCCGGGGTTACTGAAGAGGCACACCTTCATTGCCGGACGTGCGGTCGGGTCACCCCACCAATCCAAGGCAGACTACCTGGCAGACGCTTTGCGCCTGCCGGAAATTTGCGCGACGCGCCTGTGCTGGTTCCGGAGTCTCCACCGGCTGGTTCCATTACAGGGTTCGTCGCCTTCATCGTCCTCCGGCCTGCCGGAGACCCTTGTCGACGTTTCTGACCCTTGCCTGGGTCTGAAGCGGCAGATCTATGCACTCCTGGAAAGGAATTGACCCATGACGACGACCCGCATTCTTGACTTCCTGAAGACCCATCGGCCCGAAGGCCCGTGCGTAGTCGTCGATCTCGACGTTGTTGCCGACAATTTCCGGGCGTTTCGCCACGCGCTTCCCGACAGCTCGATCTATTACGCCGTCAAGGCCAATCCGGCGCCGGAAATCCTGTCGCTGCTGGCCGGCTTGGGGTCCAATTTCGATTGCGCCTCGGTTGCTGAAATCGACATGGCGCTGAAGGCCGGCGCTTCTGCCGAGCGGATTTCCTATGGCAACACCATCAAGAAAGAACGCGACGTCGCCAGCGCGCACCAGCGCGGCGTGGGCCTGTTTGCCGTCGACAGCCACGAAGAAGTCGAAAAAATTGCCCGCGCCGCACCTGGCGCGCGCGTATTCTGCCGCGTATTGACCGATGGCGAAGGCGCTGAATGGCCGCTGTCGCGCAAATTCGGCTGCGTGCCGCAGATGGCTGTCGATGTGCTCGTCTATGCCCATCAGCTTGGCCTCGTCTCCTATGGCGTTTCTTTCCATGTCGGCTCGCAGATGACCAAGCTTGATGCCTGGGATACAGCACTTGCCGATGCCAAGCGGGTTTTCGTTTCGCTGGCCAAGCAGGGCATCCAGCTGAAGATGGTCAATATGGGCGGCGGTTTTCCGACCCGTTATCTCAAGGATGTGCCGTCGGCTGAAGCCTATGGCCAGTCGATCTTCGAATCCCTGCGCAAGCATTTCGGCAACCAGATGCCGGAGACCATCATCGAGCCGGGCCGCGGCATGGTCGGCAATGCCGGCGTCATCAAGTCGGAAGTCGTGCTGATTTCCAAGAAATCCGACTACGACCAGCACCGATGGGTCTTTCTCGATATCGGCAAATTCGGCGGCCTTGCCGAGACCATGGATGAGGCCATTCGCTACCCCATCCGCACCGAGCGCGACCACGACGAGATGGAGCCTTGCGTATTGGCCGGTCCGACCTGCGATTCAGCCGATGTTCTTTACGAAAAGAACATGTATCCGCTGCCTTTGACGCTGACAATCGGCGACGAAGTACTGATCGAAGGCACCGGCGCCTATACGACAACCTATTCGGCCGTAGCCTTCAACGGGTTTGAACCGTTGAAAGCCTACGTGATCTGACGGCAGCGCCTCCCGCCTCATGCGGGAAGCGCACTTTCTCAAATTTTTGCCGTTCGACGGCGTTTTTTGAACAGGGGAGGCTTTGATGGCCGCTGTTGTTGGTGCCTTGCGCGCAATGTTTGCGCCTTATTCCTTCGCAATCGAGCAGGAAACGCCCGCTGACGTGGTGGCGCGCGAAGTGCTGCTGGATCGGGTCATGGGTCCCGGCCGGCGTCGCAAGTCGTCGGAAATCCTGCGCCGCAGCCGGGTTCCTGCTGAAGGCCTGGCTTTTGTCGCGCGCTCGGATTCAGGCGGGTTGATTGGAACAGTGCGACTCTGGAATATCGAGGCGGGGATCAATCAACTGGGAAATCCTGTCGATGCGCTATTGCTGGGGCCTTTGGCGGTCGATGAGAACCATGCCGGAAAGGGCATCGGCTCCGCCTTGATGCGGGCTGCCATCGCTGGAGCCGATAAAAACGGACATGGCGCCGTTTTGCTGGTTGGCGACGCAGATTATTACGGCCGCTTCGGCTTTTCCGGCGGCCTTGCACAGTCGCTGGTCATGCCCGGCCCTTTCGAAAGGGCCCGCTTTGTCGCGCTCGAACTGAAAGAAGGCTGGCTTGCGGGTGCTGCGGGCATATTGACCCCGTCAGGCAAAAAATTGCAGCAGAAATTGCTTTGCCGCGCCGCTTGAGACGGTGGAATTGACAAATGCCGCCGTCGGCACTATGTGGGGCGGGAGGGAAGGAACCCCTGCCGTCCGCAGGCCGAAAGGCCATGGTGAAGTTCCGGTATCAACAAGGTCAGCTTTCAAAGGCATTTTGACCATTGGCAATGCGGACACCCAAACTGACTGGTCCGTTTGACGAATGCCGGAAGAGAGATGTGACATGCGTGGCTCAAACCCGCTTCCTTCGCTTGAATCCCTCAAGGATCAGGCAAAACGCCTCCGCACCTCGCTGGGTTCGGACGGCTCTTCAATCAGTCATTCCAAGGCACTTGAACTGGTGGCCAAGCAATATGGCTTCCGTGACTGGAACACGCTTGCTGCAACAGCCGGAAACCGTCCGCCGCCGTTGGTGACGGGCGGGCGCGTTCACGGCCATTATCTTGGCCAGGCGTTCGAGGGCGAAATCATCGCCATCAGGGAACTGACGTCTTCTCCTGGAATGCGCCAGATCACCCTGCATTTCGACGAACCGGTCGATGTCGTGACCTTTGACAGCTTCTCGGCGTTTCGCCGTCGGGTGTCGGCGGTCATTGACGAAGACGGCCGCTCGCCGCAGCGGACCTCCAACGGACGGCCCCAACTCGAATTGGTGTAGGACCGTCCGCCAAGGCCCGCAGAAAATGGGCCGAGGATGTTTTTCCGGTCAAGCGGTGGTGGCAACAGCCGGGCAATGGTATGCTCGGCTGTTGCTCCTGCATTGATCGGACCTGACGTAATGACAACTGTTTTTATTACCGGCGTGGGCCGCGGTATCGGCCTCGAACTTGCCAAAGGCAGCCTGAAACGCGGCTGGACGGTATTCGGTTCATGCCGGTCTGCCGATCAGGCCGACAAGCTCTCGCAGACCCTGGGAACGGATTTTCACCCACTGGTATTCGATGTCACGAATTTTTCGAAGGCGCGCGCCGAAATCGGTTCCCTGCGGACCCGGATCGATATCCTGATCAACAATGCAGGCATTATCGGACCGCCCTCTGACCGCCAGACAACGCTCACGACCGATACGACAGCTTTCTTGAAGACCATCGAAGTCAACACGCTCGCGCCTTTGATCATTTCGCAGGCCTGCCTGCCATGGCTCCGGCAGTCGGAGCGGCCGCGGATCCTTTCGATTTCCAGCCGCATGTCGGCGATGACGTCGACGCTTTCGGACCGGATTGCCTACAGGGCATCCAAGGCTGCGCTCAACAAGGTCATGCAGGGGCTTGCCACCGATCTGCTGGCCGAAGGCATCGCAGTCCTATTGGTTGATCCGGGCTGGGTGCAGACCGACATGGGTGGCGCCAAAGCTGACAATCCGGCTGATGCGGTGGCTGCCGGCATCCTCTCTTTGGCTGACAAGGCCAATATGGAGATGAGCGGAAAATTTTATCTCTGGAGTGGGGATCAGCGCGAGTTCTGATCTGGATTGACTATTTGTTCCCTTTATGTTCTAAAATGCATTGTTGCAGTCAAAATCAAAAAGGGAGGTTACAGCCATGGAATTCAACGGCACATTTCTCTGGAATGAATTAATGACATCGGACGTCGAGGCAACCAAGGCTTTCTATGCCCGGTTGGCTGGATGGACCTATACCGAGATGCCCAGCCCCGACGGCACCTATACGATAGCCAATTTGCCCGGCCAGCCCAGGGGTGTTGCAGGGATCATGCATTGGCCGGAAAATAAGCCCGGCAGCAATGTCTGGATGCCCTATCTCGGAGTTGCAGATATCAATGCCGCCTTGGCCGACGTTGTTGTCGGCGGCGGCACGGTCATGCGGCCGGCTTTCGAAATTCCCGGCACCGGACATATCGCCATTCTCCAGGATGCGACCGGCGCCACAATCGGGCTTTTGCAACCCGCGCCCATGGGTTGATCCGTTGGCGGCAGTCAGGCCGTTATGTCAATGACGCCGCAATCGCCGGCTTCCGAGCCGAAAGCGAGAAGCTTGCCTGATTTGCTCCAGCCCATGGAAGTTACGGCGCCCTTGCCGGGGCGTCGGAGCAGGGCTTCCTTGTTGTCGGCGAGCCGGACGCCCAGGATCATGCCATCGATATAGCCGATTGCCAGCACCTCTTCCGAGGGATGGAAGCAAACCTGCGTCGCCATGATATTGGCGCGGGTTCCCAATTCCAGAGGCGCCTTGCCCATCGGGCCGTCCTTGCCGGAAAACGGCCAGACAATGGCAGCCGGTGCGCCGGATGAAGCCAGCCACTTGCCTTTTGATGACCATGAGACGGATTTGACCTTGCCCGGATAGCCGGTCATGCGCATGTGTCGCGATTCTTCGCCCGGCTTGGCGTCAATCTTCCAGCCGTGAAGCGCATTTTCCTGCATGCTGGTGACGACGAACCGTCCGTCCGGCGAAAAGGTCACGCTCATATGAGCGCCCTTCCATTCGAGATTGACCGGCTGGCCGCTGGTGCCGACCCAGTAGAGACTGACGCCATTGTAGCGCGCGACGGCAAGGCGCAGTCCCTTGGGCGCAAAAGCGAGGCCTTCCACCGAGCGGGCTTCCGTCATTTCCTTTCGGGTGCCGTCGGAAACAATGACGACGGCGGTCTTGCCATGCCCGTAGGCAACCGCGCCGGAAGGACCGGCAGCCACGGAGGTAATCCATTTGCGGCCGGCATCGGCAAGAATTTTGGTTTCGCCCAAAGCATTGGTGCGCACCAGCTTTCCATCCTCGCCGCCCGACAGGATGGTGTTGGTCAGCGGATCTATGATGGCCGTCAACAGGCCCTGATGAGCCTGCGTGGTCTTGTGTCCCATATCCAGCCGGTGAATATCGCCGGAAGCCGCGGCAAAAAACGGAACGTCGCCGAGAAAGGCTGCAGCAATGACATGTCCGTCAATATCCAGTGGCGCGACGGTGGGCATCAGGCAGCCATCTCGCAGGCATGGAAGGTTCTTTCAATCTTGGCGCGATCAAGATCGCGGCCGATGAAGACCAGGCGGCTTTCGCGTCGTTCGCCGTCTTTCCAAGCGCGCTGGTGGTTGCCTTCGATGATCATGTGAACGCCCTGGACAACGTAGCGCTCCTCATCCTGGTCAAAGGCGATGATGCCTTTCAGCCGCAGGATGTTGGGACCATCGGCTTGGGTGATCTTTTCAATCCAGGGGAAGAACTTCTTCGGATCCATCTGGCCGCCGCGCAGCGAGATCGATTGCACCGTCACGTCATGGATCGCCGAGGGGCCGTGATCATGGTGGTGGTGGTCATGACCGTGATCATGGTGGTGATGATCATCGTGGCCATGATGATGGTGATCGTGGTCATGGTCGCAATCAGGGCCGCAGGCATGGTCCTCGTCTTCATGGTCGAGAAAGTGCGGATCGTTTTCCAGCGCCCGGTCAAGGTTGAAGGCGCCCTGGTCAAGGATTTTCGTCAGATCAACATTGGAACGCTCGGTGCGGTGGATGCGGGCAGCGGGATTGATGGCGCGGATGATATCTTCGACATGCTTGAGTTCGGCTTCGCTGACAAGATCGGTCTTGTTGAGCAGAACAACATCGGCAAAGGCAATCTGGTCTTCGGCTTCGCGGGAATCCTTGAGCCGCAGCGGCAAATGCTTGGCATCGACCAGAGCGATGACGGCATCCAGTTCCGTCTTGGCGCCCACATCGTCATCCATGAAGAATGTCTGGGCCACCGGCACCGGATCGGCCAGGCCGGTCGTCTCGACAATGATGGCGTCAAAGCGTCCCGGACGGCGCATCAGGCCTTCGACAACCCGGATCAGGTCGCCGCGCACCGTGCAGCAAATGCAACCATTGTTCATTTCATATATTTCTTCGTCCGATTCGACAATCAGGTCGTTGTCGATGCCGATTTCGCCGAATTCGTTGACGATGACGGCATATTTCTTGCCGTGGCTTTCACTGAGGATTCGGTTGAGCAAGGTGGTCTTGCCTGCACCCAGATAACCGGTCAAAACGGTGACGGGAACGGGTTTTACGGTTTCGATATCTGTCATGGGAGCCTCGAAGATTTTCAAGATGGCCTTTGGCAAGGTCGTTGGCCCTCATATAGGAGATCGAAGGGGCAAGAGCAAATCCCGCAGGGGACAAAATTTTCAATCTGCCGCGCACATCACTGCATTGACACGCGTCTTGCCAAACACCGCAAATGCCATTGTTGATTTTGCCGCCGGCTTCAATTCTTCGCCCCGTCAAACAGCGCCAGATCAAATGCATCGACATCCTTGATCAGTTCCACAAGACCCTGAACAGCATGGGCAATCAATTTCTCGCCTTTCTTGGCGGTGGCGGCGGAAGCATTGCCGGCGACACCGAGCGGATTGAGATCGGACATTCTCCATCCGAAGGCATGCGGGCCATAGGCGCGCAGATATTTGAAGGTGTTGGAAAAGCCGCTTTGACGGGAAGTGAAGTCTGCGGCCTTTGACATATCCACCTTGTCGGGGTGCAGCGCCAGCATCACCGATGTCTCGATATCCCCGCCGTGAATGTCGATGGCCTTGCGATCAGGCTCGATCAGGCCGTCAGGCACGCCAAAACGGGTCCAGCTTGTGGCAACGCACAACATGTCATAACGGATGCGGGCTTCCGTGGCGACAATGGTGAGCAATGGCGAATTGCCGCCATGGGCGTTGAGCAGCACCAGTTTCCGGCAATTCTCGGCCGCCAGGAATTCGGCGATGGCCAGCCAACGCTCAATGGCTTCACCATAGCCAAGCGATTTCGTGCCCTCAAAATCCATGTGCTCGGCAGAGTAGCCGACCGGTTCAACCGGCAGAAACCGGATATCCAGGCCGTCCGGCAGCGTCGATTTCAAACGCTTTGCAATACCTGCCGCAATCAGCGCATCGGTCTCGAACGGCAGATGCGGGCCGTGTTGTTCATGCGCTCCCAGCGGCAGAACGGCAATCGTCCGGCGGTGGCTTGATCGTGTTAGCCCGCCTGTCAGTGAATTGACCATGGTTGCATTGCCCCTTGCCAGCCATCATGGCATCGAGTCATACATGGCCGAAGGCGGCGCGCAAAGGCGGGTTGATCATGAACGCGGTCGAATGGCGTGGTTCGGTGTGCTGGTTGGCCCGACCAAGCGGGCAGGAGGCAAGACATGACGAAAAAGGGCAAGGACAGCAAGAAGGCCAAGAAAGAGGCGCCGGTGCAGGGATCGGTCAGTTCCGCCTTGACAATGGCTGCCCGGTCGATGCGGACAGCCCTGTCGAAAAACCTTCTGGAATGCGGGCTCTATGCCGGCCAGGACGGCGTTATCCTGGCGCTGGCTGAAAGCGACGGCCTGACACCTGGCGCGCTAGCCCAGCACCTCGGCGTGAAAGCGCCAACCATGACACGGACCATCGCGCGGCTTCAGGCGCAGGGATTTTTGATACGGCAGGACGGTGAAGACGACGGCAGGACCGTCCGCATCAGGCTTTCGCCGGCGGGTCTCCAGAGCGTCGAAAAAATTGGCCAATGTATTGCAAATGCCGAGCTTGAAGCCACTGAAGGTCTCGACGCCAAGGAGATTCGTCAACTTGTCAAGTTGCTGCGCAAGCTTGACAACAATCTTGTGACAGTGAAAGACAGATAGCGTACTAGATAAAGCGCTGAGATTGCGCAAAACAGCGATTTTATGACTGCCGACAGACAATATGGCAAACCGACCGCCCTTTGCAGCCAAGTTCTGCGTTGAAGCCGCAGGCAGCGAAGGCTGACCAGACAAAACACATTTGCAGCGTTTGAGGCGACGCCAGCAGAAATTGTGTACGACAGGGCGATGGGAACCAAGCGGGCGTCTGCCAGGTGAAGCGGGTTGCGTAAGGGTAGGAGGGGCGAAATGGCCCAAAAAATAAAGCTGTCGACGATTGCCGAGACTCTCGGACTGTCGACTGCGACCGTGTCGCTTGCCCTGCGCGACTCTCCGCTGGTTGCGCTTTCAACCCGCGACAAGATCAAGGATCAGGCCCGTGCTTTGGGCTATATCTACAATCGCCGCGCCGCCAGCCTGCGAACGTCGCGATCGGGCATTGTCGGGGTTGTTGTCCATGACATCATGAATCCGTTCTATGCTGAGATTCTCAAGGCGATCGAAAGCGAACTGGATCGCAGCCGCCAGACCTTCATCCTTTCCAACCATTATGATTCAGTCGAAAAGCAGCGCACATTCATTGAAACCATGCTGCAATTGGGCGGTGACGGCGTCATCATGTCGCCCGCCATCGGCACGCCGATCGAAGACATCAGACTGGCCGAGGAAAACAATCTTCCCGCCATCCTGATTGCCCGCTCCATGGAGGGCCTGGACGTGCCGACTTTTCGCGGCGATGATTCCTACGGTATTTCGCTTGCGACCAATCATCTCATCAGCCTGGGCCACCGCACCATCGCCATGATCGGCGGCACCGATCAGACTTCAACCGGGCGGGATCGCTATCAGGGCTATGTCAATGCGCTGCGCAAGGCCAATATCGAAGTGATCAGCGACTTGCGAATTCCGGGACCGCGTTCCAAGCAGGGCGGCTTTGAAGCGGCGGTGCATTTTCTGTCCTTGCCCCATAAGCCGACCGCCGCTGTCTGCTGGAACGATCTTGTCGCCATCGGCCTGATGAACGGGATTGCGCGCGCCGGACTGGTGCCTGGCCTCGACATTTCCGTGACCGGCTATGATGATCTGGAAGAAGCCTCGATTGCCACGCCGGCGCTGACCACCGTGTGGAACGGGCAATCGGAAGTGGGCAGGCTGGCGGCGCGGGCCTTGCTGGACCGCCTGGCCGGCAGTCATGAACCAGACGGAATTCACCTCATCAAGCCGGAAATGCGCATCAGGCAATCCACCGGCGCGGTTAGACCGAAAAACTGACCCGGAACCTCGTTCCGACCAATTAAGCAAATTTCAACCCCGCACGTCTTTGAAACGGTATCCCCATGTCCAAATCAACCATCCTCATCAATGGCAAGATCAATCCCCGCGTTGTCGAGGCCTTGAGCGGCAAGTTCGACCTTCTTCAACTGGATAAATCAGATCCTGCGGCTGTCACGGCCGAAATGGCGGAGCGTACCCACGGCATCGCCAATGCCGGCTTGATGCCGGCCGGGCTGATGGATTGCTTTCCGCATCTGGAAATCATCGCCAATTTCGGCGTCGGCTATGACGGTATCGACGCTGTCCACGCCGGCAAGCGCGGGGTTATTGTCACCAACACGCCGGACGTGCTGAATGCCGAAGTTGCCGATACCGCAATCGGGTTGCTAATCAATACGGTACGCCGGCTGCCGGTTGCGGAAACCTGGCTTCGGGAAGGACGTTGGGTCAAGCAGGGTCCGTTTCCGCTTTCCCCGCTTTCTCTCAGGGGAAGACATGCCGGCATTTACGGGCTTGGCCGGATCGGGCAGGAAATTGCCACTCGTCTGGAAGCCTTCGGCGTGACCATCAGCTATCACACGCGACGCCAACGCCCGGATGTGAGCTATCAGTGGCATCCGACGCTGGAAAGCCTGGCCGAAGCGGTTGATACGCTCATCTGTATCGTCCCCAAGACTCCGGACACTTACAAGACGGTCAATTCCGCTTTGTTGAACAAACTCGGCCCCGACGGCGTGCTGATCAATGTCGGCCGCGGCTGGACGGTTGACGAGGAGGATCTTGCGACTGCGCTGAAGACCGGCGCGATTGCGGCCGCCGGTCTGGATGTATTTCAGGACGAGCCGAATGTGCCGGCCGAAATGCTGGAACTGGACAATCTCTGCCTGCTTCCGCATGTGGCCTCGGCATCCGTCCCCACCCGAAACGCCATGGCGGATCTGGTCTCGGAAAACCTGATCATGTGGTTTGCGTCGCGCAGCGTGCTGACGCCGGTTCCGGAAACGCCGGTCGCCGACCGGTCCTGAATATCAGGCCATGGTTAACACCGGTTAAGCGGCGTTAAGTTTTCGGCAAGATTCAACATGCATAGTCTCTTATTGATGAACGATAAGGAGCGCGGCATGTCGGCACGCATGACCTTGATGATCGCCTTGGCAGGCGGCCTTGCGATCTGGCACTTTGCTCCATCGGCGCAGCCAGGCGTTGACAAGATGACGTCGGCTTCCGTTGGCCAGCATGACAGCAACGAATTTGCCATCACCAACCTGATGTCGAAAACCGCCTGCATCGCCAAACGCGGCGATGTGGTTTCGAGCCGGTCCAGGTCTTTTGTCGCCGACGGGGATTGTGAAACGGTTTGGCCGGGGCTGGCCACAGTCAAGAACTGGACCGAAAACGAAGACGGTTCGGTTGTATTGACCAATGGACGCGGCGAGCAGGTGTTGACCATCAGCGTTGCCGATGGCGTCGATTATGAGGTGCTTGATCCGGTCAATGCCCTGGTTACGCTCACATCGATCCAGTAAATTGCAGATAATCCTTTTTACCGCCGTGCAGCGCTGAAAGCGTGATTGAGCGGCGCCGCAGCTGGCAAGCCATTGCTTTGACAAGCCTGAACACTGAAAACCCGGCATCTCGATGCATTGCTATCAAGCGCGTCTCACAACGATTTGATTTGCCTGTGTGCAACTATCCCGGCATCGATTGCGTAATGTCAGATAGCAAGCAGGCAAATGCGATTGAAAATGATCGCCACCCGCGACTTCGAGGAGATCTTCGTCATGCCAGTCTATAAGGCCCCGCCAATTGCCTCGTCCGAAATCACGCCGCGCAGCCTTTACATGAAGCGGCGTCAATTCATGGCGGCTGCTGCCGCTGCCGGTTATAGCGCGTTTGCGGCCACCGGCGCGCAAGCCACGCTGAACGCTGCTCCCGGCAAGTACAAGGTTGATGAGGACTTGACCCCCAGGGAGGATGTCACCGGATACAACAATTTCTACGAGTTCGGCACCGGCAAGGAAGACCCTGCCGCCTATTCCGGATCGTTCAAGCCGCGCCCCTGGAAAATTGCCATTGACGGCATGGTTGCCAAGCCAATGGAAATCGACATTGACGACCTGATCGCCAAAATGCCGCTTGAGGAACGGGTCTACCGGATGCGCTGCGTAGAGGCGTGGTCGATGGTCATTCCCTGGATCGGTTTCCAACTGTCCGACCTGCTCGCTTTGGTCGAACCGCTAGGCAGCGCCAAATATGTTTCGTTCACGACAATCGTCAGACCTGACGAAATGCCCGGGCAGGGCGGCCTGTTCCAGACCCTGAACTGGCCCTACCGGGAAGGCCTGCGCCTGGACGAAGCCAATCATCCGTTGACAATCCTGGCCGTCGGTCTTTACGGCGATGTGCTGCCCAACCAGAATGGTGCTCCGGTCCGCCTTGTGGTGCCGTGGAAATACGGCTTCAAGGGCATCAAGTCGATCAACAAGATCACGCTGACCGAAACCCAGCCGGATTGCACCTGGAACATGATGGCCCCGAATGAATATGGCTTTTATGCCAACGTCAATCCGCAGGTTGACCATCCGCGCTGGAGCCAGGCGACGGAACGCCGGATCGGCGAGAATCCGACCCTGTTCGGGGTCAAGCGTCGGGAAACGCTTGCATTCAACGGCTACCAGGATGAGGTCGCATCGCTCTATTCCGGTCTTGATCTAAGGGCGAATTTCTGATGACCAGTCTTTCCAATCTGCGTGGAGATGCGCCGGTTCTGGCTGACGGCAAAACGTCGGAGCAACGACAGGAACGCCACGTTTTGAGGTCAGGTCTCGATTGGCTGAAGAAATCGCCCTGGCCGGTCTATGTTCTGGGCTTCTTGCCGGCGGTCTATTATTTCTATCTCGGCGCCACCGCCAGACTGGGCGCTGATCCGATCCGGACCTTCGAGCACGTCCTCGGCCTTTGGGCCTTGCGGTTTCTGATCGCAACGCTGCTTGTGACGCCGGTTCGCCATATTCTCGGCTTCAACCTTTTGCGCTACCGCCGCGCCCTGGGCCTGATGACCTTCTATTATGCGCTGATGCATTTCCTCGTCTACATGGTTCTCGACAAGGCATTGAACTTCAACATTGTCATCGAGGATATCATCAAGCGACCCTTCATCACCATCGGCATGGCCGGATTGGTTTTCCTGCTGCCCTTGGCGCTGACGTCCAATACCTATTCAATTCGCAAGCTGGGGGCGATCTGGAACCGTCTGCACAAATTGAGCTACCTTGTCGTAGCGCTGGGCGCGATCCATTTCCTGATGTCGGTGAAAAGCTGGCCGGCCGAACCGGTCATCTATGCCGGGATCGTCACACTCGTCCTGCTTTTCAGGGTCTTTAAAAACCATATCCCAAAGGCCAAGCCAAAACGGCGTCTTGCCTGACGGAAGGTCAGGCTTCGGCCGGATGATGGTGATGTTGGCGGTCCTTGGCATAGGCCCGGACAGCATCGCCAAATGCCCGAAAAATTGCATTGGAGGGCGAATCCGAATGCGCCCAATATTCAGGGTGCCATTGCACGCCGATGGCAAACGCCTTGGAATCAATCACCGAAACGGCCTCGATGGTTCCATCTTCCGCCAGCGCCTCGACTGCCAGGCGCGGCGCAGACTCCGAAATTCCCTGGCGATGTAATGAATTGACCAGAATCTCGCCGGACCCCAGCACTTTTGCAATGCAGGTGCCTTCCTTGATGATGACATTCTGCCGGATCGAATACATTTTGTCGCGATCCGGCGTATCAGGCCGGCGGTGATCCCACTTTCCGGGCTGGTCCTGGATTTCCGTCTCCAAAGTCCCGCCAAGGGCCACATTGAGTTCCTGGATGCCGCGGCAAATGGCCAGAAGGGGAATGCCCCGGTCGATCGCCCGGATGATCATCTGCAGACTGGTGGCGTCACGCGCCGGATCAAAGGGACCGTCTTCTTCCCGTGCCTCCTTGCCATAGAGCGACGGATGCACATTCGTCCGAGAACCGCTGAGCAGGACTCCGTCGACCCGGTCGAGGATTGAATCTATGTCATTGACCTTTTCCAGTGCCGGCACGATCACCGCCATGACGCCGGAGGCTTCGACCGCCGCGCGGACATATTGCACTGGTGTCGCGTGCCATTGGGTGCCTTCCAGCTCCCGGATATCAGCGGGAATGGCAACTACCGGTTTGGACATTTTCAAGCTCCGTGCATCAAGATGACCCCTGCAGACTTCACTGCTACCAGAAAAGCTGCCTGTCAACCAAATCGCTCGACGATCAGGCGAATTTAGGGCGAGAGCGCGCGCCAAAAACGATCATGCTATCTTAGCGCAAAGAAATAAGCAGGGCGGGTTGAAGCCACAGTCTAAAATAGATATGCCTTTGAAAGGTGCACGCGCGTTGGGTGACACGGCGTGTGGCCATGACATCAATCGGGAGGAATATTATGGATCGCCGTTCATTTTTTAAGAAAGCAGGAACTGCCACAGTTGGCGCCGCAGCCGCAACCGCGCTGGCCGCCCCGGCAATTGCCCAGGAAAATCCTAAGATCTCATGGCGCATGACATCGTCGTTTCCCAAGGGGCTCGATACGATTTTTGGCGGCGCTGCCGATGTAGCCGACAAGGTGCGTGCTGCGACCAATGGCAATTTTGACATACAGGTATTTGCAGCGGCCGAAATTGTTCCCGGCCTTGAGGCCGCCAATGCGGCAGCCGCCGGAACGGTGGAAATGGCCCATACGGCGCTTTACTATTATTGGGGCAAGGATCCGGCTTACGCGCTCGCCACAGCCATTCCCTTCGGCATGAACGCGCGCATGCAAAACGCCTGGTTTTACCAAGGCAACGGCAATGCGCTGGTCAATGAATTTCTCGCGACCCAGGGCCTCTATGGCATGCCCAGCGGCAATACCGGTGTGCAGATGGGCGGCTGGTTCCGCAAGGAAATCAATACGGTTGAAGATCTCAAGGGCGTAAAATTCCGCATTGGCGGCCTCGCCGGCAAGATCATGGAAAAACTCGGGGTCGTGCCCCAGCAGATTCCGGGCGGCGACATTTACCCGGCGCTTGAAAAAGGCACGATTGATGCCGCCGAGTGGGTGGGACCTTATGATGACGCCAAGCTTGGCTTCAACAAGGTTGCGAAATACTACTATTATCCCGGCTTCTGGGAAGGCGGCCCGGTGCTTCATAGCGTTGTCAATCTCGCCAAGTGGAACGAGTTGCCGGCCAACTACCAGGCCATTCTTTCCGATGCCTGCGCCTTTGCCAACACCAACATGCTGGCAAAATATGATGCCAAAAACCCGTTGGCGTTGAAGGAACTTGTGGGCGGCGGCGCGGTTCTCAGGCCCTTCTCCCAGGAAATCCTGGATGCGGCCTATAGCGCTTCGGAGAAAACCTATGCGGAACTTTCGGCCCAGAGCGCCGCGTTCAAGAAAATCTACGACGACCAGCAAGCCTTCAAGAGAGACGCCTATCTGTGGGCGCAGATCGGTGAATATACCTATGATACATTCATGATCATACAGCAGCGGGCCGGCAAGATCTGATCCGGTCTCGGACTGCCACTTATCCATCATGACGTCAATGCGAGACCCCCGGATCTGAACTGACCCCCGAAAGTTGGACAACCACTTTCGGGGGTTTTGTTGTTTGCGACCGCGACCCGCTGATGGGCGCCTTGCAGGATTGACCAGCCGGCCCGGTCCCGGCAAAGCATCGTCATCCGGACGATAATCCCGCCAATTGGTCGGGTAAATCATCTCGATAGTGCAATTGATGATTTACCAATTGTTCCAAATGGCAGGTTTGCAACCAATCGGTCCATTTTGGGAAATTCCCCGTTAATCCTTTTCGGTTAAGAGTGCAGAGTAACGTGGGAAAGATGAAATGACTACGGTAAAGAAAAACTCATTCCCGACAGAGATACATTTGTCGTTTGTGAGTTCCTTCTTTGGAAACCAGTTGACGTTCTATTCCGGTATCGCAGTGATCCTGTTCACTGTGCTCGTCATCTATTTCAAGACTGGCGCAGATTTTTATCTGCTGCTTGCCGGCACCTTCGTGACTGTTTGCTTGTACCGCATTCATTGGTTCAACCAGTTTTCAATTGCCTCCAAACGCCAGTTGTCGGAAGCCGACATAGCGCTTTTCGAGAGGCACTATCTCATCGGCAGCAGCGCTGTGGCCTTGATTCTCGGTGTACTCTCGGCCTATTCGATCGCGTTTTCCGGTGACGTGTTTGCCGAACTTGCCAGTGTCAACCTCACCATGGCCTGCATGGTTTCAGTTGTGGGTCGCAATTATGGGTCTGGGCGCGCTGTCATGTTGCTGACGGTATTCGCTGTCGGCCCGATCGGCATCGCCTTCATGTACCAGGGCGGCCCGTTCATGACATTCATGGCCGTTCTGCTGATTCCCTTCGTTATGACAACGCAATCGATGGCCACCGGCGTCCGGGAGTTCCTTTTCCAGAATGTGTTTGCCCGACGCAACATCACCATCATTGCCGACCGTTTTGATACCGCACTCAACAACATGCCGCATGGCCTTTTCATGCTGGATGCCGACCGCAAGATCGAAGTCGCAAACCGCAAGGCCTGCGAAGTGCTTGGTTTGCGCGACCAGGAACGGTTGAAGGACTGCGACTTGATGGCCGTCTTGCGATTCGGTGTGCGCCAATCCTATATCGGCAATGAATTGCAGGGCGAGATACTCAAGAAATTCGACATGTTGATGAGCGGCGAGGACACCCGTTCGCTCATTCGTTTTTCTGACAGCCTTTATCTGGAATTTTCCGCCAGTCCGCGCGCCGAAGGCGGGGTGGTATTGATCTTCGAGGATGTGACCTCGCGCATTCGCGCTGAAAACCGCATCCTGCATCTGGCGCGCTATGATACGCTGACCGGTTTGCCCAATCGCGAGTATTTCACCGATCTGGTTGAAACCAGCCTGCAAAAGGCCGTGCGCGCCGAGCAGTCCGCGCTGATGGTTCTCAATGTCGACGAACTCAAGATGATCAATGATCTGCACGGACATGCAGTCGGTGACCAATTGCTTTGCGAACTGGCGCGGCGCATCCAGCGTCAGGTGGGATCCAAAACCATCGCTGCCCGCTGGATGGGCGATGAATTCATGATCTATTTTCAGGGCGCCGGCGGCCGGTCAAGGCTGGAAAAGCGTCTTCGACGGTTCCACGCGACACTCTCAGGCCCTTTCGTCGTTGATCACGTCAACCTGCAGATCAATATTAGCGCCGGTTATGCAATCATTCCGGCAACGGACTTCAGGCTGGCCGACATGCAGATCAAGGCGGATCTCGCTTTGACCGATGCCAAGATCAAGGATCGCGGCAATTGCGTAATCTTTCATGAATCGATGGATGAGTCCTATCGTGAGCGCCAGAAACTCAAGCGTGATCTTCGCGATGCGATCAACAATGGCGAAATCAATGTCGTCTATCAGCCGATGTTCAGCATTGACGGATTGCGCATTGATTGCGTCGAGGCGCTGGCGCGTTGGAAACATCGCCAGAAAGGGCCGATCAGTCCGCAGATATTCATCAAGCTGGCTGAAGAAATGGGAATGGTCTCGGCAATCACCGAAGAGGTCATGCTGCGCGCCTGCACCGATATTGCCGGCTTGGACAATGCCATGGCGGTCTCCGTAAATCTTTCGGTGCAAGACCTCAAGAACAGCACGGTGATCGATGTTGTGCGTTCTGCCTTGGACAAGTCCGGCCTGGAATCCTCCCGGTTGCATCTGGAAGTCACCGAAAGCTGCTTTATGGAAGATCCGCTGGTTGTTTCGCGGATTCTGCATGACCTCCGGGCCATGGGTGTCGCCATCGCGATCGATGATTTCGGCACCGGTTATTCCAGTCTTTCCTATCTCGACAATCTGCCGCTGGATATCGTCAAGATCGATCGTTCCTTCGTTCACGATATTGTCGGCAATAGTCGCCGTCTCAAGGTGTTGCGCGGCACTGTCAGCCTGTTGCGCGAACTTGGCCACGAAATCGTTATTGAGGGCGTGGAAACCCATGAAGAACTGGCGCTGCTGAAGGAATACAACTGTGCCGATTACATCCAGGGCTATATTTTCTCTCCGCCTGTCCCGCTGTCTGCGATACAGGAATTGTCATTTCGGTTGAGCAAAGAAAAAAGAATCGACCGAGAGAATTCCAAGCAAAACGCTTGATCGAAATTCACTTTGACAGAAATCTAAATCAGTTAATAGTAATGTATTCTTATTAACTATCTGTTAACCATATAAATTATTTAATTAAACATTTATTAAAATTGAATTGAAGTGATAATTCTCGTGTGTATTCTCATGGCTACTGAAATGGCAGTAAAGCACATGAAAAACGCACAAAGAAAATTATCCTCTTTCAATTCCAAGCTTTTCGAACTGCTGGACCGTGTCGAATACCGGCGCATCCAGAGCAGCGAGGACATGGAGGACGTTGCGCGTATCCGGTACAAGGCCTATCGGGTCAACAATCTGATCAAACTCACCGGCTCGTTGCTGGTCGACGATATTGATTTTGATTCCAATGCCTATGTGCTCGGTGTGTATGTAGATGAACAACTTGTTTCCACCATGCGCATCAATCTGGTCACCCCCGATCACCGGAACAGCCTTTCCCGCAAGATATTCCCAAAAGAGATCAACGCCTTTCTGGATGCCGGGATGATCCTGATCGATCCCACCCGCCTGGCGGCCGATCCGGAAATCGTCCGCAACATGCCGGGGATCCCCTATCTGACGCTTCGCATAGCGTGCCTCGCTTCGGAATATTTTTCCGCCGATCGCGTGCTGCAATCGGTCGATGCCAGCCATTCAGCATTTTACCAGCGCATATTCCTGTCCGACATCATTGCGGGTCCCCTGGAAAAGAACGACAATTACAATGTCAACCTGACGCTGCTTTCCACCCGCGGCAAGGAGATGTTGCCGCGCATCTACGACCGCTTTCCGGCGCTGAATTCGGATGCGTTTGAACGGCGTCTGATGTTCGGTCCTGATGAAAACAGCAATGTCTTCCCGCTGGCCATTCGCCCGACTGCGCGCCGCGTCTTGCTCACCGGTCGACAGGATCGATCCACCGGCTCGAATTGACTGTTGCTAATCGATTTGAAGGCGGCCTGAATTCCGATAAATGATTGCGCTTCAAGGCATCATTGTGTAATGCCACAGTGAGAAAGCCTTTGACACGTTGGCGAAGGCTTCGCGCCTTTTATCAATCTACGGCGGCGAGCATCCAGTCCAATTTGCCCGTCGTTGCCTGCCGGGGAGACTAAAACATGGCTGAACACAAATCTGGTCCTGTCGAAACAGGCGCCAGCATGGATTATCCTGAGCATGACAAAACCTATACCGGTTTTGTCAATGGAACAAAATATGCCAGCTTGGCGATTGCCGCCCTTCTGATTGCAATGGCTGCCGGCTTCTTTACGGCTGCGGGCTTCATTTCCTCGTTCATTCTTTTTGTCATTCTGGTGGCAGTGGGCGTTGTCATCCTCCGTTGATGGATGCCTTGGAGCCAGTTTCCGGACTTCCAATTTTGCGGAGTGATTCGGACATAGAGCCAACCTATTCTGCAAAAGTGAGGAGTTGTCAGTGGCCAGCAAGGTATTTGTAGCCAAGGAACGTGATGCAACCGAAACCCGTGTTGCGGCGTCCCCGGACAGTGTCAAGAAAATGAAGGCGCTGGGTTTTGACGTCGTCGTCGAAACCGGAGCAGGGCTCACGTCACGCATACCCGATTCCGCTTATGAGGCTCAGGGAGCTACAATCGGCCCGGCAAGCAACGCCAAGACGGCCGATGTCGTGCTGCGCGTGCGCCGGCCGGACGAAAAGGAACTCAAGGGCTACAAAAAGGGCGCGATGGTCTTTGCCATCATGGATCCTTACGGCAATGAAGCCGCGCTTGCCGCCATGGCCAAAGCGGGCGTCGCCGGCTTTGCGATGGAACTGATGCCGCGCATCACCCGCGCCCAATCGATGGACGTTCTCTCCTCCCAGGCCAATCTCGCAGGCTATCAGGCTGTCATTGATGCGGCTTCTGAATATGACCGCGCCATTCCGATGATGATGACGGCGGCTGGCACCGTTCCTGCTGCCAAGGTTTTTGTGATGGGCGCCGGTGTTGCCGGCCTGCAGGCGATTGCCACGGCCAAGCGTCTGGGTGCCGCAGTCTCTGCCACCGATGTGCGTCCGGCTTCCAAAGAACAGGTTGCCTCGCTGGGCGGCAAGTTCATCGCGGTGGAAGACGAAGAATTCAAGGCGGCCGAAACGGCGGCCGGTTATGCCAAGCCGATGTCGGAAGCCTATCAGGCCAAGCAGGCGGCCCTGGTTGCCGAGCATATCGCCAAGCAGGATATCATCATCACCACGGCCTTGATCCCGGGCCGGCCGGCGCCGCGTCTGGTCAGTCGCGCCATGCTGAAGGCGATGAAACCCGGATCAGTCGCCGTTGACCTCGCCATTGAGCGCGGCGGCAATATTGAAGGCGCGGAAGCCGGCAAGATCGTCGATGTCGAAGGCGTCAAGGTGCTGGGCTATCTCAATGTGCCCGGTCGCATCGCCGCTTCCGCCTCGCTTCTCTATGCCAAGAACCTTGTAACTTTCCTGGAAACATTCGTGGCCAAGGATACCAAGGCGCTGGCACTCAATCTCGAAGACGAACTGGTCAAGGCTACCATGCTGACCCATGACGGCGCAGTCGTTCATCCCAATTTCACCGTCAAGCCGGAGGGTGTGTGACATGTCCAATGAAGCCCTCGACAAGGCCCTGAGCGGGCTGGAACAGGCAGTGAGCGCCGTCAAGCAGGCTGCTGCTTCCGTACCTGACATGGCCGATGCGGTCAGCCAGGCGGCGCATGGCGTATCCGGCGGCATGATCGACCCCTTCGTCTTCCGTCTCGCCATTTTCGTGCTGGCGATCTTTGTCGGCTACTATGTCGTTTGGTCGGTAACGCCCGCGCTTCATACGCCGCTGATGGCGGTGACCAATGCTATTTCCTCGGTCATCGTGGTTGGTGCGCTTCTGGCGGTCGGCATTTCGACCTCGGGCCTGGCCACCGGCTTCGGCTTTGTTGCCTTGATCCTTGCTTCGGTCAATATTTTTGGCGGCTTCCTGGTCACCCAGCGGATGCTCGCCATGTACAAGAAAAAAGAGAAGTGAGGGCAGGTTAGATGTCAGTCAATTTTGCAGCCTTCCTCTATCTCGTTTCCGGCGTGCTGTTCATCATGGCGCTGCGCGGCCTGTCCCACCCCACCTCCAGCCGTCAGGGCAATATGCTCGGCATGGTCGGCATGGGCATCGCCATCGTCACGACGCTGGCGCTTGCCACCCCGTCGCTGCCCTTCCTGCTGCTGATCATTGTCGGCATTGCCGTCGGCGGCAGCTTCGGCGCTGTTGTGGCGCGGCGCATCCCGATGACGGCGATGCCGCAACTGGTTGCAGCTTTCCACTCGCTGGTAGGCCTTGCCGCCGTGCTTGTGGCGGCCGCAGCACTTTACACGCCGTCTTCCTTCGGCATCGGCGATGTCGGCTCGATTCACGGCCAGGCGTTGGTGGAAATGAGCCTTGGCGTGGCCATCGGCGCCATCACCTTCACCGGTTCGATCATCGCCTTTTTGAAACTCGACGGACGCATGAGCGGCAGGCCGATCATGCTGCCGATGCGCCATGTGCTCAATTCGGCGATCTTCATCGGCATCGTTGTTCTGATCGGCGTGCTGGTGGTAACCGAGAGCCACATGGTGTTCTGGCTGATCGTGCTGTTGAGCCTTGCCTTCGGCATTTTGCTGATCATTCCTATCGGCGGCGCGGACATGCCGGTTGTCGTCTCGATGCTGAATTCCTATTCCGGTTGGGCTGCCGCCGGCATCGGCTTCACGCTCGGCAATCTGGCGCTGATCATCACCGGCGCGCTGGTCGGCTCATCCGGTGCGATCCTTTCCTACATCATGTGCAAAGGCATGAACCGGTCCTTCGTTTCGGTCATTCTCGGCGGTTTTGGCGGGGAAACGGCTTCTGCAGCATCAGATGACGGCGTTCAGCGTTCGGTCAAGCAGGGCTCGGCTGAAGATGCCGCCTTCCTGATGTCGAATGCATCCAAGGTCATCATCGTGCCGGGCTACGGCATGGCGGTGGCACAGGCCCAGCACGCGCTCAGGGAACTGGCCGATACGCTGAAGGCCCACGGCGTCGAAGTCAAATATGCGATCCATCCTGTGGCCGGTCGTATGCCTGGTCACATGAATGTTCTTCTCGCAGAAGCCAATGTTCCTTACGACGAAGTCTTCGAACTCGAAGACATCAATTCGGAATTCGCCCAGGCAGATGTCGCCTATGTGATCGGCGCCAACGACGTGACCAATCCTGCGGCCCGCGACGACAAGACCTCACCCATCTATGGCATGCCGATCCTTGATGTCGACAAGGCCAATACCTGCCTCTTCGTCAAGCGTTCGCTCGGCTCCGGCTATGCAGGCATCGACAACACGCTGTTTTACAAGGACGGCACGATGATGCTCTTGGGCGACGCCAAGAAGATGACCGAGGAAATCGTCAAGGCCATGGCCCACTAATATTCTTTTTTGGCTTCCAACATTTCAAAGCCGCCGTGTCAAAACGGCGGTTTTTTGATTCTGGTGGGTTGCTCACGGATTTGGCAGAGGTATCGGCTTGGTCCGGCTTGCAAGGCGCAGCGAACCGCAATGGTTCGACATTGCCGCACATCAGCCCTTTGAACCACCGGCCCGAAGCATGCGGGCGAGAACATTGTCCCGCTTGACGAAATGGTGCCAAAGCCCGCTTGCCGCATGCAGGCAGGCCAGCCACAGCAGTGTCCAGTTCAGCCAGCTGTGGATGGCCCCGAAGCGTCCATCGACATAGGCCGCCATGAAGCCCGCAGCGGGCGAAAGGCCAAGCAATGCATAAAGAAGAAAATGCATGGTTCCGGCAGCCAGCCTGGCCGTTGCTCGTGTCGCTTCGGGCAAGGGCGGCACGCCATGGACGAATCGCAGGATCAGGCGCAGGCAGGTCAGGAGCGCAATCGCAATTCCGCTCCAGATATGGACCTGATGGAGAACCAGATCATATGTGCTGGGCTCGCGGTTAAAGAAATGAGCAACATGGCTGCGCGCAATGGCCCATGACGTCGGAACCTGCGAAAGGCACATCACTACGACCAGCCAATGGAGGCTGCGTTGCAGGATTGAATAATGTGAAGCGGTTCGGTCAACAAAGGTCCGCCGGACCATGCTCAAGATCATTCAGATCCCTCTGATGTATTGTCGCAGCCTATTGGCCGATTTGGGCCCGCACCCTGATCAGGCCATCCTTGGCAGGCTGGTATTTCGGATCCAGGCTGACGGCGTGCGAATAGGATTTTGCCGCCCGGGCGAAATCGCCGCGATGCTCGTATATCAAGGCCTGGTTGGCCCATGATTCGGCAATTTTTCCGTCCAGTTCAATGGCATGGTTGAAATCGGCAAAAGCATTTTCATCGTCGTTCAGCGCCACATAGGACAGGCCACGGCCATTATAGGGCTCCGCTGAAGACGGTGACAGCGAAATGGCGGTCGAGAAATCCTCGATGGCCTTGGCATGGTTGCCGCGTTTCTGATAAATCAGGCCGCGATTGTGATAGGCGCGGGGATCGGTCGTATCAAGGCCGATGGCGCGATTGAAATCAGCCATGGCTTCGTCCAGACGTCCGGCCTGGCGATAGATATTGCCGCGGCCGATAAAGGCGACGTCATAGCGTGGATTGATTTGCAGCGCGGCATTGTAATCCTTGGCTGCGGCAACCGGATCACCGGTATTGCGATAAACCAGCGCGCGGTTTGCGTAGGCCTGATAGAAACGCGGATTAAGCTGCAAAGCGGTGTTGAAGTCACTGAGCGCCCGGCGGAATTCGCCGGCCCGGCCATAAGCCGAACCACGGGTATTGTAGCCTTCTGGATCACGCGGATTGGAATCGATGACGGCGGTAAGGGAAGCGATGTTTTCGTCCGAGCCTTGTGCGCGTTCAACACGAATCATGTCGTCCGGCTGGCTTGATTGACATCCGGTCATTCCGGTCAAAGTCAGCATTGCCACGCCGACAAGTCCGAAGAGCCGCGTCCGGTCCAAAAATCCAGGCTTGGCATTGCCGCGGCCGGCAGATTTTGCAAACATCTCAACCATCGTCCGGTGCTGTCCCTCACAGGCCGGAATCCCCGGCGAAATCATATACTAAAAAAGCGGCGGCGATTTTGTCGCCCCCGCCACACATGCATCACATTGAGTCGAAATGACGACCAATCAGCGCGCAGCTGTCGGGCGTCCAGTCGTTACGACGCCGCCTTCGCGCTGAGCGCGCTTGCGTGCCAGCTTGCGGACGCGGCGAACAGCTTCAGCCTTTTCGCGGGCGCGCTTCTGGGACGGCTTTTCGTAATAGTCGCGCATCTTCATTTCACGGAAAATGCCTTCACGCTGCATTTTCTTCTTGAGCGCCCGAAGGGCTTGATCAACATTATTATCGCGAACCAGTACCTGCACGAGAATCCCGTTCCTTATTTAGAGTAGCAACTTCGGCAATTGTGCCGCAGTCAACAAATTATGGATCGCTGAGCCCGAAAACCAAGCGAAGGAGGCCAGCGAATAGCAGATCGTCATCAATAAGTCCAGTGGCGACAAGTCAATGCCAATGAATTTTGGCGACGCTGTGAAAAAATCCTGCCCGTCAGAAGCGCACGGCTCCCCGATGACAATGGTCAGGGCAATGACATTGTTGTGTGCCAGCGTCAATCCAAAATGTCGCAATGTCGCATTATGATAAAGCAGCGCCGCGCCGCGTCGCAAAAGAAACGTTGTAATGCAGTTGGATTTGCGATGTCTTGGCGCCGACAACGATGATGAAGCCGCAGTTTTGGCGGATGCGTCAATTAGGGTTATGGTTGGTCTTGGCCGGTTAGCGGGAGTTAAGAACGGATGCGCAAATTTTCAGGTTTTGCCGTGGCTCGCGAAGCGCTGCGCGGGCACTCCGGATGGGAGGCGCAATGGACCTCTCCGGAGCCCAAGAAGGAATATGATGTCATTATCATAGGCGCCGGCGGTCACGGTTTGGGAACGGCTTACTATCTTGCCAAGGAGCACGGCATCACCAATATTGCGGTGATTGAAAGAGGCTGGCTGGGCGGCGGCAATACCGGCCGCAACACCACCATCATCCGTTCGAACTATCTGTATGACGAAAGTGCCGCTTTATATAACCATGCTTTGAAATTGTGGGACAATCTCTCCCAGGATCTCAACTACAATGTCATGTATTCGCCGCGCGGCGTGATGATGCTGGCGCATAATATCCACGACGTGCAGGTGGCAAAGCGGCACATACATTCCAACCGGCTGAACGGCGTTGACAATGAATGGCTGACGCCGGAGGAGGCCAAGGCCTATTGCCCGCCGCTCAACATTTCCAAAAGCGCCCGTTATCCGGTGATGGGGGCGGCCCTGCAGCGCAAGGGCGGCACAGCAAGACACGATGCCGTAGCATGGGGTTATGCCCGGGGCGCTGCCGATCGCGGCGTCCATATCATCCAGAATTGCGAGGTGACCGGCATAAAGCGCGGCCCCGATGGCAGCGTTACCGGCGTTGATACCTCAAAGGGTTTCATTGGAACAAAAAAAATCGGCGTCGTGGCGGCCGGCCATACGTCGGTGGTCATGGAAATGGCCGGCCTGCGCATGCCGCTTTTGAGTTATCCGCTGCAGGCGCTGGTCTCCGAACCGGTCAAGCCGGCCTTTCCCTGTGTGGTCATGTCCAACACGGTGCATGCCTATATTTCCCAGTCCGACAAAGGCGAATTGGTCATCGGCGCCGGCACCGACCAATATGTTTCCTATTCGCAAACCGGCGGACTTCATATTCTCAACCACACGCTCGATGCGATCTGCGAAATGTTTCCGATGTTTACACGGATGAAGATGCTGCGCTCCTGGGGCGGCATCGTTGATGTCACGCCGGATCGCTCTCCGATTCTCGCCAAGACCCCCATATCCGGCCTCTATGTCAATTGCGGCTGGGGCACTGGCGGCTTCAAGGCGACGCCGGGTTCAGCGCATGTCTTTGCCCACACCATCGCCCGCGATGAACCGCACAAGATCAACGCGCCATACAATCTTGACCGTTTCCGGACCGGCCGCCTGATTGACGAGGCGGCTGCGGCTGCCGTCGCGCATTGAAGAAGGGGTTTACACCATGCTTTTGATTTCTTGCCCCTATTGCCTTGAGGACCGTCCGGAACTGGAATTCCGCAATGGTGAAGAGGCCCACATTGATCGGCCGGCCAATATTGCCGAGGTATCCGACGAGGATTTCGCCTCGTTTTTCTTCTACAAGGACAATCCGAAAGGCATCATCTATGAACGCTGGCGGCATGTGCATGGCTGTGGAAAGTTCTTCCGCGCTGTCCGTCACACCGTCACCGACAAGTTCGTCATGACCTATCGCCAGGATGAAGCCAAGCCTGACCAGGCCCGAATCGACCAGTTGATGACTGAACAGGGAGGCGGCAAATGAGCGGCGCAAACAGAATCGCCGGTGTTGGTCGCCTGACGCCCGCCAAAACCTCACGCTTCACCTTTGACGGCAAATCCTACACCGCGCTGGATGGCGATACCGTGGCCTCGGCCCTGCTTGCCAATGGTGTTCATCTGGTCGGCCGTTCCTTCAAGTATCACCGGCCGCGCGGAATCGTTTCTGCAGGCAGCGAAGAGCCCAATGCACTTTTGGACGTCGCCCGGGATTCCTCACGCAAGCAGCCCAATGTGCGCGCAACCGTTCAGGAAGTCTTTGACGGCATGACCGTCATGTCGCAAAATCGCTGGCCGTCGCTGGCCTTTGATATCGGCGGCATCAACAACTATTTTTCGCCCTTCTTTGCCGCAGGTTTCTACTACAAGACCTTCATGTGGCCGAAGGCGGCATGGAAGCATCTCTATGAGCCGCAGATCCGGGCGGCCGCCGGTCTTGGCGTTGCGCCGCATGAGCCGGATACCGATCATTATGCCAACCGCTTTGCCCATTGCGACGTGCTGGTGGTAGGCGCGGGCGTGGCCGGCTTGTCGGCAGCACTTGCGGCCGCCGAGAGCGGCGCAAGCGTGATCATCTGCGACGAGCGCGCTGACGCCGGCGGATCGCTCCATTTTGATTCGAGCGTCATGATCGATGGCGTGGACGGCTTTGAATGGGCCCGGGACACGCTGAAAAAGCTTGCGGCCATGGATAATGTCCGCGTCCTGATGCGGACCACCGGCTTTGGCTATTATGCCCAGAATTTCGTCGCCCTTGTCGAGCGCGTCACCGAGCATTTGGCCAATCCTCCCAAGGACTTGCCGCGCGAGCGGATGTGGCAGGTCCGCGCCAAGCGGGTCGTGCTGGCCACCGGCGCCATTGAGCGTCACATGGTATTTGCCGACAATGACCGGCCGGGCATCATGCTGGCCTCGGCGGCGCGAACCTTCCTCAATCATTACGGCGTGGCGGTCGGCCAGAAGGTCGGCGTCTACACCGCCAATGACAGCGCCTACGAGGCGGCCTTTGACCTCAAGAAAGCCGGCGTGCAAATCGCCGCCATCGTCGACAGTCGGGAAAACCCCGGCGAGGGTGTGATGACGCGTGCCGGTGAACTCGGCATCCGGGTGATGACCGGCCAGAAGGTGATCGCAACCAAGGGCCATTTGCGGGTTTCTTCCATGACCGTAGCCCACAGGGCCGGCGCAAGAAGCGAAAAGATCGCTATTGACGCGCTTTTGACCTCGTCGGGCTGGACGCCGTCGGTGCATCTCTTTTCGCAATCGCGCGGCAAGGTGACATTTGACGTTGAAAACCAGCGCTTCCTGCCGGGTACCTATGCGCAGGATTGTCTCTGCGTGGGCGCCTGCAACGGCACCAATAGCCTTGAGGCGACCATCGAGGAGGCTTTGGCGGCCGGTGAATTGATGGCGAAAGCCGCCGGCGCCAGCGGCCAATGCCGGACCAAATTTGCCGCGACCCATGATTTCGACTGGACCGGCGGCATGTCCGGTGCGGGCGAGGGCGCAGGCGCAGGCACCAATGTCAAGGCCTTCATCGATTTCCAGAACGATGTCTGCGCCAAGGATATCCGCCTTGCAGTGCGCGAGGGCATGCATTCCATCGAGCATATCAAACGCTTCACCACCAATGGCATGGCCACCGACCAGGGCAAGCTTTCCAACATTCATGGCCTGGCGATTGCCGCCGAAGCCCTGGGCAAGGAAATTCCCGCTGTCGGCCTGACGACCTTCCGCGCGCCTTTCACGCCCGTGACTTTCGGCGCCATCGTCAACCATTCGGCGGGCGAATTGTTTGACCCGACCCGCAGGACGGCGATGCATGACTGGGAAGAGGCCCACGGGGCGATTTTCGAGGATGTCGGACACTGGAAGCGCGCATGGTTCTTCCCCAAGGCCGGCGAGACCATGCATCAGGCCGTGGACCGCGAATGCCGCACGGTGCGCCAGATCGGCGGAATGTTTGATGCTTCCACGCTTGGCAAGATCGAGGTTGTCGGTCCGGATGCAGCCAGGTTCATGAACATCATGTATACCAATAGCTGGGAAACGCTGAAGCCCGGTCGTTGCCGCTATGGCATCATGCTGCGCGAGGACGGCTTCATCTATGACGATGGCGTTGTCGGACGGCTGGCCGAGGACCGCTTCCACGTGACCACCACCACCGGCGGCGCGCCGCGGGTGATGAACCACATGGAAGATTACCTTCAGACCGAATTTCCCGATCTCAAGGTCTGGCTGACTTCGACCACGGAACAATGGGCGGTGATTGCCGTTCAGGGGCCCAAAGCCCGCGAAATCATCGAGCCCTTGATCGAAGGCATCGACATGAACCCGGAAGCCATGCCGCATATGAGCGTGGCGGAAGGCAAGATCTGCGGCGTGCCGACCCGGCTGTTCCGCATGACCTTTGCCGGCGAGCTTGGCTATGAGGTCAATGTGCCTGCCGATTACGGCCAGGCGGTATGGGAAGCGCTGTGGGCGCGGGCGGAACCCTTGGGTGTCTGCGCCTATGGCACCGAGGCGATGCATATTTTGCGCGCAGAAAAGGGCTATATCATTGTCGGCCAGGATACCGACGGCACGGTGACCCCGGATGATGCGGGCCTGAACTGGGCGGTGGGCAAGAAGAAGACCGATTTCGTCGGCATACGCGGCATCAAGCGTCCCGACCTTGTGGCTGAAGGCCGCAAGCAACTGGTCGGGCTCAGGACCAAGGACCCGAAAGTGGTGCTCGAAGAGGGCGCGCAACTGGTCGCCGATCCCAACCAGCCGGTGCCGATGACGATGCTTGGCCATGTCACGTCCTCTTATTGGTCGGAAAATTGCGGCCATTCCATCGCCATGGCGCTTGTCGCCGGGGGGCGTTCGAAAATGGGCCAGACGCTGTATGTGCCGATGCCCGACAGGGTGATTGCCGTCGAGGTCTGCGACGCCGTATTCTATGACAAGGAAGGAGGCCGCATCCATGGTTGACCAGTCTGTTGCTACCCGCCGGGATATCCTCAAAGGCGCAGTCGCCAACTCCGCCACAGTGCGGCTTACCCCGGCGCCCGCCGCTTCCCGCGCTTCGCTTCGTGCGGGACCGGAAGCCGTGGCGGCGCTGTCCACTGCACTTGGCCTTTCGCTGCCCACCAGGCCCAAGACTTCAGCCTCCGCCAACCAGCGCCACGCGCTGTGGCTGGGTCCGGACGAATGGATGCTGATCGGCCCTGAAGGCACGGATTTTGTCGCTTTGGCCGCAGCATCCGGCGTGCTTCATTCCGCAGTCGATATCTCCCATCGCAATGTCGCCGTCATGGTGTCGGGTCCGGGGGCAGCCGATGCTGTCAATGCCGGCTGTCCGCAGGATCTTTCACTGGCAGCCTTTCCGGTGGGGGCCTGTTCGCGGACGGTTTTCGGCAAGATCGAGATCGTGCTTCACCGCACCGAGGAAGACACGTTCCGGGTGGAGTGCTGGCGGTCCTTTGCCAATTACTGCTTTGCAATGCTGGCGGAAGGCGCGCGCGACGCCGCCTTTTGAAATGTTTCAAAACTCGAACAGGTTAAGCCAACTGGCCGTCAGGGCCGGCTTGGCTTCGCCTTCGATCTCGACGATCACATCATGGGTCAGCATCACCAGTCCCGGCTTGCGCAGGGTCGCATCCGCCAATGTGAAACGGCCGCGAATGCGGGCGCCGGACCGGACAGGGGCGACAAAGCGGACCCGGTCGAAACCGTAATTGATCCCCATTTTCTGGTTGGCAAGCACCGGCATCGCCATTTCCTGCAGGATTGAAAGCAGCGACAGCGTCAAAAAGCCGTGGGCGATGGTCGCCCCGAACGGGGTTTGTGCTGCTCGCAGCGGATCGACATGAATATATTGGTGGTCACGCGTGGTGTCGGCGAAGCTGTCGATCATCTTCTGGTCGACCACAATCCAGTCGGAAAGCCCGGCTTCCCGGCCGATCTGTCCAGACAAGGTTTCAAACCAGTTTTCTTCCGTCATCAAATCGCCCCTTGGATCGTTAACGCCTTGAGATTGGCAGGCTTGCCGAGAAACCAGGAAACCGAGCGCGGCGCAAGCGTCAGGCCGGTGCCGATCATCGGCGTCCAGCCTTCAGGCTCACCCGGCAGGCTGATGGTCAAGGCCTCGATGGATCTGTTGAAGGCCACGGCAATCGGAACGGTCTGTTTTGAATGCCGGTCGGCGGTTTGCAGCACCATGGTGACATGATTTCCCTGCGGGTCCTGCCAGTCGGCGACCTGCATGGCCTGGCCGGTTTTGTTCAGCCAGGTCACATCGCCCTTGCCGGCAAAGAATTCCAGACGGGAAAACACCTCGAAGCGCGCCCGGATCAGCGCCAGTCTGGCGACATGTTCAATCAATGCAGCATCGGCAGTTTCCCAATCGAGCCAGGTAATTTCATTATCCTGCGCATAGGCATTGTTGTTGCCCTTCTGGCTGCGCCCCATCTCGTCACCGGCTGTCAGCAAGATAGCGCCGCGGCTGGCAAAAAGGGTGGAAATCAGCGCCTTGCGGTCGGCCTTGCGGCGCGCCAGTACTTCCGGGTTGGTGGTCTCTCCCTCAACGCCATTGTTCCAGGAATGGTTTTCGTCATGGCCGTCGCGGTTGTGTTCGCCATTGGCGCTATTGTGCTTGGCCGAATAGCTGACTAAGTCGGCCAATGTGAAGCCGTCATGGGCGGCCAGGAAGTTGACTGTCCGGGTTTGTTTTTCCTTGTGGCGGCTGAAAATATCCGAGGAACCGGCCAAAGCATTGGCAAGCACGCCGATCTTGTTGCGGTCGCCGCGCCAGAACATCCGCATGTCATCGCGGGCGCGATCGTTCCACTCGAAAAACGGTGCGGGAAAATTGCCGAGTTGATAGCCGCCCGGACCTATATCCCAGGGCTCGGCAAACATCACCCGGTGTTCGAGAACCGGATCGGAATGAATGGCGCGGAAGAGGGCCGCATGCTGGTCGAAGCCCTTGGCCGTGCGCCCGAGAATGGTGGCGAGATCAAACCGGAAGCCGTCAATACCGGCATGCAGGACGAAATGATGCAGGCTGTCGATGATCAGCCGGTGCATGGCCGGAAAATCCGCAGCCAGTGTATTGCCGCAGCCGGTATCATTGACAAGCGTGCCGGGCTGGCTGGGCAGGTGACGATAGTAGCCGAGATTGTCGAGACCCCGCAGCGACAGGGTCGGCCCGAAGCGATCACTTTCGCCGGTATGATTGAAGACGAGATCGAGAATCACGCCGATGCCGTTTTCATGGAGACATTCAACCGTGTGGCACAGTTCCTCCATGCCGCCGGGCACAAGCCGCGGATCAAGCGCCATCATCGTGACCGGATTATAGCCCCAGCCATTGGTCAGGTTCAGCGGCTTGAGGTGGCGTTCGTCGATCCAGGCGGTGATCGGCATCAATTCGACCGCGCTCACGCCAAGGCGCTTGAAATGGGCGATCATCGCCGGGTGGGCAAGTGCCGCCAGCGTGCCGCGCTGGTCCTTGTCGATTGCCGGATGGCGCATGGTCAGGGATTTGACCGCGACTTCATAGATCAATCCGGAAGGGTCAAACAGCGGCGGCGTCAGGTCGGCTTTTCGGCACGTCTTGATGATCGCCTTGGGCACGCGTGCTGCCGTATCGGCCCCGAAGACAGAGAGAGCGGGGTCAAAGCGGAAAGGCTGGTCGATTTCGATGGCATAGGGATCGACCAGCAATTTTGCCGGGTCGTACCAAAGCCCGTGATCGGGGGAATATACGCCGTGGGCGCGGTATCCATAGCGCGCGCCATTGCCGATGCCGGGCACGGAAAGTCGATGCACGTCATTGCTGTCGCGGGCCATGGCGAGGCGTTTGGTTTCCTTCTCGCCGTTCTCGTCAAACAGGCAAAGCTCGATCAGGCTGGCATGTTTGGACCAGACGGCAAAATCGACGCCGGTTTTTGTGACGGTCGCGCCGAGCGGGGAAGGGTTCATGAGGCAGGCACTTTCAGCGATTTCTGTCGACCCGCAATTGATAACAGGAACCGCGTCTTGTCGAGGGCAAAGCCTGCATATCCCGTCAATATACTTGCCATTGTTTCCCACAAACACCTTCACCCCGGCATGGCGCTCCATCCGGGTTTTTCGTCATTTTCCTCCCGCCCTTGCAGACAGGATCGGTCGGGACACGCCGGTGTCTCGATTTATGTTGGTTTATATGACACGCGGACGTGTCCCGCTTCGGCGTTTATCCGCAACTCCGGTTTCTCTTGCCGTGCGATGACGCCAGCGATCAGGGCATGGTTGTCAATC
>JBGSIT010000034.1:0-59567 GCA_041742335.1 Rhizobiaceae bacterium
GGGCTTGGCACGATGGGGTCTGGCCAAGAATGTCGAAGCCGCTATTTCTTGCCCCATAGAACCTTGAATCGCGCATTTCTCGCGGTTTCGCCGCTGCTCTTGAAGACTTCGGCCAGCACCGGTTCATAAGGCAGGCCGCGATTGGCGACCATTACCAACTGGCCGCCGTTTTTCAGCGCCTTGGACGCAGCCCGGATCATGGCCTGACCGATGGAAGGTTCAGTGGCATGGCCTTCATGGAAGGGCGGGTTCATGATGATCAAGTCATATTTGCCGCGGATTTCCTCGCCTGCGACATCATGCCAGAAAAGGCGCGTCTGCATGGATGGACAATTGGCGAGCATATTGGCGCGCGCCGCTTCCAGTGAGTCATAATCGGCCTCATAAAGATCAATGCCTTCAAGGCCGGGGGAATTTTCGGCCAGTACGACCGACAGATAGCCCCAGCCAGCGCCGAAATCGGCCGCCTGGCCCTTGGCGCCCTTTGGAAGGTAGCGCGTCAGGAATGCCGAGCCCTGGTCAATGTCCTTGTGTGAAAACATGCCAGGCGCCGTCTGGAAGCGTTCAGCAACCATGGCCGGCTTCTTGCGAAAGGCGGTCATCAGCGCTTCGGCATCAGCCGGACGGGCAAACCAGAAGGCTTGCGCGTGATATTTGGCGAGATGCCGGGTTTCAAAACCCATCATGTCAATGCGCTTGCGGAAGGATTGAACGCCGTCTTCCTTGGCGCCGGCCATGACGATCAGGGCGCCTGCAGGCAACCGGCCGACCGCTTCGGCGACAAGGGCTTCATTCTCGCCGCGATGGCGGGTCATCAATATCAGCGCCATGTCGAAATCATTGCCTTCTGGAAAGGCCGACGGATCAAGCCGGGCAGCTTCCAGTTTCCTGAAATGCGGGCGGAAACCCTGGACGGGAAACAAGGTCGCGCCAAAGCCCTCCGGCAGGTCAAAGCCTGCTTCGGCACCCAGGAACAGCACCTTTTGGCCTTCCTCCGGCATCGGCAAGGCGGCAGTTGCGAAAGGATGAAACAGCGTCTTGACGGCGTCGCGCGACATGGGGCAATCCTGGCTATGAATAAACGGTAAAAGAAAAGAGCGCGGGCAAGGCCCGCGCCCGATCGTCATGAGTAGTCCGCTCCCGAAGGTGCGTTTATTCCGCAGCCATTTCCTTGCCGGTTGCCTGGTCGACAACCTTCATGGAGAGGCGAACCTTGCCGCGCTCGTCAAAGCCCATCAGCTTGACCCAGACCTTGTCGCCTTCCTTGACGACATCGGAGGTCTTGGCCACACGTTCCTGCGAAAGCTGGGAAATATGGACGAGTCCGTCGCGGGGGCCGAAGAAGTTGACGAAAGCGCCGAAATCAGCGGTCTTGACGACAGTGCCTTCATAGACCTGACCGACTTCAGGTTCGGCAACGATCGAGTGGATCCACTTGCGGGCCGCTTCGATTTCCTTGCCTGATGACGAAGCGATCTTGACGGTGCCGTCGTCGTCGATATTGATCTTGGCGCCGGTCTTTTCGACGATTTCGCGGATGATCTTGCCGCCCGAACCGATCACTTCCCGGATCTTGTCGACCGGAATGCTCATCACTTCGATGCGCGGTGCGAATTCGCCAAGCTGTGCGCGGCTTGTCGACAGGGCCTTGGACATTTCGCCGAGGATATGAAGACGGCCGCCCTTGGCCTGCTTGAGGGCAACGCCCATGATCTCTTCGGTGATGCCGGTGATCTTGATGTCCATCTGCAGCGAAGTGATGCCCATTTCAGTACCGGCAACCTTGAAATCCATGTCGCCGAGATGATCTTCGTCGCCCAGAATGTCGGACAGAACGGCAAAGCGCTCTTCTTCCTTGATCAGGCCCATGGCGATACCGGCCACGGGACGGGCCAGCGGAACGCCGGCATCCATCAGGGCAAGCGAGGTGCCGCAAACGGTGGCCATGGAGGACGAACCATTGGATTCGGTGACTTCCGAAACAGCGCGCAACGTATAGGGGAACTGCTCAACGGTAGGCAGCATCGGGTGGATGGCGCGCCAGGCAAGCTTGCCATGGCCGATTTCGCGGCGGCCCGGCGAACCCATGCGGCCTGTTTCCCCTACCGAATAGGGAGGGAAATTGTAGTGCAGCATGAAGGTTTCTTTATACATGCCGGTCAGGCTGTCGACATATTGCTCGTCTTCGCCCGTGCCCAGCGTCGCAACAACGATGGCCTGTGTTTCACCACGGGTAAACAGGGCCGAGCCATGGGTGCGCGGCAGCAGGCCGACTTCGGCGACAATCGGACGGACCGTTTCGAGATCGCGGCCATCGATGCGGCTCTTGGTGTCGAGAATGTTCCAGCGAACGATTTTGGCCTGCAGGCTCTTGAATACCGAGCCGATGACTTCAGCGGAATAAGCGGCTTCGCCGTCTTCGGGCAGGAAGTGAGCCTTGACCTTTGCCTTGACGGCATCGACGGCAGTATAGCGGGCCGCTTTTTCCGTGATCCTGTAGGCGTCGCGCAATTCGGTTTCGGCCATTTTCAGCATTTCGGCTTCAAGGGCGGAATAATCGGCCGCTTCGAATTCGCGCGGCTCCTTGGCGGCAACTTCGGCAAGCTTGATGATCGCGTCGATGACCGGCTGGAAACCCTTGTGTCCGAAGGTGACGGCGCCGAGCATGGTGTCTTCGCCCAGTTCGCGGGCTTCCGATTCCACCATCAGAACGGCTTCGGACGTGCCGGCGACCACGAGGTCAAGCTGGCTTTCGACCATTTCATCGAGATGCGGGTTGAGGACATATTCGCCGCCGATATAGCCGACGCGCGCGCCGCCGATCGGGCCCATGAAGGGAACGCCGGAAAGCGTAAGCGCCGCAGAGGTGGCGATCATGGCGAGAACGTCAGGATTGTTTTCCATGTCGTGCTGGAGAACGGTGATGACCACCTGGGTGTCATTCTTGTAGCCGTCGGGGAAAAGCGGGCGAATCGGCCGGTCGATCAACCGGCAAACCAGCGTTTCGTTTTCGCTGGGGCGACCTTCGCGCTTGAAATAGCCGCCGGGGATCTTGCCGGCTGCATAGGTCTTTTCCTGATAGTTGACTGTCAGCGGAAAGAAATCCTGTCCGGCCTTCGGGGCCTTTGCGGAAACGACGGTGGCAAGAACCACGGTCTCTCCATAGGTGGCCAACACGGCTCCGTCAGCCTGGCGGGCAATTCTGCCGGTTTCCAGGATGAGGGGGCGGCCAGCCCATTCGATTTCTACCTTGTGGGTTTCAAACATGTTTTGTCCTTCGTGATGCGAACCATCGGCTTCGGGCTTCAGCGCCGGAAACTGCGGATGGTTCACATTGAGCGACGCATCATGGGCAAGACAGCGGGGTGCTTGATTGCTTGACCGGGTTTTCAGGGTCGCGCCCTGAGCCTCGCAAGCATCCGGCAATCCTGCCCCATGACGGGTCATTGGTTGCATTTTTCGCAAACCGGCCTATCCGGTCTGCCGTCCGTTGATCCGGGCTTGCCTCGTTTTGGTTCGCACCGGCAGTTACAGGGCCATAGGCCCAGGGAAAAACCGGCGGGCGACCATCAAGATCGGCCCGCCGGGCAGGTTTTTAGCGGCGAATGCCCAGCGAACCAATCAGCTTGGTGTAGCGGGATTCATCGATTTTCTTGAGATAATCGAGCAGCGAACGGCGGCTGGAAACAAGCTTCAGGAGGCCACGACGGGAGTGGTTGTCCTTCTTGTGGTCCTTGAAGTGTTCTGTAAGATTGTTGATACGCACAGTCAGAATGGCTACCTGGACTTCCGGAGAACCGGTATCGCCTTCCTTGGTTGCATATTCCTTGATCAGTTCCGCCTTGCGCTCAGCAGTAATCGACATCGTGATGTCCTTTCTCTTTGAAGGGATCAAAAGGCGCCATAAGCCGGGATGTCGTCCAGCCTTGGCCAATGAAAGCAGGCGCAATAGCCCCTGCTGGCGGTGCCTATAGACTATTTGCGGATGGATGGGAAGAGCCATCAAGACCCGGTCATGCAAGCTCGCAACGGATAGCGGAAAGACGCATGGCGGCAATGTACAAATATTTGCCGCCGGTTAAAGATAGTGCGAACCCACCAGCGCAAAGTCGGCCTGCATGACCCAGAGACTGTTTCCAGCCTTGTTTTCACCTTTTGTCATTCGCGGCAAGCGTTTCAAGAACCGCATCATGTCGACCGGACACGACACCACCATGCCGACCGACGGGCTGGTCAATGACCAGTTGGTCGCCTACCACCAAGCCCGTGCGCAGGGCGGCGCAGGTTTGATCATCATGCAGGTGGCAGGGGTCCATGAAACGGCGCGCTATACCTCCCACATGCTGATGGCCACCAACGATGCCTGTATTGCCGGATACCGGCGCGTGGCTGAAACCTGCCATGCGCATGACGTCATACTGTTGTCGCAGCTTTTCCATCCGGGTCGGGAAATCATGGAGAGCGCCGATGGCCTGCTTGCGGTCGCCTATGCGCCGTCAAGCCTGCCCAACGAGCGCTTTCATGTCATGCCGCGGGCGCTTGACCAGGCGATGATCGCCGAAATTGTCGAAGGCTTCGGCCAGGCGGCGCGGCGGCTGTGCGAGGCGGGCCTTGATGGCGTCGAAGTCGTGGCAAGCCATGGTTATCTGCCGGCCCAATTTCTCAATCCGCGCACCAATATCAGGGCCGACCACTATGGCGGGTCGCTGGACAATCGCCTGCGTTTTCTCTCCGAAGTGCTGGCCGCCATCCGGCTTGCCACCAATGAGGATTTCATCATCGGCATGAGGATTTCGGCTGGCGACAGGGATGAACATGGACTGACAGGCGCCGAAGCGCTGGAAGCGGCAAGGGCGCTGGAGCCGCAGCTTGATTTTATCAATGTGATCGCGGGAACATCGGCCAGCATCGGCGGCGCCATCCATATCGCCCCGCCAATGGCAATCGCCAATGCCTATCTGGCCGGCGACGCCGCCAGTTACAAAAAGCATTTGAAGATTCCGGTTTTCATCGCCGGAAGGATCAACCAGCCGCAGGAGGCCGAGGCAATTGTCGCCAACGGCCAGGCCGATTTTTGCGGCATGACCCGGGCTTTGATCTGCGACCCCGACATGCCCAACAAGGCGGATGACAATCGACCGGATGACATCCGCGCCTGCATCGCCTGCAATCAGGCCTGTATCGGACACTTCCACAAGGGGCTGCCGATTTCCTGCATTCAATATCCCGAGAGCGGAAGGGAACTTGTTTACGGGCGCTATCGGCCCGCAAGGGTACGGAAAAAAGTACTGGTGGCAGGCGGCGGACCGGCCGGCATGAAGGCCGCCATCACTGCTGCCCGGCGCGGCCACGATGTCAGCCTTCATGAAGCGTCCGGGCAATTGGGCGGTCAGGCGCTGCTGGCCCAGCTTTTGCCGCGACGCAGCGAGTTTGGCGGTATTGTCACCAATCTTGCCCGCGAGATGGCCAATGCCGGCGTCACAATTGTCCGCAACAGCAAAGTCGATGCCGGCCTTGTGGCCAGCCTGGCCCCCGATGTTGTCGTGGTTGCCACCGGAGCGATACCGTTTCGGCCGGATTTTCCTGCCGAAGGTGATATGCAGATCGTCGATGCCTGGCAGGTGCTGCAAAGCAAGGTCAAGGTCGGCTCCCGCGTGCTGGTGAGCGACTGGCGCTGTGACTGGGTTGGGCCAGGTCTTGCCGAATTGCTGGTCGCGCAGGGCTGCCAGGTGACGCTTGCAGTCAATGGCCTGCATCCCGGCGAGGTTTTGCCGCTCTACGTCCGTGACGATATCGCCGGCAAATTGCATATTTCAGGCGTGACTGTGATCAATTATGCCCGGCTTTACGGCGTGGATGGCGACATTGTCTATCTCCAGCATACCGCCAGCGGCCAGCCGATGATCCAGGAAGGCATCGATACAATGGTACTTTGCCAAGGGCATCAACCGGTGGCCGGTCTTGCCGATTTGTTGAAAAACACAGGGGTCGAAATGCTCATGGCCGGCGATTGCCTGGCGCCGAGAACTGCAGAAGAGGCGGTCTATGAAGGTCTCCGCGCCGGCTGGTCGATCTGACGTTTGAAAGCAGTTCAGCCTGCTGGCCTGTCCATCAATACCGCCATCAGCAGGGTCAAAAGCGCCGCGCCTGCGATATAGGTGCGGATAACATGCCAGACCCACCAATGATCGCGGACTTCCGTCCAGTTTGCGGGCATGGCGCTGGCGGTCCATGCCATGACGTCGGCATTGATCGGCTGGTTGATCAACCGCGTGATTGCGCCGCCCGCCACCAGCAATGCCAAGGCTATCAGATACATGAAAAAGGCCGGCGATTGATGATAGCTTTGGAAGGCCAGCAAAGCTGTCACCACGATACAGGCCATGGCAATCGCCGGCAGCAGGATGTTGAGGCCGGAAACCGCACCTTTGTGGACTTCAAGAAAAGTCGTTGACGAATAATTGGCCGGATCATATCCGCGCCAGATGCCGAATGTCGATCCGGCAATCATCGCAAGCAGCAGGATCGCCACGATCTTCAGGATCATTGAAAGCCGAAACAAGGCGGCGGTGGCGGCAAGGAAGGCGGCAAAACTGTGGTCCATCGCAATTTCCTCCTGATCACAAGTTCAATATGGCTGGAATTGGATACAGTCATACTGTATTGAAATTATTACCATGGAAAAACCAAAACGCCAATACACATCAAAACGCCGTACCGCTGCCGCCGTGCAGACGAAAAAAAATATTCTGCAGGCTGCCGACAGGCTGTTTCGGAAGAATGGCTGGTCCGGAACCACAATCGCTGCGATAGCCGGGGAAGCGTCGGTCTCCAGCGAGACGATCTATTCGGTCTTCTCAAACAAGCGATCGATCATCCGCGATCTGATTATCGGCACAGTCCGGCGTGGCGAACCGGATATTCCGGTGGTTGAACAGGACCGGCCCCGCGAGGTCTTTGCCTTGCGCGATGCGGGAGCCCGGATGGACATGTTTTGCCGCGACATCGCCGATGTTTTATCGCGCGTTGCGCCGCTGATGGCGATTGTCCGCACGGCGGCCGATACCGAAGAAGAGTTGGCGGAGCTGTACCTGAGCCTGCAAGCGGGCCGCCGACAAAATCTTCTGCGCTTTGCCCAAGCCCTTCAGGCCAATGGAAATCTGCGAGACGGTCTGGATGTTGAAAGCGCTACCGACATTCTTTGGCGTCTCGCGAGCCCGGAATTGTTCGAGCTCATGAGCCGGGTGGAAAAAACGGATGCGTCCGCCTTTGCCGCCTGGCTGGCGGCAATGGCCAAGCAGCTATTATTGCCGCAAGGCGCAAGCGGGACTTAGAATCTCGACTACGGTCAGACCGCCTGTTCGTGCGACGGTTTTTCCCAGAGATTGACGCCGCCCTCGACTGCGTGTGTGTCGATTTCTGCGAGTTCTTCCTTGGAGAAATCCAGTTTTTCCAGTGCCTGGACGTTTTCGGCAATCTGCTTTGGCGAGCTTGCACCAATCAAGACCGATGTGATGCGCGGATCGCGCAACACCCAGGCGACGGCCATCTGGGCAAGGCTCTGGCCGCGCCGTTCGGCAATGGCGTTCAAGGCCCGGACGCGGGCAAGATTGCTCTCGCTCAGATGCGAGGCCAGCAGCGAACCGCCGCCTGGCTGGTTGACGCGGGCATCGTCCGGAATGCCGTTGAGGTAGCGGCTGGTCAAGAGGCCCTGGGCCAATGGCGTAAAGGCAATCACGCCTGAACCCGCTTCATGGCAGGCGCCCAGCAGATCCTTTTCGATCCAACGGTTCAGCATGTTGTAGGACGGCTGGTTGATGAGAAGCGGCACATTCATCGATTTCAGCAATTTCGCCATTTCGCGGGTCTTGTTTCCCGAATAGGAGGAGATCCCGACATAGAGCGCCTTGCCCTGCTGAACAGCGCTGGCCAGCGCACCTGCCGTTTCCTCCAGCGGCGTATTGGCGTCATAGCGGTGCGAATAGAAGATATCGACATAATCAAGCCCCATGCGCGACAGCGACTGGTCAAGGCTTGAAAGCAAGGCCTTGCGCGAACCGCCGCCACGGCCATAAGGCCCCGGCCACATGTCCCAGCCCGCTTTTGTGGAAATGATCAATTCGTCGCGGTGGGCATGGAACTCTTCGGCCATGACGCGGCCAAAATTGATTTCCGCAGATCCCGCCGGTGGGCCGTAATTATTGGCAAGGTCAAAATGGGTGATGCCGCGATCAAAGGCCTCAAACAGGATGGATTTCTGGCGATCCATCGTGGTCGAGTCGCCAAAGTTGTGCCACAGGCCGAGCGATAGCGCCGGCAGCACCAAGCCGTTTGCGCCGCAACGGCGAAACACGGCTTGGTCATAGCGGTCGGAAGCGGGCGAATAGGACATGGCAAGACTCCTGAAATCACGAAACGGAAGAGTGGCGAAACCCGGCGGGACAGTCAGCTAGGTACGGCAGATGAATGGACGAGGCAAGGGCGGCGCGTCGATTAACCGACGTTAGAACCTTTGACCGAGGCCCCCGGTTCGTCCGCCTCAAGCCGGTTGCGACGCCTGACCACGGCCTCGCGCCAGATTGTGAACAGGCCGGCGGCGGCCACGATGAGCGAGCCGACAATAACGTTGAACTTCAACTCTTCACCAAATACCAAAACACCCAGAATGCTGGCGAGAACCAGTTGAAAATAACTGATAGGCTGCACTTTCACGGCGTCAAGAAAGTGATAGGCCTGGATCAGGCAAAAATGGCTCGCAATCCCCGTGGCACAGAGCAAAGCCAGCCAGGCGGTATCCGCAGGCGTTGTGCTTGTCCAGAAAAACGGACCGACAACAGTCATGACGACGGCGCCGACGACGCCGGTGTAAAAGAAGCTTGTCATGGCTGTATCGACCTGGTTGACCAGTCTCGTCGTGAGTGCATAGCCTGCGCCCAGCAAGACATTGCCCATCGGGATGAGCAATTGGATATCAAATTCCGCGCCTTGTGGATTGAGGATCACCAATACGCCGAACATGCCCGCAAGGATTGCCAGCCATCGCCGCCAGCCGACCTGTTCGCCGAGAACCGGCACTGAAAGTGCGGCAATGACCAGCGGCCCGGCGGCAAAAATGGCCTGCGAATGCGCCAGCCCGACCGTTGCAAAGGATATGATGGCGGTCGCGATCTGTATGGCGAGCAGCAGGCCGCGGACAATTTGCAGCCAGGGTCTGTGTGTCTTTGCCGTCACCGCCAAGCCGCCCGCCCGCCGGGTGGCAAGCGCCACGGCGAAAGCGGCAAAGGCCCAGTAGCGGATCATCGAGATGAAATAGGGCGAATAGTTCGCTCCAAGATGCGTTGAGACTGCATCCTGCATCGAAAAGACCGTGAATGCGAGAAAGGCGAAAACGTAGCCCCTGACCTGTGACGTCATTGTCGTTCCATTATTGGCCGCGGCGTACCAGGTTAAGGTGCAGCGCCCGTGTCAAAATCCGGCGACTTCATGGGGAACATAGTCTGCCTCAAGCCTGCCCACTTCATCCGGCGTCAGTACGATTTCAAGCGCGGCGACGGCGTCATCGAGATGGGAAGGTTTGGTCGCCCCGACAATGGGGGCCGAGACTTCGGCCTTTTGCAACACCCAGGCCAGCGCGATTGTGGCGCGCGGGACGCCGCGATGGGCAGCGATGTCGGACACCGCCTGGGCCACTTTTCGATCAGCCTCCGCTGTTGCGGTATAAATCGCCTTGCTCACCAGGTCGGTTTCCGAGCGGAGACTGGCCTCGCCCCAGTCCCGCGTCAGCCTGCCGCGCGCCAACGGGCTCCAGGGGATGACGCCGATGCCTTCCTTCCGGCAAAGCGGCAGCATTTCGCGCTCTTCTTCGCGATAAAGCAGGTTGAGGTGGTTTTGCATCGACACGAAACGCGCCCAGCCGTTCCGGTCCGAAATCGCCAGCGCCTGGGCAAATTGCCAGGCAAACATGGTGGATGCGCCGATATAAAGCGCTTTGCCTGCCCTTACGACATCGTTGAGCGCCTCAAGCGTTTCCTCGATCGGCGTTTGCGGATCCCAGCGGTGAATCTGGTAGAGATCGACATAATCGGTGCCAAGGCGTTTCAGACTGGCGTCGATTTCGGCAAGAATTGCCTTGCGCGACAGTCCCGCGCCGTTCGGGCCGGGCCGCATCCGCCCATGCACCTTGGTGGCGATCACCAATTCATCGCGCCGGGCGAAATCACGGATTGCCCGGCCGACAATCTCCTCGCTTGTGCCATCTGAATATATATTGGCGGTATCGAGAAAATTGATGCCGGCGTCCAGCGCCTGGCGGATGATCGGGCGGCTGTCATCTTCACCCAATGTCCAGGCATGGCTGCCGCGCTCGGCGACGCCAAAGCTCATGCAGCCGAGACAAAGTCTTGAAATTTCAAGACCGGTGTTTCCCAGACGCGTGTATTTCATGACCATCTCCCTTTCCCACATGCATCGGCGCAAATGGCCTGCGCCTGACTGAAAAACCCAGCAGCCGCGTCTAGGTCGAAAGGTCCGGCAATGGCAGTCCGGTCACATCATAGGTCCAGACCCGGAACGACTTGAGGAAATGCGGACCGAAGGAATTGATCAGCGGCACATCGGCGGCATCGCGCCCGCGGGCCACGACGATCCGGCCGATCCTGGGAATATTGTTGCGCGGGTCGAATGAAATCCAGCGGTCGCCAATATAGACTTCCATCCAAGCGCTGTAATCCATGGGATCAAGAATCGGCACGCCGATATCGCCAAGATGGCCGTTGATGTAACGGGCCGGAATGTTCATGCATCGGCAAAAAGCAACGGCAAGATGGGCATAATCGCGGCAGACGCCTTTCTGCTCCTGCCAGGCCTCGAAAGCCGTACGGGTGGAACGGGCATCCTGATAGTCGAATTTGATATGCTGGTGGACAAAGTCGCAGATCGCCTGCACCCGCGCCCAGCCCGGCTGGATTTGGCCGAACATATCCCAGGCCACCTGGCTGAGCCGGTCGGTTTCACAATAGCGGCTGCCCATCAGGTAGATCAGGCAATCATCGGGAAGCTGTTCGATGGGCACCTCGCGCGCGCCCCAATCTGCGGTTTCCAGCAGGCCGCTGTCTTCTATGATGCCGTCGCCCCACATCGAAAAATCCCCGGCCGGTGCGACCAGACGGCGGCAGATATTGCCGAACATGTCATGATATGTGCTCATGGCAACGTCCGGATTGGTGTGGATCTGCTCAGGCGAGCGGATGTCGGCGGCCCTGTCTTCGTGCACCGTCAGCAGACAGACAAGCGAGGTGGGTTGCGGGCATTGGATGGTTATGTCGTAACCGTACCGTATCAGCATGAATTTGGCTCTCCCGTAAGCGTGCTGGCTGACCGGATGGCTTGATCAACAGGCAATGACAGTTAGGAGCAGACTATACACGCTTTGCTGCGCTGCGAAGGATTTTTGTCGCATGACAGCCATGCCTGGCAAACGCGGCAGGAAATGCCGGTCCGCGCCGGATGGTTCGGATTGCCAGGCGCAATGCCCGCGGCTGTGCATTGCGCCGGTCAGTCGGATTCTTCGATCCTGATCGTGTCGTCATAAGTGATGGTTGTCACCTGCACATCACCCGATGGCTCGGGCGCCCAACTTGCGATGCCTTTGGACAGTTCGATACGCAGCAGGCGCTTGGCATCCGGAGCGACCCATACAGAATAGCGCCCGCCCCACCATGAGCCATGTTCATTGGGCTCGGGTTTGGACAAGAAATGGTAAAGCACGGCGCTCTGACCATCCAGATCGGTCGCGCCGGGACATTCCGCTTCGCTGACCGAAGCTGCGAGCCGGGCATTGGTGGCGCGAACGAATTCCTCCGGGTCGCCGGTGCCGGTGTCGTTGGACCGCGTCCACGGGCCGTCAAAAGCGGGCCCCTGCCAGGAAGCGTAGCCGACCGCCTTGAAACAGCCATTCGGGGTACAATTTATCGAGCGGATTGGTCCATCCCAGAGCACATCTGCAATGGCCGTCTCAGTGCCGTCGGGATGACGGGTGACAGTGGTTTCACGACGGTTTTCCCTGGTCATCGGATCCCATGCGCCACCATCAAATAATGCGCCAATCTCGGAGGCGCAGTCGGCTGCGGCGGGCGTGGCTGCCGTCATCAAAACCAGACAGGAAATCAGGATCGGTCGCATCATGTGCTCCGCAATTCGGGGTTGGCCAATGCACCGTTCGGTATCTCCATCCGGCGCGCCTCGGCTCACAGTAAGTGCACCCGATGCGGTTCTCCAAACCTTTTTTCGACCGGGTACGATCCGGGCTTCGCACTTTACAGAGTCCGGCGCGGCCTGTTCGCCCTTGTTGACGGCCGGCAATCCGGTCTATCCGTCCACCGGAAAGGCCCTCAAATCAGAGCGCCGGACACTGCCCGTTCGGGCATGATCCCATAATCCGCGCTGACGGCCTCACGCCGCCTTCGCGGCATGATATTCCTTGATGGCGACCATCTTGATGGCCGGCGCGCGTTCGGATTCATAGCGCAGCGAAAATCCGTCCTGGGCGAGGTAAACCGGATCGCCATCCAGGTCGCGGGCAATATCTCCGCGCTTGGCGGTGACGAATTTTTCCAGATCCGCAGGCTGGTCGGCCGATATCCAGCGGCAAACCGAAAAACGGCTCATTTCGAAGCTGACCGGCAGGCCGTATTCAGCCGAGAGCCGTTCCTTCAAGACGTCAAGCTGCAAAGCGCCGACCACGCCGACAATGGCCGGTGAGCCGTCTTCCGGCGAAAACAGTTGCACGACGCCTTCTTCAGCCATCTGCTGCAGCGCTTCCTTGAGCTTCTTAGCCTTCATGGCGTCTTCCAGCCGGACGCGGCGCAGGATTTCAGGGGCGAAATTCGGAATGCCCTGGAAAACCAGCTGTTCGCCTTCCGTCAATGTGTCGCCGATCCGGAGCGTGCCGTGATTGGGAATGCCGACGACATCGCCGGCATAGGCGGTATCGGCCAGTTGGCGTTGGCTGGCAAAGAAGAACTGCGGCGCTGACAGGCCCATCTGCTTGCCGTTGCGCGACAGCCGCGCTTTCATGCCGCGCGAAAGCGTGCCAGAGCAAACCCGCACAAAGGCAATGCGGTCGCGGTGGTTGGGATCCATATTGGCCTGGATCTTGAAAACAAAGGCGGTCATCTTTTCATCCGTCGCCTTGACGGTGCGCGTATCGGCCACCTGATCGCGCGGCGGCGGGGCAAAATCGCCAAGGGCGTTGATCAGGTCGCGAACGCCGTAATTTCTCAGCGCGGAACCGAAAAACACCGGGGTGAGATGGCCTTCCAGAAACGCCTCCTTGTCAAAGGGGCGGCAGGCGCCGATGGCCAGCGTCATTTCCTCGATGAAGGCCTCACGCTCGTTCTCAGGCAAGCGGCCTGCAACCAGATCGGATTCAGGGCCATTGACGGAGGTCGTGGTTTCTTCCTTGTCGCTGCCGCGCACTTCGTTTCTTGCAAGGTGATAGGTGCCGCAAAAGCTCTTGCCGCGGCCGATCGGCCATGTGACAGGCGCTGTGTCGAGCGCCAGCTTCTTTTCCACTTCGTCCAGAATGTCAAAAGGATCACGGCTTTCGCGGTCCATCTTGTTGACGAAGGTGATGATCGGGATGTCGCGTAGCCGGCAGACTTCAAACAGTTTCAAGGTTCTCGGCTCGATGCCCTTGGCAGCGTCAATCACCATCACCGCCGCATCCACCGCCGTCAGTGTCCGATAGGTATCGTCGGCAAAATCCTCGTGGCCGGGGGTGTCGAGAAGATTGAAGACATGGCCGCCATATTCGAAAGTCATCACCGAAGTGACCACCGAAATGCCGCGCTCGCGCTCGATCTTCATCCAGTCCGAACGGGTCTGGATGCGGTCCTTCTTCGCCTTGACTTCCCCGGCAAGCTGGATGGCGCCGCCAAACAGCAGCAGTTTTTCGGTCAATGTCGTCTTGCCGGCATCCGGATGGGAAATGATGGCAAATGTTCTGCGGCGGGCGACAGCCTCGGCGAGCTTTTCAGTCATGCAAGCAAAATCCTGTTGAATGGCCGCCCTTCTAGCCATTTCGTGGCGCGATTGCAATTGACCTTGGCTGGCCGGCGCGCAACAAGCCTGTCAGGAGTATCACCATGATCCAGCCGGCCAAGATCGAAATTTCCGTTCAGCGCCTTCCCCACGGCGAGGGATTGCAATTGCCGGCTTACGAAACGGCGGGCTCGGCGGGCATGGACTTGCGTGCCGCTGTTGAAGACGGCCGGCCGATCAGCCTGGCCCCGATGGCGCGCTGCCTGGTTCCCACCGGACTTCTGCTGGAAATACCCGCCGGTTTTGAAGGCCAGATCCGGCCGCGCTCCGGCCTTGCCATCAAGCATGGCATAACCTGCCTGAATACGCCCGGAACAATCGACAGCGATTACCGTGGCGAAATACAGGTGATCCTGATCAATCTCGGCCAGGAGGCTTTTGTCATTGAGCGCGGCATGCGGATCGCCCAGATCGTGTTTGCACGGGCAAGCCAGGCGGCCATTACACTCAAGGCGACGATTTCGGCAACGGATCGCGGCGCCGGCGGCTTCGGTTCCACCGGAAACTAGGCATTTTCGTAATATTTACGGTGGTTTTTCGGGGGTTGATACACTATGTGGCGTCTGAGACATCGGTTTTATGGAAATTAATTGCGCAATATCAATAGTATGAATCAAGGTGGCGTATTTTTGCCCATGATTTCCGGCGAATATGACTTTGCGGATAACGCTTCAGAGCGGGATCAAAAAGCGCAAAATCAACGAGAATGCAAAAAGTAAAAATATGGAATAATTGATAAATGACGATTATAAATGGCAACTATTGTGCCAGAATCCGTAAATATTCTCTTTAATCTTGAAAATATCCATAAAATATATAAATCTTAGTTTGCCACAACTACCCAAGAGAATACTTTATGTCATTGACGATGATTGTTCCCTATAGCGTCGCGCTTTCGATCATGGCCGCCATTCCGGGTCCGGGTATTACCGCCTTGGTGGGCAACGCCTTGGCGTCGGGCTTTCGCGCCACAGTTCCCATGGCTCTGGGCCTGATCTTGGGCGACCTCACTTTCATGACTGCCGTCGTGCTCGGTCTTGCCTTGCTGCTTGGAACGTTCACGACGGCATTCCTGATCCTCAAACTGGTGTCGGTGGCCTATATCCTTTTTCTGGCCTGGAAGCTTTATCGGCGCGATTTTGTCATGGGCAGGATTGTCGGCGCGCCTTCCATTACTCCGGGCGCGGCATTTACCTCCGGCTATCTTGTGACATTGAGCAATCCGAAGGCGATGATTTTTTATGTATCGCTACTGCCCAGCCTGCTGCCGCTGGATCATGTCACCTTCGAGGATTATCTCCTGATGGCAGCGGTGACGGCCTGTGTGTTGGCCCTGACGATCCTGCCCTATATCACGCTTGCTTCCAAACTCGGCGCCGTGATCACCAATCCGCTGCATTGGAAACTTCTGCGGCTTGTCGCCGTGGCTGCGATGATCGGTGCGGCGTTCATGGTTTTCCTGCAATTGTTCTGAATATGCCGGCCGGCTTGCGGCGTGCCGGCGCGACAACCTGAATGACACAACTATTCCGCTTTTGCTGTGCTTTGCAAAATGACATTCTCACAATCGCCGATGTTGAACGGTCTGATCTCTGGCAAAAAGGCAGAACCGGCACTAAGTTCGATCCCATCAGAACAGGGAGTGACAGCATGGCAGAAACAAGAAAACCCGGTCGCGGACGGATTTACGGATCGATCACGGAAACCATAGGCGATACCCCGCTTGTCCGCCTCGACAAATTCGCGCGGGAAAAAGGCGTGGCGGCGCATCTTCTTGGCAAGCTGGAATTTTTCAACCCGATCGCTTCCGTCAAGGACCGTATCGGGGTCGCCATGATCGAGGCAATGGAAGCCCAAGGCAAGATCGCGCCCGGCCGCACAACCCTGATTGAGCCGACGTCCGGCAATACCGGCATCGCGCTTGCCTTTGCAGCGGCCGCAAAGGGCTATCGCCTGATATTGACCATGCCGGAAACCATGTCGGTCGAGCGGCGCAAGATGGTGGCGCTGCTGGGCGCTGAACTGGTTCTGACGGAAGGGGCCAAGGGCATGAAAGGCGCCATCGCCAAAGCGGAAGAACTGGCCGCCTCCATCCCTGACGCGATCATTCCTCAACAATTTGAAAATCCGGCCAATCCAGATATTCACCGGCGCACCACAGCCGAAGAGATCTGGAACGATACCGATGGCGGCATCGACTTTCTGGTGTCAGGTATCGGCACCGGCGGCACAATTACCGGGGCGGGCCAAGTGTTGAAGGCCAGAAAGCCGTCCGTTCAGGTGATCGCCGTCGAACCCGAAGATTCGCCGGTGCTTTCCGGCGGCAATCCCGGACCGCACAAGATCCAAGGTATCGGCGCTGGCTTTGCGCCCGCCATTCTTGATACGTCGGTCTATGATGAAGTGGTCGCGGTTTCCAATGACGACGCCTTCGACAATGCCCGGCTATTGGCGCGGCTTGAAGGCATTCCGGTCGGCATATCCTCCGGCGCCGCCCTGACTGCGGCCATCAAGGTCGGTGCACGGCCCGAAAATGCCGGAAAGATGATCGTGGTGATCATACCTTCCTTCGCCGAGCGCTATCTTTCCACGGCCCTGTTCGACGGCCTTGGGGGGTAACAATCCGGCGACCAATCACAAAATGCGCGGTGCATTTTTAACGATGATTGGCCGTCTCGCCCAAGTGGAACGTCTCCCCGCAAACCCGGCAGGATAACAGCTGTCGCCCGCGGCGGCAGCGAAACCGGCGCTTGCAGCAGACGACGGCTGGACCCTGTGGTTTGGCGCGATTCACGCCGCCGCCTGCAGCCTTTCGCCGGCGATGCGGTAGGAAATGGCTTCTGCCAGATGAATGCGCCCGACGGTTGCGCTCTCGTCAAGATCGGCCAGCGTCCGGGCCACTTTCAGGATACGGTGATAGCCGCGCGCCGAAAATTTCAGTTTTTCGGCGGCATCGCGCAACAATTGCAATCCGCCCGGATCGGGGGCTGCGATTTTTTCTATCAGCGCCGTCGAACATTGCGCATTGGTGCGAAGATTGGCGAAACCGGCCGCGATGAAACGGTCAATCTGGGTCTGGCGGGCATTGGCCACGCGCCGGGCGACATCAATGCTGCGTTCGGCGGGCATCGGCCGGATCAGATCGGCGGCAGACACCGACGGAACATCGATCCGGATGTCGATGCGGTCCATCAGGGGGCCCGAAATCCTGTTTTGATAGTCCGATACGCAGCGCGGACCCCGGGCGCAACTGTGTCCGGGTTGGCCTGCCATGCCGCAACGACAGGGATTCATCGCCGCCACCAGCTGGATATTGGCCGGATAGCAGACGTGGTGGTTGGCGCGCGCAATCACGCATTCCGCAGTCTCCAGCGGCTGGCGCAGCGCGTCAAGCGTCGCCGGATGGAATTCCGGAAACTCGTCCAAAAACAGGATGCCGTTATGGGCAAGCGAGGCCTCCCCCGGCTTTGCCCGCAAGCCGCCGCCCACAAGGGCTGCCATGGTGGCGGAATGATGCGGCGCGCGGAAGGGCCGGCTGTCGGTAAGCTTGCCGCCTGCCAATTGGCCGGCAATGGAGTGGATCATCGAAACTTCCAGCAATTCGCCTGCCGTCAGCGGCGGCAGGATGGACGGCAGACGGGCTGCCAGCATCGATTTTCCCGAACCCGGCGGCCCGACCATCAAGAGGTTATGGCCGCCGGCCGCAGCCACTTCCAGCGCCCGCTTGGCGCTTTCCTGTCCCTTGATATCGGCAAGATCGGGCATGTTGGCGGGTGTCGCCCGTTTGGCAGGCTCGGGCCGCGTCAGCACTTGCGTGCCGCGAAAATGGTTGGCCAGCGCAATCAGGCTGCGCGGCGCCAGGATATCGATATCGGCGCCCGCCCATGCAGCCTCCCCGCCGCAATCGGCCGGACAGATCAGACCCTTGTCCAGCGCATTGGCGCCGATGGCGGCCGGCAGGGTGCCGGTCACCGCGGCAATGGTGCCGTCGAGGTTCAATTCACCGATGACAACATAGGCCGAAAGCGCATCCGCGGGCAGCGCCCCCAGGGCGACCATCAACCCGAGCGCAATGGGCAAGTCGAAATGGCTTCCTTCCTTGGGAAGGTCGGCCGGGGCCAAATTGACCGTGACCTTCTTGTGCGGCAAGGCAAGACCGGAGGCGTGCAATGCCGCCTGAACCCGCTCACGGCTTTCGGCAACCGCCTTGTCGGGCAGGCCGACAATCTGCATTCCGACCTTGCCCGGAGCCACCATGACCTGGACATCGACGGGCACGCCCTCAATGCCTTGAAATGCGACCGTGCTGACCCTTGCGACCATGTTGTTAAACTCCCCGAAGCACCAAAAAGTCACGGCGAAGGCCGTTGAAGTCGTTCGTGTTTTGTTCAACAGTACCCTAAAATCACCCTAACAATATTAGAAATAAATCATATATGAGTGAATATAACAAGAACATAATTCGAACGATCTGTGACAAAACCGCTTCACGGCTGCGGCGGCGCGGTTTTCCGCCTGCTCCGGCCTTGTGATGAACGGAATACGTGGCCGCGCGGCCGCATGCAAATCATGGAAAAACCGGCCGGTGCCGGGGATCAAATAATCACCCGGACAGTGTCGAATGCCGGCAGGCGCCGGCTTGAAAAAAGGGGAACAGCAGGCCTTTCTGGTCGAAAGAGTCTGCTTGCTGTCAGATCCCGCGCTTTTCTTCAATCGCGTCCCAAAGCAGGGCCGCAATATCAGCACCGCCAAAGCGCGCCACTTCGCGGATGCCGGTTGGCGAGGTCACGTTGATTTCCGTCAGGAAGTCGCCGATCACGTCGATGCCGACCAGTAGGAAGCCGCGTTCGCGCAATGACGGACCGATGCGCTCGCAAATCTCCATTTCGCGGTCGGTCAGGTCCGAATGCTCGGCGCGGCCGCCAACATGCATGTTGGAGCGTGAATCGTGCTCGGAAGGAACCCGGTTGATGGCGCCGACCGGCTTGCCGTCGATCAGGATGATGCGCTTGTCGCCGGCCCGCACCGAAGCCAGATATTCCTGGGCGATGAAAGGCTCGCGAAACATTTGCGAAAACATCTCAAGCAAGGAGGCGAGGTTGCGATCGTCTTTCTTGAGGTGAAAGACTCCGGCTCCGCCATTGCTGTAAAGCGGCTTGATGATGATGTCGCCGAGTTCGTCGCGAAACGCCTTGATCGCCGCCGGATCGCGGGTGATCAGCGTTTTCGGCATCAGGTCGGGAAAATCGGTGACGAAAATCTTTTCGGGCGAGTTGCGCACCCAAGCCGGATCGTTGACCACCAGCGTTTGCGGGTGGATGCGCTCAAGCAGATGGGTCGATGTGATATAGGCCATGTCGAAGGGCGGGTCCTGGCGCAGCAGAACGACATCCATGGTGGACAGGTCAATGCGGCTTTGGGTCCCGAGTTCAAAATGATCACCCTCGACATCCCTCAGGATCATCGGTTCGGCCGTGGCGTAAACCCGGCCGTCCCGCAAGCTTAATTGTTCCGGTGTGTAGTGAAACAGCCGGTAGCCGCGTTTTTGCGCCTCCAGGCTCATGGCGAAGGTGGAATCGCCGGCGATCTTGATGGAGGAGACATGGTCCATCTGGACAGCGACATTGACAATCTTGGCCATGGGATTTTTCCTGTTTGAAGCAGGTCTGATTTAGGACTTCAAACAGCCAAGTGCAACAGCAGGAAAGTTCAAATCGGTGCCGATGCCCGTCCTGCAAACAAACTGCGGAAGGATTTAAGGACAACAAGGCCCCGCGGCAGCGGCTTTCTGAGGAAAGCGATTTTCCGGACATAGGTATCGATTTGCCAGACTGCCCGGCTACCGGCGGCAAAATAAGCAATGTCGCCGGCTTTCAAGATCCGGACAATGCCGTTTTCGGATGTCACTTCGACTTCACCCTCAAGGATGGTCACGGTCTCGTCCCAGCCGAAATGCCAGTTGAAGGTCCCAGCCGTACAGTCCCATACCGCCGTTTCAGACCATTCATCCGCACTTCGTGAATGGCGGGCGATGCGGGCTTGGGGCTGGCCGCTGATGATCCAGTCCGGGTTGATCGGCAAAGGTTCCATCTTCATCCGGTCAGGCGTGCTGGCCACCAGACAGGCTGCGCCTTGACCGCCCAGGTCAGGCAAAGGCATCCGGGCCATGGCCGCGATTGCAAATCCGAGAAACATTTTCCAAGCCATGTCCTGCCCTTGCTGCTTTCTTTCGCGCGACCCTATGCCATAGGATTGAGAAAAGCGTTGATGCTTTGATTCAAACTTTACCGATTGATGTTTTTGCAATTGATTTTCCGGCAGACCACCGCCGTCAAAACGCGTCAACGAGATGGACCGGCAGCCGCCAGGGCATGATGGCGACAATATCAAAGCGAATGGAGAGCCGGCGTTCTGCCGGCTGACCGGCCAGCCAAAGGTCTGCAGCGCTTCGGATGCGGTTTTGGGCTGTGTTGGTCACGGCAAAGACGGCGTCATCAAGTTGGCGTCGCGCCTTGACCTCCACCATGACGGCCAAATCCTTCTTGAGCGCGATCAGATCGATTTCGCCGAGCGGAGTGCGGTGCCGGATCGCGACAATCCGGTATCCCTTCGTCATCAACCAGAGGGCCGCTATATATTCGGACCACTGGCCGCGGCGATGCGCCCTGCGCCTTGAACGGCTTGAATCAGGATCCGGTTTCATCCTTGATCCTGACAAGTTCATTATAGAGATCCTTGCGCGGCAGGCCGGTGATCTTGGCCGCCAGGCTCGCCGCCTTTGCCACCGGCATGTCGGCCACCAGCTTGCGCAGCAGCGCTGAAGTTTCAATTTCGCCTGGCGGCTCGGGCGCATCGGGCGGGCCAATGACAAGCACGATCTCACCCTTGACCGAAAGCCTGGCTGAAATGGCCTCGGAGAGTTCCTTGAGGGAACCGCGCAGAAACTCCTCGAATGTCTTTGTAAGTTCGCGGCACATGGCGGCCTGCCGTCCAGGGCCGAGAATGTCGCTTGCAGCGGCAAGGGTAGCAGCGATCCGGTGCGGCGATTCAAAAATGATCAGGGTCGCAGGTACCGTTTTCAATTGCTCGAGCCTTTCACGCCGGCCATGATCGCGGGCGGGAAGAAAGCCGGCAAAGAAAAAGGCGTCGCTAGGCAGACCGGAGCCGACAAGGGCTGCCAGCGGCGCAGAAGCCCCCGGAACGGGCACGACGCGATGGCCGGCGGCAATGGCCCGGCGCGCCAGCCGGAAGCCGGGATCAGACACGGAAGGGGTGCCGGCATCTGAAATCAGCACGACGGATTTGCCCCTGTCCAGGGCGTCGATCAGCTTCACGCCGACTTCGGCCTCATTGTGCTCATGATAGGCATAGGGTCTGGTGCGAATGGAATAACGGTCGAGCAAAACCCTGCTGACGCGTTTGTCCTCGCAGGCGATCACGTCGGCGCCTGCCAATATCTCCAGGGCGCGAAGGGTGATATCGCCGAGATTGCCGATGGGGGTTGCCGCGAGATACAGTCCCGGTTCGACCGGCCGCGCCGGAATGACGGTATTGTAAAGCCGGAACGACTTCGCCTCGCCTTGTTCCGCCCGCTCAATGCTGGTCAAATCATCAGTCCGTGTTGGCGCCTGTTTGCCGCGCGTTTATGAACCCGCCGACACGATTGTGCAAGTTTCGCTCTTTTCCACATTCCCCACTTGCAAAACCCCGGCAACTTCTGCCATTTTGCGCGTCCACCCGCATCGGCCAAAGGCCGCCGGGGTGATCATCATCTGCCGGTTCCATCCGGCGGTTCCTGTCGAAAGCGGTATTTTATCATGCGTATTACGATCGAACGGTCGAACCTTCTCAAGTCGCTCAATCACGTGCATCGCGTTGTCGAGCGTCGCAATACAATTCCGATACTTTCCAACGTGCTTTTGCGCGCCGAAGGCGCGGGCGTGGAAATGAAGGCAACGGACCTTGATCTGGAAATTACCGAGATCGTGCCGGCCCAGGTCGAACAGGCGGGCGCAACTACCGTTCCGGCCCATCTTCTCTATGAAATCGTCCGAAAATTGTCGGATGGTTCTGAAGTGTTGCTGGCGACCAATCCTGACGGCGCGACAATGACGGTTGCCGCGGGACGCTCAAAGTTTTCGCTGCAATGCCTGCCGGAATCCGATTTCCCGGATCTGACCGCCGGCGAATTTACCCATTCCTTCAAGATCAAGGCGTCTGAACTGAAGATGCTGATCGACCGGACGCAGTTTGCCATTTCCACCGAGGAAACTCGCTACTATCTCAACGGCATCTACTTTCATGCCATCGAAAACCAGGGCAAGTTGCGCCTGCGCTCGGTGGCCACCGACGGCCACCGCCTGGCGCGCGCCGAGGTCGAAGCGCCATCGGGTTCGGAAGGAATGCCGGGAATCATCATTCCGCGCAAGACCGTGGGCGAATTGCAAAAGCTCATCGACACTCCCGATTCCATTATCCAGGTCGAGCTGTCCGACGCCAAGATCCGCTTCCGCATCAATGATGTGGTGATGACCTCGAAATTGATCGATGGCACTTTTCCGGATTATCAGCGCGTCATTCCGAGCGGCAATGACAAGGAAATGCGTGTGGATTGCCAGACTTTCGCACAGGCCGTCGATCGCGTTTCGACGATTTCGTCTGAACGCGGCCGGGCCGTCAAACTCGCTTTGGCCGATGGCCAGATGGTGCTTACCGTCAACAATCCGGATTCAGGCAGTGCGACGGAAGAATTGGCGGTGAGTTACGACAACGACGCCATCGAGATTGGCTTCAACGCCAAATATCTGCTCGACATAACATCGCAACTGTCAGGCGACGACGCCATTTTCATGCTCGCCGATGCCGGTTCGCCGACATTGATCCGTGATACCACCGGAGATGATGCGCTCTATGTGCTGATGCCGATGCGGGTCTGATTGTCGCAATTCGACCCTGGGCCATGCAGGATTGATCAAATCCAAATGCGTACAATGTGATTGGCGACTTGCTTTTGCCGCTTTTGGGCGCAATGAGTGATTGCATTGCAGCACGGCCTGCAGGCAGACACTGGACAGGTGTCGCATGCGGGCGGTCGGGCATCATTTATACGCGAAATTTCTGTGACCATCAGGGGTAAGCCGTCATGGTAATGCGGATCAAGAAACACTTGGCTGAAAAATTTGATGATGAAATCCGCTTTCTGAAAGGCTGGATGGCAGGCCCCAAGACGGTCGGCGCGATCATGCCGACGTCCTCCTATACGGCCAACCGGATGGCCAGCGTCATCGATGCCGGATCCGGCTTGCCGGTTCTGGAACTCGGCCCGGGCACCGGGGTGATTACCAAGGCCATCCTGGCGCGCGGCGTTCGTCCCGAAAAACTGGTCTCGATCGAATATTCAGAAGATTTCTTTCATCATCTCGTCCAGACCTATCCCGGCGTGAATTTCATTCATGGCGACGCTTTCAATCTGGCCAAGACTCTTGAGCCCTTGGGCGACCAGAAGTTTGACAGTGTCGTGTCCGGCATACCGCTGCTGAATTTCCCCATGCATCAGCGCGTCAGCCTGCTTTGCGACCTTCTTGATCGCATGCCGCCGGGCCGCCCGGTTGTACAGTTCTCCTATGGTCCGGTCTCGCCGATCATCGCCAATCCCGACCGTTATCACGTCCAGCATTTTGATTTCGTCATGCGCAATATCCCGCCGGCGCAGATCTGGCTCTATCGCAAGCGCCATTGACGCCGGATTTCCTGCATGTTCGCGCTTTATATAACCCATCCGGAAGTCGCCATTGATCCGGATGTTGCCGTGCCTGATTGGGGTCTGTCGGCGACAGGCCGCAGGCGGGCGCTGCTGGCGGCGCAGTCGCACTGGGCCGGCCGGATCAGGCGCATTTTGAGCAGCGACGAGGCCAAGGCCGTAGAGACTGCGGAAATTTTTGCTGCCGCACATGGACTTCGCCCTGAAATCCTTCCGCATTCCGGCGAAAATGACCGCAGCGCCACCGGCTTTTTGCCGCCGGCAGCATTCGAGGCGGCGGCGGACCGGTTTTTTGCCCATCCGGATGAAAGTTTCCGGGGATGGGAAAAAGCGGTCGATGCCCAGGCCCGTATCGTGTCCGCTGTTTTCGGCATCCTCAATGACCATGATCCATCCAGTCCGATTGCCTTCATCGGCCATGGCGGCGTCGGAACCCTTCTCAAATGTCACCTTGCCGGCCTGCCGATCGATCGCAGCCAGGATCAGAACGGCAGCGGTAAACTTTTTGCCTTCTCTCTTGCAGACCGTCGCTTGGCATGCGACTGGACTGCAATGGAATCATGGGAAGGATTGGCGCCTTGGCAGCAAAACAACACCTGATTGTCGGACTTGATGTCCCGGAAATAGCACAAGCGGAAGCCGTGGTCGCAGCGCTTGGCGACGACGTTGATTTCTACAAGATCGGTTATCAGCTCGTCTTTGCGGGCGGGCTTGAACTGGCGCGCGACCTGGCGGCCGACGGCAAGAAGATCTTTCTGGACATGAAATTGCTCGACATCGACAATACGGTGGCAAGCGGCGTTGAAAATATCGTCAAGATGGGAATGACCATGTTGACATTGCACGCTTATCCCAAGGCGATGCGGGCTGCGGTGGCGGCAGCGCAGGGGTCGTCGCTTTGCCTGCTGGGCGTGACCGTCCTGACATCCATGGACAATGACGACCTTGCCGAGGCCGGCTATCAGGGTGATGCGGGCTCGCTGGTCCTCAAGCGCGCGGGCCAGGCAAAACAGGCCGGGATGGGCGGAATCGTCTGTTCGGCGGCGGAGGCGGCAGCGGTGCGCAAGATCGTCGGGGCCGAAATGGCGATTGTCACGCCCGGAATACGACCTGCTGGCACCGAAAAAGGCGATCAGAAGCGGGTCATGACGCCAGCCGAGGCCATCAGCGCCGGTGCAAGCCATCTGGTCGTGGCAAGGCCCATCGTCAAGGCGGCCGATCCCGGCAATGCGGCGCGGTTGATCCTTGCGGAAATTCAATCCGCGCTTTAATCAGGAGCGGATGCCGCAAAAGTCTGCAAAGAGGGAGCAATCAAAATGCCAAAGGCCTACTGGATAGCTAGGGTCGATATACGCGACCCGGAACGCTACAAGGATTATGTAACAACGGCCAAGCCGGCATTTGAAAAATATGGCGCTGTATTCCTGGCGCGCGGCGGAAACCATGAGCGGCTTGAAGGCAGCGTGCGCGCCCGCAACGTCGTCATAGAGTTTCCCTCCCTGCAAGCAGCCCATGATTGCTATCATTCCAAGCAATACCAGCAAGCCGCTGCAATCCGGCAAGAAGTCGCAGATGCGGAAATGGTGATTGTCGAGGGCGTCTGAGGCATGGATAGACCAAACCGGCGCATCCCGCTTAAACCTCTTCACCTTCCGATTCGATTCAGCTAAACCGGTGCTCTAACCGGATTTCAGGAGACCAGACAATGACCATGTCCAACCAGCCCAAGCTCGTGACGATTTTTGGAGGCTCGGGCTTTGTTGGCCGTCATGTCGTTCGTGCGCTGGCCAAGCGAGGCTACCGAATCCGTGTCGCCGTCCGCCGCCCTGATCTGGCATTGTTCCTGCAACCGCTCGGCAATGTCGGCCAGATTTCCTTCATCCAGGCCAATTTGCGCTATCGCAATTCGGTCGATCGCGCTGTCGCCGGCGCAGATCACGTTGTCAATTGTGTCGGCCTGTTGCACGAGACCGGGCGCAACACTTTTGATTCCGTCCAGGAATTCGGCGCCCGCGCCATCGCTGAAGCCGCACGCGCCGTCGACGCCGGGCTTACCCATGTGTCAGCCATCGGCGCTGATCCGGATTCTTCGTCAGTCTATGCATCGACCAAGGGCCGGGCTGAACGGGCTGTTCGCGACATCCTGCCTGAAGCGGTCATCATCCGGCCTTCGATAGTCTTTGGACCGGAAGACGGTTTTTACAACAAATTCGCCAGCATGGCGGCGCATTTCCCTTTCCTGCCTTTGGTCGGCGGCGGCCATACGAAGTTCCAGCCGGTCTATGTCGGAGATGTCGCCGAGGTTGTTGCGCGGTCCGTGGACGGCGTGGTTGCAACGGGCAGAATCTATGAACTCGGCGGGGCGGAAGTCATGTCCTTCCGGGACATCCTCAACCAGATCATGAAGCTGACCAACCGGGACCGCGTGCTTGTGCCACTGCCCTTCTTTGCAGCTTCATTGCTGGGTACGGTGGCTTCGCTTGTGCCTTTCATCACGCCGCCGATCACAGCTGACCAGGTCAAGCTTTTGCAGGTCGACAATGTCGTGTCGGAAGAGGCGAAGAAGCAGGCAAGAACACTTGAGGGCCTCGGGATCACGCCGACTTTGACCACTTCGATTCTTCCAGGCTATCTGGTGCGCTATCGTCCGGAAGGCCAGTTCACGCGTTCCGGCACATCCGCCTGAACCTTGCTTGCGATGATGACCGATTGGCTGCCGCCTGGCGTTGATATCGTGGCTGCGTCGATACTGGTTGTTTCAAGTTTCTTCACATCATTGCTGACAGCATCTTTCGGCATTGGCGGCGGTCTGGTGCTGTTGGCCATCATGACCTATCTGGTGCCGGTGGCAGCCCTCATCCCGGTGCACGGGGCCATTCAATTCGGATCCAACGCCGGCAGGGCCTTCCTGCAGCGCAGATTCATTTCCTGGTTGGACCTTGCGGCCTTCATGGCAGGCGGGGCGGCAGGGGCTGCCATTGGCAGCCAGATTGTGGTGAGCCTGTCTGAGAACCTGCTGCAAATCGTCCTCGGACTGTTCGTCGTCACAATCACTTGGGCGAAGCTGCCGCATTTGCACCGGATGGGTTTGGCGCAATTTGCGGCCACCGGCGCGGTAACGACATTCCTGAGCCTGTTTCTTGGCGCGACCGGCCCGCTGAATGTTGCAGCCTTTGAGCGGACCTTTGCGGATCGCAATGTCATGGTCGCAACGCTGGCCGCATTGATGACTTCGCAGCATTTGTTGAAGCTTCTTGCCTTCGGCGCGACCGGATTTGCTTTCTTTCCGTGGGTGCCGTTGATTGCCGCCATGATGGTGACCGGCTTTCTTGGAACGCGGATCGGGCTTGATGTACTGGGAAAAATTCGTGAAGAGACCTTTCGAACCGCACTCAGGTTCATCATGACCATTTTGGGACTCGACATGATCCGGCGCGGCCTGACCGGTTAAGCTTGCCCCATTCTGGCACAGCGATCCGGTATCGGACGCCACTTCAGTTGCACAAAAACATCACAAAGAATAATCCGCTGTTAACCAGCCATTCAGGCAAGATCGCTTATTGATATTCTCAGGGTGGGTGAATAAAACGCGGCCTCGCCACGTCAGGCAATTAAATCTGCTCTCAAGGCATCAAAGTTCAAACAGAGGCAATTTATGGGCAAGTCTATCGCAATCGTGTTCGCCTGTGCGGCACTGGTCATCCTGGCAGGATCCTTCGTTGCGCCACGTACAGTGGCCGCAGGCAAGGGCGAATGCGCTCCGGCATACGGCATTGATCCTTGCTCTATCGCGGGCTTGGCTGATACCGCCAAGTAATGACCGATTCAGTTCTTGAAAAAAGCCGGCTCAGCCGGCTTTTTTCATGCGTTGTATTTCGAGCGTTTTGGAATAATGTCCATGCATTGGCGTTCAAATGATTCCGTTTGAACGCGACAGGCATCAATAGCCGGTGACGTAAAGGCCGACCAGGCCCGCCGCGCCGATAAAGATCCGCCAGATGGCGAAAGGCGTAAAACCGCGCCGGGCCACGAAGGACAGCAATCCGCGCACCACGAAGAGCCCCGACAAAAATGCCGTCAAAAAACCCACCGCAATCAGCGTGACATCGTCAAAATTCAGCACATTGCGGTTCTTGTAGAGATCCAGCGCAAATGCACCCACCATGGTCGGCATGGCCAGGAAGAACGAGAATTCCGCTGCCGATCTTTTGTCGGTTCCCATCAGCAGCGCGCCGACGATTGTCGCGCCCGATCGCGACGTGCCCGGAACCATTGCCAGGCACTGGAAAAGCCCGATCTTGAAGGCCAGGGACGGTGGATAGTTCATCACATCGAAATATTTCGGCGTCAGCTTGATGCGGTCGACCGCCAGAAGAATGATGCCGCCGATGATCAGCACATAGCAGATCAGCATGGGCGACTTGAACAATTCATTCTTGATGAAGTCATGGGCGAAGGCGCCAATCACGGCAGCGGGAAGAAAGCCGAGAAAGACCGACAGCACGAACCAGCGCGAGCGCGCGCTTGAAGGCAGCGTCATCGCAATATCCAGCAGCCTTTTGAAATAGACCGCCAGAATGGCGAGGATTGCACCCAGCTGGATGAGAACCGCGAAAGTATCCCCGGGCGAGGAGAAGCCAAGAAAATGACCGGCAAGCAGGACGTGAGCCGTGGAGGAGACCGGTATGAATTCGGTCAAGCCTTCGATCAGTCCGAGAATGGCGGCGGTAAACATTGATTGATCGGCCATGTAGGGTCCCTTTTGAGACTATGTTCGTGATTGCAGCGGATCAGGCTGCCGGATCGAATTGAACCTGCGGGCAGGCTCCCGCAGCGACGATGAAAGGGCGAGTTGATTCGCCAGTCTACACGGCTGACCTATAGACCCTGTTGATGGGCGATGGCCAGAGGCAAGATCATCGTGAAACTGTGTCGGCGCGCAGTTGCCTGCTTGGAAAGCATTTCCACTTTTCGTTCCGATGCGGTAAAGCTTGGCCGACCCCGATTTCGCTGAAGACCTGTTGCTCCGGAAGTATTGAAAGCATGCCAACTCTCTATCATCACCCTGTTTCCACCGCGTCGCGCTTCATTCGGCTGATTCTGGCCGAATATGCCTATCAGATCGAACTTGTCGAGGAACAGCCCTGGGAACAGAGGCGCGAATTCCTGGCCATCAATCCGGCCGGAACCTTGCCGGTCTATGTCGATGACAGCCTGCGGTCACTTTGCGGCGCGACGGTCATTTCCGAATATCTCGATGAAACTAGCGGCATATTGAAGCGGGACCGGCGGCTTTTGGCCGAAGATCCGTTTCAACGCGCCGAAATTCGCCGGCTGGTCGAATGGTTCCTGGTCAAGGCCGAGCAGGATGTGACCCGTCCGCTGGTGCGCGAGCGTGTTTTCAAAATGTCGATGCCGACCGATATCGGCGGCGGAGCGCCTGATTCGAAAATCCTGCGCGCCGCCCGCAGCAACATCCGCCAGCATATGAAATATCTCGGCTGGCTGGCTGGCTCGCGCACCTGGCTGGCCGGCGACCGCCTCAGCTACGCGGATCTTGCCGCTGCATCGACTATTTCGGTCCTTGATTATCTGGGGGAAATTGACTGGGCCGAAGCGCCGCAGGTCAAGGAATGGTACCAGCGCGTCAAGTCCCGCCCTTCGTTTCGTCCCCTGCTTGTCGAACGGGTCCGATCCGTCACGCCGGCGTCCCATTACGCCGATCTTGATTTTTAAGCGATGACTGCGGTCAATCCATCCGCGCGCGAGCAAAAAAGACGCGAAAAATTGACGGCCTATGTCAAATTGCTTGCCAGCCAGCAGGGATTTGACGATTGCCGTATCGTCTCGCCGGATGCCATCCCGGATGCCGCCGGCCATCTGGCTGAATTCGTCGCGGATGGTCATCATGCAAGCATGGACTGGATGGCGGAAACCATGGACCGACGCGCCAACCCCAAGACGTTGTGGCCTGATGTTTCATCCATCATCATGCTGGCCATGAACTATGGCCCCGGAGAAGATCCGCGCGGCGACCTTGCCTATAGTTCGGCCGGCAATATCTCCGTCTATGCCCGAAACCGCGATTATCATGATGTCATCAAAGGGCGTCTGAAGGAAATCGCCGGCAAATTGGCCGCCCGCTCCGGCGCTGAGGTCAAGGTCTTCGTCGATACCGCGCCGGTCATGGAAAAACCGCTAGCGGAGGCCGCCGGTTTGGGTTGGCAGGGCAAGCATACCAATCTCGTCAGCCGGACATTTGGTTCATGGCTGTTCCTCGGCAGTATCTTTACGACCGAGCCGCTGGATTTCGACGAGGCTGAAACCGACCACTGCGGCAATTGCCGCGCCTGCCTTGATATCTGTCCGACCAATGCCTTTCCGTCGCCTTACCGGCTAGATGCAGCACGCTGCATTTCCTATCTGACAATAGAGCATAAAGGGCCGATCGCGCCCGAATTCAGAAGCGCGATCGGCAACCGGATCTATGGCTGTGATGATTGCCTTGCGGCATGCCCCTGGAACAAATTTGCCTCTGCCGCCAGAGAAATCAAGTTGACGGCGCGGACCGACCTGAAGGCGCCGCCGCTGGCCATGTTGCTGGATCTCGATGATGCCGGGTTCCGGGCGCTGTTTTCAGGCTCGCCGGTCAAGCGGATCGGCCGGGACCGGTTCATCCGCAACTGTCTTGTTGCTGCAGGCAATTCCGGCGACACTGGGCTTGCAGTCCACGGCATCCGGCTATTGGGCGATCCGTCGCCATTGGTGGCCGGCATGGCTGTCTGGATGCTGGCGCGCCTCCTGGACAAAGCCGCATTGCAGGCGCTGAAGCGCCAACACTCTCATGATAACGACCCGCTGGTGCTTGCAGAGTGGGAACTGGCTGGAGTTTGCGAATGAAACTGTTGATCCTGGGCGCCGGCTATTCCGGACGGCAGATTGCCGTCGCCTGCAAGCCTCTTTTCGATATCATGGCGGGTACGACCCGGTCAGTGGCAAATTTCGAGCATTTGCGCCAGGCCGGCATGTGTCCGGTTCTTTATGACGGCAAGGTGCTCTCGACGTCGCTGCTCGAAGAAATGACCGATGTCACCCATTTCGTCCAGTCCATCGCTCCGGGCGAAACCGGCGACAGCCTGGCATCGGGGCGGGAGGATCTGCATGCGCATATGCCGGCGCTGAAATGGGCGGCGTATCTGTCAACGGTTGGGGTTTATGGCGACCATGACGGCGCCTGGGTGAACGAGGAAAGCGAGCTCAGGCCGGTTTCGGCCCGGTCGCTTGAACGGGTGGATGCTGAAAGGCGCTGGCAGGATAAAGCCGCCAAGGCCGATGTCGATCTGGCCATCTTGCGGCTTTCGGGCATCTACGGTCCCGGACGCAACACTTTTGTCAACTTCTCCAAGGGAACGGCGCGAAGCCTGGTCAAGCCCGGTCAGGTGTTCAACCGAATTCGTGTCGAAGATATCGGCCGGGCGACCGAATTCCTGATCCGCAACGCCATGGCCGGCACTTTCAACATCACCGATGATGAACCCGCTCCGCCGCAGGACGTCGTGGCCTATGCGGCTGGCGTAATGGGCGCTGAAATTCCACCTGTGCAGGATTTCGAAACAGCCGATCTTACACCCATGGCGCGTTCGTTCTATGGTGAGAACAAGCGGGTCTCCAACCGCAAGATCCGCGATCTCGGCTTTGAATTTCTCTATCCGGATTATCGCCAGTCGCTGGATGAACTCTGGAATTCCGGTCGGTGGAAAAGTTAGCCTGGCAGACGCGCGATTTCTCCAAAAAGCGGAATTTGTTGGTAATCATTTGATTAAATCCGCAAATTCTTCGATTTTTTATGGTTAATTGAATGTTAAAACGACGATTTTTTCGCTATTTGCGTGATCGGATCGCGTCTTTTCAACCTTGCCACACGCTGGCCGTTAAGGTTTGATTCCAAATGTGAATCCTGAGTTGGTTGCAATCGCGCATGCTGCATTGCAACATATCGTCATCACATATATATCTTGCTGTAATAATCCGTGATTAAACAAGGCACTTTCTTGCCACTTTTGGCCTCTTTTTGCGATCCAGAGACAAAAACAGGCAGGGAAAAGCTACATGATTAAAAAATCATTCCGCGCACCGGTGATTGCCGCTTGCGTACTGACATTGACCGCCGCATTGACGCCGGTCGCTCACGCAGCCAAGGGTTGTGGCGGTGCTTCGTGGTATGCGCTTCACTCCAAGACGGCATCGGGTGAAAGGATGAACCCTGCACGGCTGACGGCGGCTCACCGTTCGCTGCGTTTCGGCACCAAGCTCAAGGTCACCAATTCACGCAATGGCAAGGCTGTCATCGTGCGGATCAATGATCGCGGTCCCTTCATCCGCGGACGTGTGCTGGATCTTTCCAAGGCAGCGGCACGCGAAATCGGCATGATTGCCTCCGGAACCGCCAAGGTTTGCTTCAGCGTCGTCGGCTGATGCAGCCTGGAATGCGTGAAAAGCTTGCTTGCTGGCCAATTCACGGTTAGGACGCGGGCTGATCAACTGGCGGAGAGTAAAACCATGCGTTTGGGCGGACGACTTGCCGGGGCTATTGAAGTCCTGGCGGATATCGAGACGCGCAGGCGTCCAGTTTCCGAGGCTCTGAAGGATTGGGGGCTGGCGCATCGTTTTGCCGGCTCGGGCGACCGCGCGGCGATCGGCAATATCGTCTACGATGCGTTGCGCAAAAGACTTTCGCATGCATGGCTGATGGATGACGACAGCGCACAGGCGCTAGGTTATGCCGTGATGTTTCGGCAATGGGGCTTTACGCCTGAAAGCCTGGCTCAGGAACTGGAGGGTGACAAGTTCGCCCCGGAGCCGATTTCCGCTGATTGTCTTGCCGCGCTGGCCAGTCGCGATCTGAAGGATGCGCCACCGCATGTCCAGGCTGATATCCCCGAATGGGTCCAACCGATTTTTGAAAAGGCGTTTGGTGACCGTTGGCTTGCGCAAGCGCAAGCGCTTTCCGACCGCCCCAGCCTCGACCTCCGGGTCAATACGCTCAAGGCCAGTCGTGAAAAAGTCATAAGGGCGCTGGACCGGTCCCGTCCGCAAACCACCGAGATTGCCCGCCATGGCTTGCGCTATCCCGCAGGCGAGGGACCTTCAAGGCTTCCCAATGTCACAGCCGAACTTTCCTACCAGAAAGGTTGGTTCGAGGTTCAGGATGAAGGCTCGCAAATCGTGTCCGAACTGGTTTCGCCAAATGAAGGCGACCAGATTCTGGATTTTTGCGCCGGCGGCGGCGGCAAGACATTGGCCATGTCGGCCAGCATGCAGAACAAGGGCCAGATCCACGCTTATGATGTGGACCGGCAAAGACTGCATCCGATCATCGAGCGCTTGAAACGGGCCGGAACCCGCAATGTCCAGGTCCACGACAATCTTGCTGCTTTGGCCGGTTTGGCCGGCCGTATCGACCGCGTGTTGATTGATGCGCCTTGCACCGGCACAGGCACATGGCGCAGGTGGCCCGAAACCAAGTGGCGACTGACCGAGAAAAATGTCGAGGAACGCGCCAGCCAGCAGGATGCAGTGCTCAACCAGGCCGCTGACTATGTTCGTCCCGGCGGCGTTCTCATCTATGTGACCTGCTCGATACTGCCGCAGGAAAATGAAGACCGGATTTCGGCCTTCCTGGCGGCGCATGATGATTTCGAGCCGGTCAATGCCATGGAAATCTATGCTGCAGCCTTTCCGCAAGCCGCCACCAAGGCGCTCACCCGCGACGGCAATTCCCTGACCCTGACGCCGGCTCTGACCGGTACGGACGGCTTCTTTTTCGCCATGCTGAAAAAACGCGCTGCCTGAGCCGCAACCGAATTTGCAGCTCGCATGGAGGATTTTGGCCAGCGCGGTTCCATCGCGCTGGCCTTTTGCTGCGTCCAATTCATCCGATTAGGAAAACCCATCCGGTGGCCGGTCATTCAGGCCGATCTATCGGCGCTGCAGCCTGCGGCCTCGCCGGAAAAGAGGCGCCTCAGGTTCAAATGATTCTAAACTATACTATTTGACACTAGTTTAAATTTGCGCCATGAGGGAGCCACGGAAGCATCATTAACCGAGGCAAATCATGATACGCAATTCCTTTATCGCTTTTGGGGTTCTGGCCCTTTCCTGCAGTCCGGTTTCCATCGCCGTCGCTCATGCTGCCAGCGACGCCAAAACTGTGACACGGCATTATGTTGAAATCGGCCACGCAAAATTCGAGGATTCGCTGACTGCGGCAAAAGCGCTGCAAGCGGCGGTGGATGCATTGGCCAGCGACCCCACCGATGAGACTTTGTCTGCGGCCCGGTCTGCCTGGCGGGCAGCACGCATTCCCTATGCGCAAACCGAAGTCTACCGCTTCGCCAATCCGGTTCTGGATGAATGGGAACCCGGCGTGAATTCCTGGCCGCTTGATGAAGGCCTTATCGATTATGTCGCCGGCGCTTACGGAACCGAAAACGAAGAAAACGAATATTACACCGCCAATATAATCGCCAATCCCAAGCTCATGGTCGGCGGCAAGGAGCTTGATGCGACCAGCATCACACCGGAATTCCTGCGCAACAGCCTGCAAAGCGTCGGTGATGTGGAATCCAACGTGGCGACGGGCTACCACGCCATCGAATTCCTGCTGTGGGGCCAGGATCTCAACGGCACGGGGCCGGGTGGGGGAAACCGGCCTGCCAGCGATTTCAGCTTGACGGCCTGCACCAATGGCAATTGCGATCGCCGCGTAGCCTATCTGAAAGCGGCCACGCAATTGCTGGTGTCCGATCTGGAAGTCATGGAAAAAGCCTGGGCGCCGGGCGGCGCTGCAGAAAAAGTGGTGACGGAGGATCCCGAAAAGGGCCTTGCCGTGATGCTGACCGGAATGGGTTCGCTGACCTATGGCGAATTGGTGGGCGAACGCATGAATATCGGCCTGCTGCTGCACGATCCTGAAGAAGAGCAGGACTGCTTTTCCGACAACACCGTCTATTCGCATTTCTACGACGCCAAGGGAATTGCCGATACCTATGCCGGAACCTACAGCCGTTTGGACGGCACCGTCATGAACGGACCATCGCTTTCGGATCTGGTCAAGGCGCGCGATCCGGCACTGGATGGTGAAATGCATGCCAAGCTGGATCAGACCATGATCGCCCTGACAGACATGGTCAAACGGGGTGAAACCGTCGAAGCCTATGACCAGATGCTTGGTGAAGGCAACAAGGAAGGCAATGCTGTCGTTCAAACCGCCATGGACCGGCTGACCGACCAGACCAAGACCATTGAAAGGCTGTTTGTCAGCCTTGGTGTCGCCAAGGTTCAGACCGAAGATTCCGGTGAAGCGCAGTAATCTGGACCAGCGTCCGGGAGAACATGATGGCAGGGATCTTCCGGGCAGGGCTGGTGGCGGCAAGCGTGCTGGCGATGCCGGTTGTCCTGAGCGCCGGTGCTGACAACCTGGCGCACAAAACGGCTGCGGTAATTGATTTTTCAAAGCCGGAACCGTTTGAAGCGCTTCAGGGCGGTGCGGCAACCAGTATCGAACCGCTCGACAAAATGTCGTTCTCCCATTCGGTCGCCAATCTTGGCGAGGATGAATTTACGCGTTTCATGCAGGGTCGGGCGCTCTTCCGGAAAATATGGGTCTCGTCACCGTCGACGACCCGCTCTTCGGATGGTCTGGGTCCGCTCTATAATGCCCGCTCCTGCCAGGCTTGCCACGTCAATGATGGCCGGGGGCTGCCCCCGGCAAACGGCCTGGCGGAATCGACTTTGATCCTGCGGCTGGCGCGAAAGGCGGAAAATCCGGCTGAAGAGCGCCTGATTGCCGAGCACAAGGTACCGAGCTTTCCCGACAGCCTTTATGGCGAACAATTGCAGGACAAGGCCGTGCGGGGATTGGCGGCGGAGGGTCAATTTCGGGTCAGTGAAAGCCAAGTGCCGGTGCGTCTGGCGGACGGCGCCGTCATCCGGCTCACGAAGCCGGTCTACCGGGTGGATGGCCTTGCCCATGGTGCATTTGACAAATCGACGACGATCTCTGCGCGCCTGCCGCCGCAAATCATCGGCATGGGGCTGATCGAGGCGATTGGCGCAGCCGACATCCTCAAAAATGCCGATCCCCTCGATCAGGACGGCGACGGCATCAGCGGCCGGGCGCAATGGGTTTCAGGCAAGGATGGTGCAACAAAACTGGGGCGCTTCGGCTGGAAGGCGCAAGCCGCCGACATCCGCATGCAAAGCGCTCACGCTTTTGCAAATGACATGGGAATTTCCACGTCACTGTTTCCCAAAGCTGGCGGGGATTGCACCGCGTTGCAGAAGGATTGCCTGGCGCTGCCTGACGGCGCAAACGCAGAAGGCCCGGAGGCCGACGATATTGTTCTGGATCTAGTCTCCTTTTATGTGCGCACTCTGGCTGTGCCGGCGCGCCGGAAATCGGCAAGCGCGCCGGTGCTGGAAGGAAAACGGCTGTTCCACCAGTCCGGATGCGCCTCCTGCCATGTGCCGCAATTTGTCACATCTGCCGATGCCGAGCCAAAATACCTCGCTTCGCAAAGCATTTGGCCCTATTCCGATTTTCTTCTGCATGACATGGGCGATGGTTTGGCCGATGGCCAGCAGGTTGGCGAGGCTAGCGGCAGGGAATGGCGCACGCCGCCGCTCTGGGGCCTCGGCCTGACCGCAACGGTCAGCGGCAAGGCTTTTTATTTGCACGATGGCAGGGCGAAAACGCTTGAGGAAGCCATTTTGTGGCATAATGGCGAAGCGCGGGCCGCCAGTGAACAATTCAAGACGATGAGCCGGTCTGACCGGGAGAAACTTGCAGCTTTTCTGGAGTCATTGTGATGCATTTTGCGCGATTTACAGCATTGGCGATTTCTTGCCTTTCGATTTGGATTCCCTTGAAAGCGGAGGCTTTCGAAAAGGATGTTGCCGAGATCGTTCTTGCCGGCGCCGTGGACGGCTATATCAAACCCGCTTTCCACCAATTTCTCGCCGCCACCGACGATCTTAGAACCCGCTCGGCAGCTTTGTGCGAATATCCATCCGCCAAGGGACTGGCCACGCTGAAAGAGCGCTTCGGCGAAGCGGTCGCGGCCTGGGCGGGTGTCGATTTCATCCGTATCGGGCCTTTGCTGGAGAAAAACCGGCTTGAACGCCTGCTCTTTTTTCCGGACCGTAAATCGGCCACCGTCAAGCAGGTGCAGGCGTTGCTCGACAGCGGCGACGAAAGCATCGCCGATCCAAAGGCACTGGTCGAAAAGAGCGTCGCGGTTCAGGGGCTTGCGGCCTATGAACTGGCATTTTTCGGCGGCGATCCAGACTCGGTCATCGGCGCAAAAAAGATGCTGCGATGCCGCTATGGCGCGGCGGTTGCTGAAAATATCCATGCCGTGGCGGCCGAATTGTCGGCCGCCTGGGATGCGCCGGACGGCGTGGCCGCGCATTTCAAAACGCCTGGTGCCAACAACCCGTTGTTTCGCAATGACGGCGAAGCATTGACGGCGCTGCTCGGACTCCATGTCCATGCGGTGGAAGCTTTGCGCGATCAACGCCTGAAGGCGTTTTATCCGGGCGCCAAGGAAAAGCCGCAACCCAAATCGGCGCTGTTCAGGCGATCAGGCAATACAATGGCCTCCCAGGCTGCGGAATATACGGGCCTCAAGAACCTCTGGGCCGCTGCCGATATGGCAGCGCTGCTCGATGAGGACATCCGATCTGTGTCGGGTTCCATTGTTTTTGACCTCAACACCCTGATCAAGACGACATCGGGTCTGGCCGAACCGGATGAGACAAATCTGGCGGATGACAAATATCGCGCCAAGATGGATTTTCTGTTGCTGACCAGCCAGGACCTGCTTGCCCGTCTCAATGACGAATATGGCAAGGCCATCGGGCTTGGCGCCGGCTTTTCCTTTTCCGACGGAGATTGAGGATGGTTGGGCGACTGATGGATCGCCGCGCTTTTCTCCGGGCGGCAGGCCACGCATTTGCAGCCAGCCTCCTGCCCGGCCAGGTAATGGCGCTCGGCAAGGCGGACAGCGTTTTTGCCAGCGGGTTCAGGGGACCTGACGGAAGCTTTGGCATTGCAACGCTGACTGAACGGGGCGACATCATCGACCGGCATCTGCTGCCGGCCCGCTGTCACGGTCTGGCCTATAATCCGGCAAGCGGGGAGGTTGCGGCTTTTGCCAGGCGGCCCGGCACTTTTGCGGCGATATTTTCAAAGAGCAGTGAGCCAGTGATCGTTTCCGTGCCGGAAGGTCGGCACTATTTCGGCCATGGCTGCTTTTCGCGCGACGGCAAGCTGCTTTATGCCAGCGAGAATGATTTTGACAATAGTTGCGGTGTCATCGGGCTTTATGACGCCCGCAACAATTATGCCCGGATCGGCGAATTTTCCGCCCAGGGGATCGGCACCCATGATCTGACCATCAGCGAGGATGGCGCGACTTTGGTGGTTGCCAATGGCGGCATAGCCACCCATCCGGATTTTGGCCGAACCAAGCTCAATCTCGACCACATGCAGCCGTCCATGGTCCTGCTGGAGGCCGCAAGCGGCCGGATGATCGAAAAGCATCCGATGCCAAATGAACTGCGCCAGCTTTCAACCCGCCATGCCGATCTCGACGCCAAGGGCCGCATCTGGTTTGCCTGCCAATATGAAGGACCGCGCAATCACCGCCCGCCGGTCATCGGAGTCTTTTCCAGGGGCGAGGCCGTCAAATTTGTCCGCTTGCCCGATCCGGTCGCCGACGCCATGGGCAATTATATCGGCGCAATAGCGGTCAATCGCGCCGATGGTCTGGTCGCTGCGACCTCGCCCAAAGGCGGGGCCTATGTCATTCTCGATGCCAAGGACGGCAGCGTTGTCGATCATCACCTGCTGGCCGGCACCAGCGGCGTCGCGCCCGCCCGCCCCGGCTTCGTGTTTTCGTCGCTGGACGGCACTTTCGCCGGGCATCTGAGCCCAAAGACCAATCCGCTAGCCTGGGACCAGCATATCGTCCGCATGGCTTGACCACCGCCATTGGCGGGCTTACCGGTGTATGATGAAAACACTTGCCATCCATCTCCTGTTCGTTGCCATCGCCCTGGGCGGCGGAACCCTGATCGGGCTCAATAACATGCCAGGCGAGTGGTATCAGGGCCTGGCAAAGCCTGCTTTCAATCCACCCGGCTGGATCTTCGGCCCTGTCTGGTCAGGGCTTTATATCCTGATCGGGATTGCCGGCGCGCGGACGTTCATTTCAGCGCCCCGCTCTGGTGCAATGAAGCTCTGGATCATCCAGATGGGCCTGAATTTCCTGTGGTCGCCGCTGTTTTTCGGCCTGCACTCCCCGGGCCTGGCCTTGATCGTCATTGTCGCCTTGCTGGTTGCCATCATCGCCTTCGTCGCCAGGCAGTGGAAGGATGACCGGCCAGCGGCCCTGATGTTCATTCCCTATGTCCTGTGGGTCGGATTTGCCAGCGTCCTTAACGCCGCAATCTTTTTTCTCAATTGATGACCGGGAGTCCTTTTGCGCCCTTGCGCCTGCTTGTCGGCAGACCAAAGACGTGGCACCTTCGCACCTGCGAAAGGATTCATCATGAGCAATATCGATACCGGCGATTTCAGGGGCAGAATCCGAGCCTCTTTCGAGATGCAGGCGGTCATGGCGCTGATCGGCGCGGAATTGACGCGCATTCAGCCGGGGACCATCGAGATCGAACTGCCTTTTGACCAGAAACTGACGCAGCAGCACGGCTTCCTGCATGCCGGAATCATTGCGACTGCGCTTGATTCCGCCTGCTCCTACGCCGCTTATTCCCTGTTGCCCGACGATGCTTCGATCCTGACCATCGAATTCAAGGTCAACCTGATGTCGCCGGGCCGCGGTGACCGCTTCCTGTTTCGCGGCGAAGTCACCAAGCCCGGTTCCAATATCATTGTCGCCGATGGTCGCGCTTATGCGCTGGGCGACGGCCCTGCCAAGCTGATCGCCTCGATGACCGGCACGAAAATGGTCATTCGCGGCCGCGAGGATGTCATCGGATGAGTTGGCGCATGGGTTCATATGGCGGCAAATCCGTGCTGTTCGTCATGGCGGCGGAAGCCGAATATGGCCCCGCTTTGCGCGCCAGGATCTCACCCTTGATAACCGGCGTCGGCCCGGTCGAAGCCGCCGTCGGCCTGACCAGGGTGCTCACCCGACTTGAAGCCGACGATCGCAGCCCTGACCTTGTGGTTTCACTGGGATCTGCCGGTTCGGCGGTGCTTGAACAGACCGGCATCTATCAGGCGACCTCCGTCAGCTACCGCGACATGGATGCCTCGCCGCTCGGTTTTGCAAAGGGCGTGACCCCGTTTCTCGATATACCGGCCGTCATTTCGCTTCCGGTTCTTATCCCCGGCATAGCCGGCGCCAGCCTTTCGACCGGCGCCAATATCATATCCGGGCAGGCCTATGCGAAAATTCCGGAAGAAATGGTCGATATGGAAAGCTTCGCGCTTTTGCGGGCGGCGATGCAATTTGACCTGCCCTTTGTCGGACTGCGCGGCATTTCCGATGGAAAGGCCGCGTTGAGACATGTGTCCGACTGGACCGAATATCTGCATGTCATCGATGAAAAGCTGGCGGCCGCAATCGAAACCATGGCCGCAGCACTTGAAGACGGCTCAATGCTGGCCGAACCAATCGGGCACTTTCCCCGCGGATCCGAATGAGATTGCGGCGAGCGAACCGCGGTTCTCGCCATTCTGGTCGTAATAGGCGATCCGGCCCGGTGCGGCCCGCAAGGTCCATCGCGCGGAGGGTCCATCTTGCCAGTCAATTGCATATCCGTCGTCAAGCAGGCGCCATTGGCCGGTCATGACGGCGCCGTCAGGCCGCTTCATGTGCGCGCGGCTGTCGGTTTCATAGTAAATCGCCGCGATGCGGCCTTCCCCCATGTCGATTTCATGGGTGGTATTGACCAGAATGGCTGACAGGACAGGTTTTTCAAGGGTAATCATGATCGTTCTTTCGATTGGGGGTTGTCATGAAAATGCTGCTACTATAGTCAAGAAACTTGACTATGTGGCTCTATCGCGCAGAATGGAATAATAGTCAAGATGCTTGACCAAAAAAATGATGCCCATATCGGCTGGCGCTTGTGGCAGGCCAGCCATTCCTGGCATCGGGAATTCGTCCATGCCATGCAAACAGCCGGCCATTCCTGGTTTACCGAGGCCCGCTCCACCCTGTTGGGCGCAACCGCGCGCAAGGGAACGCGCCAAAGCGTGCTGGTGGAACGGCTGGCCATTTCCAAGCAGGCCGTCCAGCAGCTGATAGACGGGCTGGAGGCGGAGGGAATCGTCGAACGGATTGCCGATCCCGAGGACAAGCGCGGCCGGATCATCCGGCTGACGGAAGCAGGGCTGACTGCCATGAAGACGGCCGACCGGATCAAGGGGGAAATCCAGCAAGCCTATATTGACCGGATAGGGGTCGATGATTTCCAAACGCTTGTGGGAATTCTCGATCGGCTGGAAAAAAACTGAACAATCCGTTGCATAATCACCCGCTTTTCATTAAAGGCCCGACATGACCCAGATCCCTCATCCCGACAGCGTCCTCATCGTTGATTTTGGCAGCCAGGTGACCCAGTTGATTGGTCGCCGGATCCGCGAAGCGGGCGTCTATTGTGAAATCATTCCTTTTCAATCCGCCGATGAAGGCTTCCGCCGGCTCAAGCCGAAAGCTGTGATCCTGTCCGGCGGACCGGCATCGGTTCTGGATGAAGGCAGCCCGCGTGCGCCCGACGTGATATTTGAAAGCGGATTGCCCATCCTGGCAATCTGCTACGGCCAGCAGACATTGGCGATGCAACTGGGCGGCAAGGTTGAAGGCGGGCACGCACGGGAATTCGGACGCGCCGACGTTGAAATTCTCAAAGCCAGCCCGCTTTTTGAAGGCATATGGGAAGTCGGCGGCAGATATCCGGTCTGGATGAGCCATGGTGATCGCGTAACGATTGCGCCGGAAGGCTTTGAAATCATCGGCACGTCGGAAAATGCGCCCTTTGCCATTGCCGCCAATGAATCGAAGAAATACTACACCACCATGTTTCATCCGGAAGTCGTCCACACACCGGACGGCGCCCGCCTGCTCTCCAATTTCGTCCACAAGATTGCCGGCATCACCGGCGACTGGTCTATGAAGGCCTATCGTGAACAGGCCGTGGCGCAGATCCGCGCCCAGGTTGGTTCCAAGCGGGTGATCTGCGGGCTTTCAGGCGGCGTTGATTCTTCGGTTGCCGCACTCTTGATCCATGAAGCCGTCGGCGACCAACTGACCTGTATCCTGGTGGACCATGGCCTGATGCGCAAGAACGAGGCCGCCGATGTGGTGGCGATGTTCCGCGAACATTACAATCTGCATCTCATCCACGTGGACGCCTCCGACCTGTTCATCAACGCGCTTGAAGGCAAGAGCGACCCCGAGGAAAAGCGCAAGATCATAGGCGGCCTGTTCATCGATGTCTTCGACGAGGAAGCGCGCAAGCTCGGCGGGGCCGAATTTCTGGCGCAAGGCACCCTTTACCCCGATGTCATTGAATCGGTTTCCTTTACCGGCGGTCCGTCGGTCACCATCAAGTCTCACCACAATGTCGGCGGCCTGCCGGCGCGGATGAAGATGGCGCTGGTGGAACCGCTGCGCGAATTGTTCAAGGATGAAGTCCGCCTGCTCGGCAAGGAACTCGGCCTGCCCGACAGTTTCATCGGTCGCCATCCCTTTCCCGGACCAGGCCTTGCCATTCGTTGCCCCGGCGGCATTACCCGCGACAAGCTTGAAATCCTGCGCGAAGCCGATGCCGTCTATCTTGATGAGATCCGCAAAGCTGGACTTTACGACAAGATCTGGCAGGCATTCGCCGTATTGCTGCCCGTCCAGACTGTCGGCGTGATGGGCGACGGTCGCACCTATGAATTCGTCTGCGCCCTGCGCGCTGTGACTTCGGTGGACGGCATGACTGCGGATTTCTATCCGTACGACATGAATTTTCTGAGCCGCGCCGCCACCCGCATCATCAACGAAGTTCGCGGCATCAATCGCGTCGTCTATGACGTGACGTCCAAGCCGCCAGGCACGATCGAGTGGGAATGACGCGACAAAAGCGGCGGCAGGTGGTATTGGACACACAGTATTGAACTGTCAGGCAGGCGATGGCCAGGATTGCAATACACACATTGGGAACGCGCGGCGATGTGCAGCCCTATGTCGCCTTGGGGCAGGGCCTGCGCGAAGCCGGCCATCAGGTCTGCCTGGCAACGTCGCCGCAATTTGAAAGTTTCGTGACCGGTTACAGGCTGGCGTTTGCGCCTCTGCCCGGCGATCTCGTCGATCTCCTCGCCACTCCGCTCGGCCGGCAGGCTGTTTCGGGGCGACATCGCGTGAGCGCCCTGTTCAAGCTGATGCGCCAGATCAGGCCGATGTACCGGAGACTTCTGGACGCCCAATGGGCCGCCTCAAAGGAAATCGACGCCATCGTCTATCATCCCAAAGCCATTGGCGGGGCCCATATTGCTGAAAAGCTGGCCATCCCGGCCTTTTTGGCGCTCCCGTTGCCGGGCCTCACGCCGACCAGCGCATTTCCGAGCCCGCTTCTTGCCTTCTCCAATCTGGGATCCCTCAATCGTTTCAGCTATTGGCCCGTCGCCAGGTTAGGCGATCTCGGCTTTCGAAAAATCGTCTCGACCTGGCGCAGGGAGGTGCTGGGGCTTTCGGCAAGGCATCAATGGTTGTCTCTTCGCGGTGAGCCGGTGACACGGCTTTATGGCTGCAGCCCCGCAATCGTTCCGGTTCCCGGTGATTGGGATGACACATCCCGCATGACCGGCACATGGTTTCTGAATGAGGACCGGTCATGGCCGCCGCCCGCTCTTCTCAAAGCTTTTCTGGAACAGGGCCCCGCGCCGGTCTATGTCGGATTTGGCAGCCTGCCGTCACAGGATGCCGAAGGCCTGGCCGATATCGCCATTGCCGCTTTGCAGCAAGCCGGACAACGCGGCATCCTTGCAAGCGGATGGGGCGGGCTCAAGCCGCGCAACCTGCCGCCGGATATGTTTGCGATCGATCAGGCGCCGCATGACTGGCTGTTTGCGCAGATGGCGGCAATTGTCCATCATGGCGGGGCAGGGACGACGGCCGCCGGCCTGAAAGCAGGCCGTCCCACAATCATCTGTCCGTTCTTCGGCGACCAGCCTTTCTGGGGCAACCGGGTCTTTCAACTTGGGGCCGGACCGAAGCCGATCCCGCACAGGAGACTGACCGTGGACCGACTGGCGGCCGCCATCAGGCAGGCGGTGGACAGTGCAGACATGAATGCAAGAGCCGGGGAGATTGGAGCGGCGTTGAAGCGGGAGAATGGCGTCAGGACGGCAGTCAAACTGATTGAAGCGCGACTGGCTGGATCAGGCAGGCTGGATGAATCATAGGCGTCATCCGGGGCCAAGTTGCAGGCCGCATCGTCAATGCCGACTTGACTTCCGGCAATCCCGGCGGGTTAACTTGGTCTTTGCCACTGGATTGGACGCGCTGCGATGAGAATCTTCCCCTGCCCGACCTGCGGCGTTACGGTATCTTTTGAAAATCTGTTCTGCGGTTGCGGCACCCAGCTTGGCTTTGATGATCATGAAGGCCGGTTTACGACATTACGGCATGCCTGCGCAAACCGGTCCATAATCAGCTGCAACTGGAACGCACCCGATGAGGGCCGCCTTTGCCGGTCCTGTGCGATGACAGAAGTCGTTCCCGATGCTTTCAAGGGTGAAAATCAATCGTTGTGGGCAAAAGCCGAATTGGCCAAGCGTTGGGTTCTTGCGACATTGGCGCGTTGGGGCTGGTTTTCCGCGCAGGATAGCGGACCAAGGCCGGTCTTCCATCTTCTGGCTGAAGACAGCTATCAGGGCAATGTTTTCGTCAGCATGGGCCATGAAAACGGCGTGGTTACCATCAATGTCACGGAAGCCGATGCCGTCACCCGGATGATGCGCAGCGAAGAACTGGACGAGCGCCTGCGCACCATGATCGGGCATTTCCGCCACGAAATCGCGCATTTCCTGTTTGAGCGGTTGGGCGCGTCTTCCGACCAATTTCTCGATGAATTCCGCCAGCTTTTTGGCGATGAGCGGGCTGACTATGGCGAGGCGCTGAAACAATACTACGAATCCGGCCCGCAGCCTGGCTGGCCGGAAGATCATGTCACCCCCTATGCAGCAAGCCATCCGCATGAGGACTGGGCCGAAAGTGCCGCCCATTTGATGCATATCACCGATATCGCCGACAGTTTTGCCGCCGCCGGCCTGTCATCGCCCTCACTTGCCACAGTCAATCCGGATGTCTATGCCGAGTTCAACACGGATGCGCTGGTCAGCCTCGGTGTTGAACTCGGCATCGCGCTTAACCACGTCAATCGGTCGATGGGGCTTTCCGATCTCTATCCCTTTGTCCTGACGCCGGCGATACGAAGCAAGCTTGCATTTGCGCATCGCTGGCTGAGACCGAGCTAGCAGGCGGCCTGCATTCAAACGGACACCGATCCGGACCCGGAAAGATCTTTCCAGGCCCGGATAGGCTGAACTGCAAGCTGGCCCAGATTGTCAGTTGTCCCAGGCTTGCACGATGGTTTGCTTGACAATGCCGTTGGCGCCAAGCTCGGCCATTGCCGAAGCAATGACATGGGTGCCGTCGGGATAGCGGCAACCCTCGACGAAGGCCAGATGCGTCTCGTCGGCAAAGCCGCTTTCCAGCGTATGCTGCATGTCCCGGCCATACACATCCTCGATATAGGCGCCGATGTCAGCGGCACCCTTGATCTTCAGCGGCTTGCTCGGTGGATGGGTGGTGTCGATCACTGTCAGGACGGCGTTTGCCGCATACAGCGATTTGAGCGCTTTGGCATCCCTTGTTTCTACAGCCTTGCGGATTTTGGTGATATTGAAATTTGTCGGAGTCATCGAATTCTCCTTGATCAATCTGATCCAGTCGCGTTCCGGGGCACGGTGTCAGGACATCTGTCCTGCCGTTCGGAATGGAGACATTCTGAGGCGTTAGATACCTGCTACCGGGCAGATAAAACGGGCTCCAAAATACTAAACTTCTTCCGGGTCGTCAATGAATCCACCGGTTGCAGCGGCCGGCACAAGTAGATCTCCTGCGGCGCTTGGCGCCCGGCAATGCTGCCCGCTGCAAGTTAATTGCCGCCCCGCCGCATCCGCGCGCAAAACCAGTCTTGCCATCCAGTCGACTCAAGCCTAATCCGTCTTGGGATATCGAAGTCGAAAGGCGGCTTGTGTCCGAAGAATCCACCGAAAAGAAATCCAGGCTCGACCTGCTGACGCTTCGCGCCATCCCCAGGGGCGTTTGGGCGCTGGGATTCGTTTCGCTGTTCATGGATGTCTCCTCCGAGATGATCCATGCGCTTTTGCCGATCTATCTTGTCACGGTGCTTGGCGTCTCCGCCCTGTCGGTGGGCATCATCGAGGGGATAGCGGAGGCCACTGCGGCAATCGTGAAAATATTTTCGGGCGCCATTTCCGATTGGCTCGGCAAGCGCAAATTGCTGGCGGCCATCGGCTATGGCCTTGCCGCCTTCACCAAGCCGGTTTTCCCTCTGGCTTCCTCGGTCGGCTGGCTGGTGGCCGCCCGCTTTGTCGACCGGGTCGGCAAGGGCATTCGCGGGGCGCCGCGGGATGCGCTGGTTGCCGATATCACCCCGCAGGCCCTGCGGGGTGCAAGTTTCGGGCTGCGCCAGTCGCTCGATACGATCGGGGCGTTTGTCGGGCCGCTGGCGGCCATCGGCCTGATGCTCTGGACGGCCAACAGTTTCAAGACCGTTTTCTGGATCGCCGTCATTCCGGCATTTGTTTCGCTCGCGTTGATCCTGTTTCTTGTCAAGGAACCGTCGCGCGAAAAACCTGAAAGGCCGCCGCGGTTTCCGTTGCAGCGCGCCGAAATCAGCCGATTGCCGCTGGCCTATTGGCTGGTGGTCGGCTTTTCGTCGCTGTTCACGCTCGCCCGTTTCAGCGAGGCCTTTCTGGTGCTCAAGGCGCAAGCGACCGGCTTTCCGGTCGCATTTGTGCCTGCCATCCTTGTATTGATGAATGTCATCTATGCCTTGGCCGCCTATCCGGCCGGCGTGCTTTCGGATGGAAAGAACGGGCGCAACCGGGTGCTGGTCATCGGACTCGGTTTTCTGCTTGCCGCAGACCTCGTTCTGGCATTGGCCGACTCTGTCGCCCTGGTCCTGCTGGGGGTCGCTCTCTGGGGCCTTCACATGGGCTTTACCCAGGGCCTCCTTGCAACATTGGTCGCCGACACGGCGCCATCGCAATTGCGCGGTACCGCTTTCGGCATCTTCAATCTGGCCACAGGCATTGTGCTTCTGGCCGCCAGCGTGATCGCCGGCGGCCTTTGGGAGTATGTCGGGTCGCAGGCGACTTTTTTCACCGGTGCCGGAATTACCGCCTTTTCGCTGCTGCTGTTCTTGATGATTGCACGCCGGGCCTGAGCCCGGCGCGTTTGTCGCCGATCAATCGGCGCTCTTGATGAAGGTGCCGTTTTGCAGATCCTGCATGGCCTGCATGATCTCCTCGCGGGTATTCATGACGATCGGACCATGCCAGGCAACCGGCTCTTCAATCGGCTTGCCGGAAACCAGCAGGAAGCGGATGCCTTCATCGCCTGCCTGCACTGTCACTTCGTCGCCGGTATCGAAAACCACCAATGTCCGGTTTCCGCTCATGTCGCGGATGTTGAGTTCGGCGCCATTGACTTCCTTTTCAACCCGGACGCCAAATGGCTTTGACGCGTCACGAAACGTGCCCGATCCAGCAAAGATATAGGCGAAGGCCTTGCGGTAGGTGTCGACCGGGAATGTCCTGCGCTGACCGGGGGCCACCGAAATATCAAGATAGACCGGCTCGGCGGCAACGCCGTCCACAGGGCCGGACTTGCCCCAGAAATTGCCGCAAATGACACGAACCGCCGTGCCGTCGTCATCAACGACGACGGGAATGTCGGCACTCTTGACATCCTGATAGCGCGGCGCGGTCATTTTCAGCGCGCCGGGAAGGTTTGCCCATAATTGGAAGCCGTGCATGCGCCCGGCATGATCGCCCTTGGGCATTTCCTGGTGCATGATGCCGCTTCCGGCCGTCATCCACTGGATGTCGCCTGCGCCCAATTGCCCTGTATTGCCCAAGCTGTCGCCGTGATCCACGGTTCCGGCCAACACATAGGTGATTGTCTCGATGCCGCGATGGGGATGCCAGGGAAAGCCGCGAATGTAATCGGACGGATTGTCATTGCGGAAATCGTCCATCATCAAAAACGGGTCGGTCAATGACGGGTCGCCAAATCCGAAGACACGATGCAGATGCACACCGGCGCCTTCCATGGTTGGCTGGGCGACGGATTGGCTCTTGACAGGTCTTATCGACATGAGGTTTCCTTTCAATATATTGCTGTTGGCAAACATATAGCGCCGACAAGGTCTGTTTCCAGCATATGATTGCAGGGACGGTCTGTTCACCTTTCTGCAGTTGATTTTCGATTAACGATTTTTTTGTCATTTCAGCGCAGGATTGGCAAAATCTTAACCATATTTCTAGCGGGAAGATTCCATGTGCCGTTGGGCAGCCTATCGCGGGGAACCGCTCTATCTGCAAGACCTGATCACCTCACCGACGCATTCGCTGATAGAGCAGTCCCATGCCGCCACAAAGGCCAAGACACGCACAAACGGCGATGGTTTCGGAATTGCCTGGTACGGCGACAGGCCTGAACCGGGCCTTTACCGCGATATACTGCCGGCCTGGTCGGATTGCAACCTCAAGAGCCTGGCCAGGCAGATATGTTCGCCGCTGTTTCTGGCCCATGTCCGGGCGGCGACTTCAGGCGGCACGCGGCGCGACAATTGCCATCCCTTTGTTCACGGTCCCTGGTCTTTCATGCATAACGGCCAGATTGCCGATTTCGATCATCTGCGCCGGCCGATGGAATCCATGCTGTGCGACGATCTCCATCGCGCTCGAAGCGGCACAACCGATTCTGAACTGCTGTTCATGCTCGCCTTGCAATTCGGTCTTGAGAACAACCCTTTCGGCGCTTTCCGCGAAGCCATCTCATTCGTCGAGAGCCTGGGCCGGCACCTGCAGCGCGAAGTGCTGGTCCGTTTCACGGCCTGCTTTTCCGATGGCAATAATCTTTTCGCCGTCCGCTATGCCACCGACATGCGGGCGCCGACCCTGTTTGCAGCGCCCATGGGTCCGTCCGGCGGCTATTGCATCGTCTCTGAACCGCTGGACGACGATCTGGAATCATGGGTGGAAATTCCCAATTCGACATCGGTCCGAATTGGCGAAAACGGCATTGATTTTGAAGATTTCTCGACTGCCTCATCAACCGAAGCGGACAAGGCTGAAAGCGCGATCAGCGCCCGCTGAAATGCTTGACAATCAATTCCACCAACCGCTCAGCGACTTCATCCTTGCCCAGATCAGGCCATGGCTCGATGCCGCTTTTGCTGACGACGCTGACCTTGTTGCGCTCCCCGCCCATGATGCCGGTCGAGGGTGAAACATCATTGGCAATGATGAAGTCGGCGCCCTTTGTCGCCAGTTTGGCGCGTGCATTGTCCGCCACATTGCTGGTCTCGGCGGCAAATCCGATCACCAGTTCCGGCCGTTTCTCGTGGTGGCCGAGGGTTTTCAGAATGTCGGGATTTTCAGCCAGTTCCAGGGTGGGCGCACCGCTGCCCGCTTGCTTCTTGATCTTTTCGCCTGACGCGGAAACCACACGCCAGTCGGCGACGGCTGCGACCATCACGGCGATGTCGGCCGGAAGGCTGGCCAGCACCTGGTCGCGCATTTCCTCGGCGCGCTCGACATGCAGCGTGCGCACTCCGGCCGGATCGGCAATAGTGACGGGACCGGAGACCAAAGTTACAGTCGCACCGGCACGCGCAAGTGCTGCGGCTATGGCATGGCCCTGCCTGCCGGAGGAACGGTTGGCGATGTAACGCACCGGATCAATCGGCTCATGGGTAGGGCCCGATGTCACAATGGCGCGCCTGCCGGAAAGCGGCCCCATTCCGGGCGTCAGCATGCGTTGCACCTCAGTGGCGATATCCAGCGGTTCGGCCATCCGGCCCGCGCCAGCCTCGCCGCTCTCGGCCATTTCCCCGCTCATGGGTCCAAGGAAATGAACGCCGTCTGCCGCAAGTCGCTCGACATTGCGCCTGACGGCTGCATTTTGCCACATCTTCGGATTCATCGCCGGAACCATCAGCACGGGCTTGTCAGTCGCCAGCAAAATGGTGGAAGCAAGATCATTGGCAAGTCCGTTGGCCATCTTGCCGATCAGGTCGGCGGTGGCAGGCGCGACGACAACAAGATCGCATTGCCGCGCCAGGCGGATATGGCCGACATCGACTTCGTCCTCGCGGGAAAACAGGTCCGTATGCGCTTTTTCAGCGGCAAGCGCGCCAGCGGCCAGCGGCGTGATGAATTGCTGGGCTGCCGCCGTCATCACCGGCACGACATGTGCGCCCCGTTCCTTCAGCCTGCGGATCAGGTCGAGGCTCTTATAGGCCGCAATTCCGCCGGAGATGATCAGGAGTATGCGCTTGGCGGAAAGGGGCATGAACAAGGTCCGAAAACGGAGTGCGGGACTGACTCTACCTGCAAAAATAGTGGAGTGGGGGCTGCGAGGCAATGCATCCGGGCCTATATAGGGCATGCAAGCGGACGATTTGTCCGGCAAGGTTAATCCACCGGCTCCAATCCGGCGTCGGGCCGGGACCGTCGGCTTCACAACGAGGCGCAAATCAGACTATAGATTTCAACCCGTATCAAAGATCAAAACGCGCCAGACTCAAATTCAGGAAAGCCTAATCATGTCCAATACAATTCCCGATCCGGTTGATCCGGTCAAGCTCGACAAACTCGCTGAAGTGGCGGTCAAGATCGGTCTGCAGTTGGCCAAGGGCCAGGATCTTGTCATCACCGCGCCGCTTGCAGCCGTACCGCTGGTCAGGCTTATCACCAAACATGCCTATATAGCCGGCGCAGGTCTGGTGACAGCTTTCTACAATGATGAGGAAGCCACCCTGATGCGGTATCGTCATGCCGGCGAAGAGACATTCGACAAGGCTGCCGGCTGGCTCTATGAAGGCATGGCGAAAGCCTATGGTTCGGGTACTGCGCGCCTGGCGATTTCCGGCGACAACCCGATGCTGCTGTCAGGCGAGGACCCCAACCATGTAGCGCGCGCCAATCGCGCCATGTCGATGGCTTACAAGCCGGCGCTCGAAAAGATTTCCAATTTCGACATCAACTGGAACATTGTCTCCTATCCCAACCCGTCCTGGGCACGCCAGATCTTCCCCGATGTCGCCGAAGATGTGGCGGTCAAGAGGCTTGCCGATGCGATTTTTGCAGCTTCCCGTGTCGATCTCGATGATCCGGTCGCCGCCTGGCAGGCGCACAATGCCGCTTTGCATGCGCGCACGGTCTGGCTGAACAACGAAAATTTCGCATCGCTGCATTTCAAGGGGCCTGGCACCGACCTGACGGTCGGTCTTGCCGATGATCATGAATGGCATGGCGGCGCCTCGGCGGCGAAGAACGGTATTGTCTGCAATCCGAATATCCCGACCGAAGAAGTTTTCACCACGCCGCATGCGCATCGTGTCGACGGCACGGTATCATCGACAAAGCCGCTGTCCCATCAGGGCACGCTGATTGAAAATATCACAGTGCGTTTCGAGGCCGGCAAGATTGTCGAGGCCAAGGCGTCGCGCGGCCAGGAGGTGCTGCTCAAGGTTCTCGACACCGACGAGGGCGCAAGGCGGCTTGGGGAAGTGGCGCTGGTGCCGCATTCCTCGCCGATCTCGGCCAGCGGGCTCTTGTTCTACAATACCCTGTTTGATGAAAATGCCGCGTGCCATATTGCGCTGGGCCAATGCTATTCGAAATGCTTCCGCGATGGCGCAAATCTGAGCAAGCAGGAGATTGCGGAAAAAGGCGGCAATTCAAGCCTGATCCATATCGACTGGATGATTGGGTCCGGCCAGGTCGATATCGACGGCATTCGGGCAGACGGCGAACGGGTGCCGGTGATGCGCCAGGGCGAGTGGGCCTGATACAGCCCGGCCCAGCTCGGCTGCTCCGGTTTTTCCGGGGCAGCCTACAATCGGCTTAAAGCACGCTCGACCTTTTTGAGAAAGGCCACGCGGCGCTCCAGACTTGCCGTGTCCATATTGTGAAGCGCGATCATCCTGAAGCGGGCTTTTGGCGCGCAGGCGTCAAAGACCGCGCGTTTGAGAATTCGCGCCACCGGATTGCCCATATAAAGGTGAACAATCCACCAGGGCGCTCCGGTCGTGGTTACCGCCAAAATCGTCTTCAGCCGGGAAAGCCTCGGCTCCAGTCGCATCGACGACTTGTTATACTCGAAAGCCACGCCCGGAACAAAGACCCGGTCGATATAGCCTTTGAGGATAGCCGGCATGTTGAACCACCAATGGGGAAAGACCAGAACCAACCCCTCGGCCTGGCGCAGGCGATCAGCCAAATCCGCCACCGCCGAGGCGTCATAGGGCGGGTCGAGGTAGTTTTCGCGCTCTGCCTTTGTCAGGCGGGGGTCGAAATCGGTTTTGTACAGATCCAGCAGATCGACCTCATGGCCGCATTGCTCAAGTGCTGCGACTGTCGTTGCGGCCAGCGATGCTGCAAAACTGCTTTCGACAGGATGGGCGAGAACAACGAGAAAGCGCATGTCCGGATCGCTCCCAAACCTAAAACAGGCTGCCTTGATCAATCTTCCCGCCGGCCTTGGGCGCGCGCTTCTTCATCGGCGCCCCGCCAGTTTCCAAAGTCACCGCATTGACCCGCCCATCGGCAAATTCGATGACCACCGGTTGTTTTGATCCTAGGTCATGGGCATGGCTGACTGGCGCATCCTCGCTGTCGCGGATCACCGCATAGCCGCGATTAAGCACATTCTTGTAGGAAAGCGATTGCAGAACACGGTCCTGGGCCGTCAGCGCCCTGCGGCTTTTCAATATCTGGTCATTCACGGCGGCATCCGCCCTTTGGGCAAGGTTTGCCAAGCGGTCGGCGAGCCGGCCGGTCTCCAGCGACAATCGCGCCGGCAAAGTGCGAAACGCGGCCTCAGCGCCGGCGATACGGGCCCTGTTGCGGTCCATCATCCGGTCCATGACGCGATCGGACCGCATTGTCGCCTCGGCCAGTTTCTGGCGTTGATCCGCCAGTCTCGCCGCGAGCATATCCGGGCGCAGTCGGCTTGCCGCCCGGTCGAAGACAGCGCGCTTGTTGAGCGTGTTGAGTTCAAGGCCGCGGCCGAGACCGGAAGCAGCCTCGTCAAATCTGCGCCGTGGCAGTGCCAGGAGCGCGTCCAGCGAAGGCAGCGCGCGGGCAAGGCTCATGAGCGCCTGACGTCTGAGATCGGTCTGGCGGCTGGTTGCCGATTGCAGGCGGGCCGTCAACGCCGACAGTGTCGCTGCCAGTTCCGCCTTGACCGGTACCGCCATTTCGGCAGCCCCCGTCGGTGTCGGCGCCCGCTGGTCGGAGGCGTAGTCAATCAGGGTCCAGTCGGTCTCGTGACCGACCGCAGAGATCAGCGGGATGTCAGATGCGGCTGCGGCCCGCACCACGATTTCATCATTGAAACCCCACAGATCTTCTAGGCTGCCGCCGCCGCGCGCCACGATCAGCAAATCGGGCCGGGTGATCGGCCCTCCGGGCGCCATCGCATTGAAGCCGCGAATGGCATTGGCGACTTCCTCGCCCGAACCCTCGCCCTGGACCCGGACAGGCCAGACGACGACATGCAGCGGAAAACGGTCGGCGATGCGGTGCAGGATATCGCGGATCACAGCGCCGGTCGGCGATGTGATGACGCCGATGACACGCGGCATATAGGGCAGGATCTGCTTGCGGGCGGCGTCAAACAGGCCTTCGGCAGCGAGCTTTTTCTTGCGTTCCTCAAGCAGCGCCATCATGGCGCCGGCTCCTGCCGGCTCAAGCTGTTCAATGACGATCTGGTATTTTGACGAGCCGGGAAAGGTGGTAATCTTGCCGGTGGCAATGACTTCCATTCCCTCTTCCGGCCGGAATTTGAGGCGGCCGAACGTGCCTTTCCAGATCACCGCTTCCAACCGGGCTTTGTCATCCTTGATCGAGAAATAGGCGTGGCCGGAGGAATGCGGACCCCGGTAACCGGAGATCTCGCCGCGCAGCCTGACATGGTCAAAATTGCTTTCCAACGTTTTCTTGATCGAGCCGGATAGCTCCGACACGGTATATTCAATCATATTGGAGGGCGAATCATTTTCAAAAAAACTGGCCATGGTCCATTTTGGCCGGAAATCGTCTGCCTGTCATCGCCTTCGCTGAAAATGACTAATGCCATGGACCCCCACACTCAATTGGTCTAATGAACAACACCCAAGCGGACCGCCCAGATTTGGAAAGAACATGCACGAACAGGACTTGCCAGTATTTCGCCGCCAGGTGTTTTTTGTCAGTGGATTTGACCCGCGCGGAGTGCTGTTCCTGCAGAAAAATTGCACGACGGAGACTGAGAAATGGAGCCGTCTGACCGGATATCCCGTCAAGATGGGCACGCGCAGATCGATCGGCAAACTGGCCAAGGCCTGGCCGATTTCAGCGGAATTCCCGGGCGTCAATGTCGAAACCGATTTCCAGTTCATGCAATGGGACGATATCATCCGAGAGCATTGGGAGCGGCGCAACTGGCTGGTCTATCTTCAATCCCTGCTCGGCAGCTTTCGCCTTGTCCTGGGCGGCGTCTATCGACATGCCATCAAGAACAGCTGGCCGATTGCCGTGACCATGTCGGTGCCGTCAGCGGTGGTCGTCTTCCATGTGCTCAGCTTTGCATTGCTGCTGGCCGGACTTTTGACCTTCATGGCGGCGCCAGGATTGATCGCCAAAATTGTCGGTCTGACTTTCCTGCTCTGCGCCGGCGCCCTCAGCGTGTGGATCAATGAGAATGCGGACCGGTTCAAACCCGAATGGAACGCCCGGATCGGACTGTTCGCAATCAAGCTGGCGGCCGGCAAGGTGGACCGGATCCATGAGCGGATCGACGACATGGCCGATCACATCATTGCCTCTATTGATCGTGACCAGCCTGATGAAGCACTGATCATCGGGCACAGTTTCGGCACGTCGCTGGCATCGATACTGGCAAGCCGGATTGTCGAAAAGCGCCCCGATCTTGGCCGGGCCGGCTCCAAACTCACGCTGGTGACGCTTGGACAGACCCAGTCGCTGATGGCGAACATGCCGAATGCACAATGGTTCCGTGACGAATTGGCCCGCTTTCAGGCCTTTCCGGATTTCGTCTGGCTGGATTTTTCCTCTCCGCCGGACGGCGCTTGTTATGCCCTGATCAATGTCCTGGATTTTCTGGATCAACCGCCGGCAAACCTGCCCCGCCTCCTGAACGCCCAATTCCACCGCAGTTTTTCAGACGAGCGGATGGATGCGGCGCGCTATGAACGGATGATCATGCACTTCTTCTATCTGCAGGCGCCCGACAAGCCGCAAACGAAAACAAGCCTTTATGATTTCATTACCCTGATTGCCGGGCCCGTCGCGGCCGCAGAGCGTTATGGCGCGCGGCCTTCGGGAAACGCGTTTTTCCGGAAGGCCGGGTGAAGCCCATGGAACGCATCATCGGACCGATGCCCGTCATTCGCAGCGACAAGCCTTCGCCGCTGGTCAGGATCATCAAAGGTCGTCATTCCGCGCTTGATGTGCTGTTCGAGCGCTCCTACTCGATGAAAATGGGAGAGTTTACCGGCGCGAGGCGGAAATTCTATTTCCTCAACCAGCCCGAAATAGTGGGGCGCATTCTCGATGCCGATCCGAACCTCTATCCCAAGAGCGATCTGATGGGCACCATCCTGTTCCAGATTCTGGGAAACGGCATCTTCGTGTCCAACGGCGCGGCTTGGAAGCGCCAGCGCCAGATGATGAACCCGGCCTTCGAGCTTGCCCGCATATCGGAAGTATTCTCGCTGATGATGGAGGCGGCTGAAGAAATGAAGCAGCGCCTTGACCTGGTGGCTGACGGCCGCGAGGTGGCGATTGATTTTGAAATGACGCATGTCACGGCCGATATCATTTTCCGGACAATCTTTTCCGAGCCGATGCCCCGGGAAGACGCTGCCACGATTTTCGACGCCTTCAACCATTATCAGGAGCTGGCCTATATCCACGGCGTCTGGAACATGGCCGGCCTGCCCCAGTCGCTTTCCATTCCCCGGATGCGCGCTGTCCGGCACGCCCGCAACATCCGCAATCCGCTTGCCCGCATGGTCCGAAAGCGGTTTGACCTGTTGGCGACCAAGCCGGAAAATCCGCCCGTCGATATTCTTGCCTCGCTGATCGCGGCCCGCGATGCGGCAGGCATGGGATTCGACGAGAAGGAACTGACCGACCAGATTGCCGTCATGTTTCTGGCCGGGCACGAAACCTCCGCCAGCGCTCTTTCCTGGGCGCTATACCTGATCGCCCGCGATCAGGAGGTCCAGGGCCGCATGCATCTGGAAGCCGACAAGGCCTTCAGTCAGGAAGGCGGCTTGCAGCCTCGCCACTTCCGCCATCTCAAACTGACGCGGGATGTGTTTCGCGAGACGCTTCGGCTCTATCCGCCGGTCTCCTTCATTCCGCGCGATGTCACCGTTGCCGAGGAAATCCGCGACAAGATGGTCAGGAAAGGGTCGGCAATCTTCATTTCGCCCTGGCTACTGCATCGCCACCGGGTCTACTGGAAAAACCCCGATACTTTCGATCCGGACCGCTTTTCGCGCGAGGACGAGCGCGAATCAATCCGCCAAGCCTATATACCGTTCAGCCATGGCCCTCGGGTCTGTCTGGGGGCCTCATTCGCCATGCAGGAATCAGCGATCATATTGTCGCTGCTGGCCAGGCACTACGAAATAGTGCCGGTCGAAGGCCATGTTCCCAAGCCCATTGCGCGGTTAACGCTCAGATCCGAAAACGGAATCCGGCTTCGACTGAGACCTCGCAAGATGCCGGCGACGGGCGCCCAAAATCCATAAAGGGCGCAAATATCCCCAAAACGGGTTGTCATTTATATAAGAAAATGCTTGTATAGGGTCTTCATACGGGCATGCGGCATCATTAAACCGCGCTCAAAAGCGATTTATCGGAATTCATTAAAAGTCAAATTATCGGCAAAACGAATTATTAGCATGATTGGTGCAAGTTCAGACCGGTATATTTGATACTGGAGGGATCCATGATTTTGATGACCACAGCGCTATTGGGCGTTCTGTCCGGGATGATGCGATCAGCATTTTCCGTCATCATCGTCGCGTTCCTGATTTGCTTTGCATTTGCGGGAGCCGCATTGCTTGGCCCGGTCAGTTTTCTCAGCCTCGGAATTGCTCTGCTTGGCTACAATCTCGGCCTGGCCGGCCTTGTCACCGGCCACCTTGTTTTCACATCGGCCAAATCGGCGAACTGACAAACACCTTGCATGTATGCTGCCAGCCGTTCCGGGCGCGATTTGCGTGTGAGGCGGCCGTCAACGAGGCGGCTTGAGTCGGTAGATGCCGACATTGTCACTTGAAATCGACTTTTGCAGTTCAAGATAATCGGGGACATTGCCCGCATCCAGATTCGCATAGAGACCTGCGGGATACTGCTTGGCAAACCAGGCGGCCCGGGAGTCGGACTTGCAATAATAAACAATCGAGACACCTGCCTGCCGCATGACGGATTCCGCTTCCACCGGTTCGGCGATACTGGCGCGGATCTCTGCCAGCATCCCGGTCTGGTTGCGGTGATAGGCCGCCGTCAGGACATTGTGCGGCGTCTTTCGCAGCAGCATGGATCCAAGATTGGATGACGTCATGATGCGACCAGTGGGCAAGGACGCCAAGGCATTCATGACCGCGTCACTGGCGCATTCCTTTCGATCTTCGCCAGATCTGCCCATTCTTGTTGCCATTTCAAATCCGAGTTGGCGGGCTGCCGCCGTACCAAGCCCGCCTGCAATCGCCCAGAAGGCCGGAATGCTGACCAGGGCAGCGATCAAGAAGGCCATGGCGGCGCCCTGGTTTTTGGGCTGGCTGGAATGCAGCTCGCGAAGGTCGGAAACAAGTGCGGCTAGTACGATGATGCCCAGCAGGTTGGAGAACATGTAGCCCCGGATCTGGATGAGGGTGACAACCCAGCTGATGATCAGGAGGCCAAGCAGGATGGCATGTGCAGTCCTGCGGTCATTGTGCAGGATGCGGATGAGGCAGGTGGCAATGGCCATGAAGCCGATTGCATAAAAGCTCCCCGCTGCTGCAGGCTGGCTTTCGAGCAGCGAAATCACCGAGCGCGCTTCGACGACCTTGTTGAGCCAGAGTTCGACCAGCAAGGGATCAAGGTCGCCCAGAGGATTGACGATGCAATGGGGTATGAGAGCTGCTGCCAGAAGGCCGGTCGCCACGCCGATGGCTGTCAATGAAGCGAAGCGGGCAATGCGTGGCCGTCCTGACATCAGGCGGACGCAGAGCGCCAGCAGAGCCGCGCCGGTGAGCGTGGCGGCGAGATAGCCAAAGGAAAAATTGTCGCAAGTTATCGCCATATATCGCGTCACCGGCGTGGTCGCCACAAACAAAACTGCAGAACCCAGACCGAGACCCGAAGCAAATGCGAAGGCTGCAGAACGGTATTCTTCCCCATCCATCGCCCACATGATGGCAACAATCACGCAGGCTGCAGCTATAACGGGGGTTGTTTCAGCGCCAATTGTCAGGGCGAGTGCGGCCGCCAGTCCGGCTGCCGCGAAATTTGAGGCGCGGCGATCTGGGTCGAGCAAGAAAGCAGCAATGGCGGCAACAAGAACCATCTGCACATTGTGATGGTCAATGCCGCCGGGTCGAAAGCGGATCAATTCGAGAACCATGCATGTTGCAATGACCAGCGCGATCAACATGGCATTGCGTCCCCCCAAGCGGAACGCCGCGAGCGCGATGCTGGCCATCAGCGGAAAGATGAGCACTTGCGGCCAGATAGCCAAAGCGATGGCCTCGGCCGCGTGCATTTCGAAAAAACGGTTGAAAAGGGCGATCAGCGCCGCAATCGGCGCATCGATCAGGCGCGACCAATGCATCAGGGTTCCGCCTTCCGGGCCAAGCCGGTACTGATACAGGTCAAACCAGCCCTGGCCGGCCAGGAAATCGCGAACCTCCACGAGGCGCATGCTGTCGTCGCTGTCAATGCCGACATAATCGGTGGCATTGTAAAAGTATATGAATAGCTGCAGCGCTATGATTGCCAGGCCGAACACAGCGGAAATCCGCCAAATCCTCGGACCGGCAAATGGGCCGACCGCGTCGGAGATATTCCAGATCTTCGGCGCTGCGTCCGTTTTGAAAAAGAAGAAATCCAAAATATTAGTCATATAAGTCTCTTTTTGGCGTTTTGTTTTGAGGTCGCAACCTAGGGTCAGGACCCACTAATCCGGTAGTTTGCAATGACCGGTTCGAGCACAAGTTTGGCAACCATTGGGTCCTCAGGAATGTTTGGTCCTGTAACCGGACTATCTTTCTCACCATTAAATTCAAATTCAATTTAAAGCGG